>NZ_JAFY01000002.1:339714-679429 GCF_000526375.1 Aminiphilus circumscriptus DSM 16581 | reverse complement strand
GCTCTTTTCATGACCCTGACCCTGGATGCACTGGCCCACGTAAGCCCCGAGGAGGCACGGAAACGGATCCGGAACGGAGAATGGCCCCGCCCCACCTCGGGCCTGTGCCGCGGACACGTACAGGCGAACCTTGTGATCCTTCCCCGGGAGTGGGCCTACGATTTCCTCGTCTTTGCCCAGCGCAACCCCAAGCCCTGCCCTATTCTGGACGTCACGGAACCCGGCGATCCCGAGCCGAAACTGACCGCGCCTGGAGCGGACCTTCGGACCGACCTGCCCAAATATCGCATCTGGAAAGAGGGACAGCTCGTGGCAGAACCCGAGGACATCCGGGAATACTGGCGGGACGATCTGGTGGCCTTTCTTCTGGGCTGCTCCTTCTCCTTCGAAGGGGCGCTCCTCGAGGCAGGCGTGCCGGTACGTCATATGGAACTCGGCCTGAACGTTCCCATGTACAAGACGAACATTCCCTGCATGCCCGCGGGACGCCTCTCCGGTCCTCTGGTGGTGAGCATGCGCCCCATTCCTCACTCCCTGGTCCCCAAGGCGGTGCTCTGCACGGGGCGCTTTCCCGCCGTTCACGGCGCGCCCGTGCACATCGGCGACCCCGCTGCTATCGGCATCGCGGACATCCGACAGCCGGACTTCGGCCAGGCCGTTCCGATCCACGAGGGCGAAACACCCGTTTTCTGGGCCTGCGGCGTGACCCCCCAGGCGGCCCTGATGGCAAGCCGTCCCCCCTTCGCGATCACCCATTCGCCAGGTCACATGTTCCTCTGCAACCCGAAAGACAGCGACTACGCGGTATTCTGAAAAACAAGACCGGGAGGGGAAAGTCCCTCCCGGTCATACTCTCCTCCGGATTTCCCGAAGGTCTCCTCCAGCCTTTCAAACGTTTCCGTGCGCTCGCCCCCACCCTCGTTCCCCTCGGCAGGAGGCGGCGTCTCTACCCCTTCTTTCCTCCCCGCAGAGCGGGGAGCGGCGCGCCGAGAGCGCCCTTCTCCTCTAGGACGTACACGGAGAGGATCTCCTCCAGCGACTCGAGAAGCTGCCCCTGCTCCTCACGAATGGCCCGAAGCGCGTCCATCTGCTCCGCCACCTTTCGGGACGCTTTTTCCACCATGTCCGCCGCACGCTGCCCCGCTCCGACCTGATGGAGGATGTTGTCCATGGCGGCGGCGATTTCCTCGTTGCTCGCGAGCTGTTCCTGCGAGGACGCCGCGATGGATTGAACCCCCTCGGAGATCTCCGCGATCTGGGGAACGATCTCCCGGATGCGCATCGCCGTGGTCGTGGAGGTGCCCATGGCCTCGCCGATGAGGGTCACGGTCTGCTCCGTGTCCTTCGTAGCGCTCTTGGTACGCTCCTGGATCTCTCCGATGATGGTCTGGACCTGCCGGGCCGCCTCATTGGACTGCTCCGCTAATTTTCGCACTTCCTCGGCCACCACGGCAAACCCGCGACCGGCGTCTCCGGCACGAGCGGCCTCGATGGCGGCATTCAGGGCGAGCAGATTCGTCTGGTCCGCGATGCCGGTGATGGCGTTCACGAAATCGGACACGCGGGATACGGATTCTTCCAGAGCCTTCATGGCCTCCCGGATCCGTTTGCCCGCGCCTCCCACCTTTTCGATCTCGGACGCGAGATGCTGTACGGCTTCACCGTCGCCGGAGGCTTTTTCGGAAATGCCTCCCGCCTTTTCGCTCAAAGACGTGGTGATCTGCGCGGTGTGCTGCGCCGTGGTGGTCACCTCGTCCACGCCGGCCCTCGTCTCGTCAGCGGCGGAGGAAATGGAACTCACCGTTCCCACCATTTCCTGGGCAGCATCGAGAGTTCCTGTGATGGCCTCCTCCACATCGGCACCGATGCGGGCCATGTCCGCCCCACGCTCGTCGAAGAGACGGCGCAGATCGAGCATTCTCTCCACCAGGCCACGATAGGATTCGGTGATTCTCGCGAAGGCCCCCAGGACGACGGCGATCTCGTTCCGGCTCGTCTCGTCCCCCGTGACCGTGACGGCGAGATTTCCCCGGGCGATCTCACCGGCGGTGTCCACCACGCGCCGCAACGGCGCCACGAGGCGCCCCACGAAGAGGGCGAGTATTCCGAGGCCGACGAGAAGAACCGGAATCGCCGTGACGAGCATCTGGTTCCGCATGGCCGCAAGGGGTTTGAGGACAATCTCGTCCGGAACGGAGAAGCCGACGCTCCAGCCGAGTTCCTTGATGGGAAAGACAAAGCCCTCCCGCTGTTTGCCCTGGAAAAGATAGCTGAAGTTCACGACCTCTTCGCTTGTTCCGGTCTTGGCGTAGGCCTCCCAGAATTCTGGCGCTGCCGAGGAAATGTCCGTTCCCTTTTCGAGCGCCGGATGCGCGAGGACCTTTCCGTCCTGGGTGAACGCGAAGGCGTAGCTTCCTTCCCCCATGCGGGCGTTGAGAATGAGATTCAGAAGAGGGCTCATTTCGATGCCGGCGAAGAGAACGAGTTTCGGACTGTCCTCCTGATCGGCGGTGAGCATGCGGTACGCGCCGTAAAACATCGTACCCTGCACCTCCACGACGCCCTTAAAGGTCTCTTTGCGCTCCACCACGGCTTTAAAGACCGGATCGTCCGCGGAGATCGACGACCCCACCACGCGCTTCCCCGTCTCGTCGGCGATGGTGGTGGCCACCCGGACCATCTCCTGTTTTCCGTTCTCCTCGATGACCTGGAAGATGGTGAAGGCTCCGCCGAGCCGGTTCGACCACTCGTCCACCATGGCGTGATCCCCCGTGATCTGCCGAAGCCCCCCAATGGAGACGAAGACGATGGGAACCTCCCGCTCGCCGACCTTGACGGTATTCATGGACGTCATGAGACGCCCTCCCTGCACGAGCCCCGCGGTAATCTCGAGATTTGCCGAGGCCATGCGTTTTACCAGCGCAAGATCGCTTTCCACGGCCATCTGCAGGCTCGATGAGGAACCAAGCCCCTGTTTTGTGGATGCTTCGAGCAATCGGTCCCTGGCAGCGAAATAACTCCCCATGAACACCGCCGCGATGAGACCCACCATGATGAGTGCAGCTCCCGCCAAAATCTGGATTTTCAAAGAAATGCCGTGTCGCTGTTCGGCCGCCACCGGGGCCACCTCCTCTGTAGTCGTTACAATGACGGGGTACAGTACGGAACGCACCGTGTGTATTGTACCATCATGTTCGGAACCATGAACACCAACTCATCGGGAAAGAAAATACATTCATGCGGCGAGAATGAGGCACCTTCTCCCGCTGGGCGGCAGCGACAAGAAATTCCTCAATGAAGCCGCACACCGCCCTCTTCGGTTGACCACAGAGCGAAGGAGACGCGATGTCCGGAACAGATTTTACGGAGAGCCCCGACTCCTCCACCTCCGCTCTCAGCGGGAAAACCGTTCGCTCCGAGCGCCCGAGAGCGTCAGAAGATCGGCGGGAGCGATCTCCAGCGTCCGGTCGGGACGTCCGATACCGCAGTAGACCGTGGGAACGGAAGTGCCGCGAGGACAACACCTCCTCCCCGAACGTGGAACGCCACGGTCTTTCTTAGCGAGGCGCGACACGTCGAACCGAAGCGCGTCCATCGCATCCGCCACCGTCCGGGTGGCACAGTGCTCATGCAGGGCGAAGGAGACAGCACTCTCCTCCACCAGGCGCCCCAAAAGACGGAACACCCCATTGTTCTGCGCTTCGCTCATGTGTTGTCCCGCCTCGTTCTCCGACAGAGTCGTCTTCGCCGTCTCACCAGGAGGCGGACACTTCGCCTGATTCATGAAGAACGCTTCCTCTTCCGTTTCCGTACATTTTTTGTACATTCGAACACCACGGCCGTCGTCCCTCCGTGACGTGGAAAACCCTGGAGTTGTCGGATACCGACGTTTCCCATGCAATATTCATTCTGGGAGGCGGTTATGTCCGTCCACGCTCAGTGTATCATTTTTTGTGTGCTTCGTAAGGATCTCAAAAAATACACAAACACACGGAGCCCTCTTTTTCGAAGGCTCCGTACATGAGGAAATCACTCCCGGATACGACGATGTTCCACACCGTCCTCCACAGAATGGAGCGCTGCCTTTCAGGTCCGCGCCGCCCGGCGATCCCTGAGTTCCCTGTCCTTTTTATCCCGATCCAGCTCCATGAGAACCCGCACTTCCTCATTGGTCCGCCAGAGATATTCCGGAGGCAGATAGAGCATCTCTTCTTCCTGTCCCGTGGAATACTGGATGAGAATGCGCCCGCTCTTCCCCGTCTCCACACTGTTCACATGGATCTCCCGATCATCCCGCTCCAGATCGAAATAGATCTGCACATAGAGATGGCACAGCTCCTCACAGCGCTGTTCGAGAATGTTCCTCAGGCGACAATACTCTTGGAATTCGTGCAGTTCCACGTCTCCTACTCCTTTCTTGCATCGCTATGATAAATATCTACCTTGAATAATACCATGTTTTCTCTTTCTCCGCCACTCCTGTCTCTCCACAGAAGAAGGCACACGGACGAAAACAGGCCGTGCCGGATGGGAAATGCCTCGTGCTACAATGAGCCGTGGAAGCAACATCGTCAACAAAAGGAGAGATGATCATGCACAGGGAACGTCCGGAGAACCCGCGCCTCCCCGAACTGTTCACACGGCGTTTTCCCTCCGCCGCAGAGACTCCGGTCCCTCCACGGAACAGTCTTCCTGCCCGCGCACGAGGAAGGGCTCCCATTGCATTTCTCCTCGTTCTCGCGCTTTCCGCCGCACATCCCGCCGCAGGCGAAACGGCGCCGACGGCAACGGAACTACCACCCCTTCCGGAAACACTGACAACACAGCCCGCGGTCTCCGGAGACCAGGCACCGTTTTCTCTTTCCGAACCTCCTCAGGAGCGCGTGGATGCCCTGCTCTCGCCCGACATCTCCGGAGACGGAGATGAAGCCGTTTCGCCTGCATTGGAGGATGGGCGATCCGAGCTTCCTCCCTTACCGGAACAGCTCGCTGCCCCCTCCGAAACAGCCGTTTCCGAAGAGGTTCCGGCGTCCCGGAAGGACACGCCGCCCGTGATCTCCCCGGACGCGCCTTCCGAGACGGGCGTGGAACTGCCGCCCCTGCCGGAGCCGGAGTCCTCGCCGACTACCGTTCCATCCCCGGCGGAGGACGTTGCGTTGCCAGCCCTTCCCGAGATGAACAGGTCTCCGGACGTGCCTCGACCGACGGAAGGCGTGGGCCTTCCTCCTCTGCCCGAGGGCGGAGCCCCCGATCAAACCACACTCTCCGGAGAGGCGGAACAGGGGGTGCTCGTCCTTCCTCCTCTGCCACCGCTCCCCGAAGGAATGGGCGACCCCTTCGGCGTGGCACTGCCGCCCATCCCCACCACGGTCCCCGAGGACTCCCGCCCGGGACTTTCCGACCAGATCCCCCTTCCTCCGTTGAGCCCCTTCGAGGGGACCTGGGCTGTGCTCATGAAGGCGGACACGTCCTACGGAAAAGCCTCGGAGGCCTTCCGACTCCTCACGCTCCGCCTCGAAGGCGAGCAGTTCCGTGTCCTCACCGGGGACGGCGCATCCTTCTCCGTGAAACCCGCGGGAGCGGAGAGGCTCGAGGGCGTACTCTCCACCACGCAGGGGGAACGTGTGACGATCCGCATGGACCTTCCCCGGGGCCGCCAGGACCTCACCGTCTCGCTGCTGCGGAGCGGCAAGGTGATCGTCACCCTCTTCGCTCTTCCGGAGGACATGGGAAGTCATCCCATCCCGGGAGAGAACGCACCGCTGCGAATCGCCCGGGAACGCTTCCGGACCGCCTTCGAAGACTACCTGACCATTCTGCGGGGAAATGCGCAGGGAGACGCGGAGGGAGCGCGCAAGAAGGCCGTGATGGAGTATCTCACGTTCCAGGATCTCGCGACGCGGCGCTAGAACCGGCGGAAACCGGCTATTCTGAGGAAGCCCTGAATAAAGACCTTTCGCTTTCCCTTGACTCGGGTCGCATCAGGCTCTGCGAGGCGCCCTGCGGGGCTGACGTAGCCTTATTCAGAGATTCCCTGAACGAAAGACACCGGAAGCGCGGTTTCCCGGGAGAACGCGTCAGGAAAGCGCTTCGGGGACGATCTTTCCGGGGTTCAGGATGTTGTTCGGATCGAAGGCGCGTTTCACCCGCCGGATGAGTTCCACCTGGGCTGGATCGAGCACCGTCGTGATATAGTCCCGGCGTTTCAATCCGATGCCGTGCTCGCCCGAAATCGTCCCCCCCAGGTCTCTCGCCGCCGCGTAAAGCTCCCGGAGCGCTCCGCAGAAGAGGTCGTGCCAGTCTGAACGTTTTTCAGGGAGCATGAAATTGATGTGCATATTGCCGTCGCCGATGTGGCCGAAATGCACTCCCTCGATGCCCCATCTGTCGGTGATCGCCGCCGTGCGCCGCATGAGTTCCGGAACGGCGCTGGAGGGAACGGCGATGTCCTCGAGACAGCTGTGGGCGGAAAAGGCCATGATCGCCTCGGCGAGGCACTTTCGGGCTTTCCAGAGCTTGTCCCGCACGTTTCGGTTGTCCGCCACGAAGACCTCCAGGGCTCCGTGGGCGAAACAGAGGTCGCCGACGCGCTCGTATTCGTCGGCAAGCATCTTCGGATCGTTTCCTTCGAGCTGGACGATGAGATGCGCTCCCGCGTCGTCGTGGGGAAGACGAATGTTCAGATAGCGCTGGGCAAGGAGAATGGAGGTCCTGTCCATGAACTCGATGGAGGACGGCACCACCTTCGCCTCCCGGAGAATCCGGGGAACGAAGGACACGGCGCTCTCCGTATCGGGAAAAGGAATCAGAAGATCCACCACCCGAGCCGGAAGGGGAAGGAGCTTGAGGACGATCTTCGTCACCACCGCAAGGGTTCCCTCGGAACCCACGAGCAGATGGACGAAGTCGTATCCCGTCACGTCCTTGCGGCGCTTGCCTCCGAACCAGGTGACGGAGCCGTCCGGAAGCACCGCTTCGAGAGCCAGCACCGAGGCACCGGTGGAGCCGTATTTCACCACCTTGTTTCCCCCCGCGTTTTCCGCCACGTTGCCTCCGATGAAGGAAGCATCGCCGCTGCAGGGGTCTCCCGCGTAAAGGAGCCCCGCCGCACGGGCTGCCTTGGTGATCTCCGCCGTGACGATGCCGGGCTCCACGGTGATGGTGAGATTGTCCGTATCCAGTTCGAGAATGCGGTTCATCTTCTCGAAGGAGAGCACAATGCCGCGATGCAGGGGAACCGCCCCGCCGGAGAGTCCCGTTCCGGCGCCCCTGGGCGTGACGGGAATGCGCCGCTCGTTCGCCAGAGCAAGAACGGCCGCCACATGCTCCGGAGATTCCGGAAAGACCACCACCTCCGCCACGTACTCGCCGTCCCAATACCCCCGATTCACCTCGTCGTAGGAATAGACCTCGCGCTTTTCCCGATCCGTGGACACGTTCCGCACGCCCACGACGGATTCAAGCGCTGTCAGAATTTCCGGCGTCACCTTCGCGTAGTTGTCCATGTCAGCTCCTCTTTTCACACTCAGGGCTCAGTTTCTCCCCGTCGCAAAGAAGACTTTCCCGTCCCGCTTTCCGCGGCGAAAATGCATTTTTCCGCCCCGACGCCTTTCAACGCGCTTTTTTCTTTTCCATTGTACGCCCACTGGAAGGCGCGTAAAAGGACACTTCTGCGATTTTCAATGCTGCCTCGCGGCGTGGAACATCGATCACCCCTGGAGGAAAAACGGAATTCTCAAAGTCTCACGGTGTATAAACCGCGTGTTTCGGAAAATCGACACGGACAAAGCAACGCGAAGAGCGCCTGCCGGAGGCGAAAATATCATTTTACACGCAACGCATACAGGATAAAAACCATAGGGACGTTTTTCGCTGCACAAGTAACATTTTCCCAGCATGATTTTTTATAATGGCAGCGATACATCTTCCACTCCTGTCGTCTCTCCGGTCTCCCGACTTCTCCGCCATCCCCCGGGGACGACACTGGCAAGCGTTTTCGACCAGGCCAAAGAGAGCGGTGAGACATGAAGGAAAGAGATGTGAGAGCTTTCAAGGCATTTTGGTACAGCGACAGCATATCCGGATCAAACCTGTGTGAACGAGAAAAGGAGATGAGCGATCATGGAGAACATCCAGACACTGAGAGGCGGACGTCTCCGTGTCGTGTCGCGTCCGTTCGAAGGAAAGGGCTTCTCCGAAGCACTCCCGGCAACCCTTCTCCTTCTCTGCTGTGTCGTCGCCCTGGTTGCGCTCTGCGTGAGCCCGGCTTGCGCGGACAACGCCTTTCTCTCCAGACCAAGAGTGCTCGTGGACGGCGAATGGAAAACCTTCACTTCCGGCGCTTTCGATCCGGCGGCGGTGACCAAGACCGCCTTCGACATCACCATCAGCTACCATGACACCCTCTCCGCAGACAGCATCCCCCCGGGAGATCCCAAGCGCACCCGCGCCCAGGAAGTGGAAGAGGTGATCAAGTTCTGGTCCGACGCACTCTACGAGCAGTCCAACGGCCAGCACATGCTCGGAACAGTCTACATCTATCAGGGTGGCTCCTTCGCCGACAAGGCGTCGGTGGTCTGGCAGGCGGACACGTGGCCCACGGGAGCCATCGCTGGCTACGGCAAACCCGGACAGCACATCAACTTCGGCGACGTCTTCGGAAGCAACACCTTCGTGGGAGTCGCGAGCACCCCCACGAGCCGAGCGGACGGAGGCTACACCCTCGGTCACGAATCGGGGCATTTCCTCTACGGGCTCTACGACGAATACGTGGCGACCTACACCAATCCTCCCCGAAGCTGGCCCTGGTCGTCCGACGTCTCTCCCGCCGGCCCGTCTCTCATGAACCGCCAGTGGAACGCCACGTCCGAGAACGAGGTGAAATGGCTGAACCACTCCACGGCGAACATCTACGTGGCGAGCACCGACACGGCCCAGAAACGCATGTACGGCAAGAGCTGCTGGGAAGTGCTCCTCCAGGATCCCTCCTCCGACGGCGTCAGCGGCGACGTGGTCGCTCCGGGGCGGGTCCAGTACGCCTTCGCCAATCCTCCCGCCTCCCCCGATTGGTACACCACGGCGGTGACGCCGGGAACACACCTCGCCGCGGCCCAGGCGAATCTAAAGATCGTCTGGCTCACCAAGGCCGCCATGGTCTACCAGATCGTCATCGACAATTCCGGAAGCATGGGCTCCGACCCCTTCACGCCGGAAGCGCCGAGCCCCCTCGACTACGCCAAGGCGGCGGCGCGGAACCTCGTGGAATCCCTGCCCAAGGAGAGCGCCGTCGGGGTCGTGCGTTTCGACGACACGGTGGAGCAGATTTATCCCATCACGTTCATTCCCTCCGACGACGTGGGCGCCCGGGCCGTGAAGAACACGGCGAAGGCCGCCATCAGCGGCCTCGCCCCGGGCAACATGACCGCCATCTACGACGCGGCCTCCACGGCGCTCGCGAATTTCCTCACCTACAAGGGGACCGCGAGCGGGGACGTGCTGGGCGTGACCTATCTCCTCACCGACGGATCGGACAACAGCTCCACCAAGTCCATGGGTGAGGTCATCGCGGAGCACCAGGCCGCGAAGGTGCCGCTCATCACCGTCGGCTACGGCTCGGGCGGCATCGGCAATTCGGCCCTCACCCAGCTCGCGGACGAGACAGGGGGACAGTACTTCGCCTCTCCCACGAACCAGACGGAACTCCAGGAGGTCTTCTTCGCCGCCCTGGGAAACTATTCGGACACGGTGAACCTCGGCGCCGTGGAAAAAACCCTCGCCGCCGGAGGAAATGACGTGGCGACCTTCCTCGTGGACGGAACCCTGGGCGGCGTCACCTTCTTCGTGAGCTGGCGCGGCGCCTCTTCCGACGCGGAGATCACCCTCCGAGATCCCGTGCTCGGAGACGTCACCGCCTCGGGAGAGTACCAGGAAGAGGGAGGAATCGTGGACTACACCGCGGCGATTTCAAATCCCTCCGCGGGGACATGGCGGGTGGAACTGCACAATCCGGGCTCGCAGAGCCTCGAAGTCTCCGTTTCCGCCACGGGGCAGCCCGAGACGGGAACAGGCTTCGGCCTCGTGGTGGGGCTTGCCGACGGAGGCAGCACCGTGACACCCCCTGATCCGATCCGCCTCCTCGCCCGGGCGAGCCGAAACGGCATCCCCCTGCGGGGAGTGACCATGGAGGCCACACTCACCGCACCCGACGGCACGACCTCCCCGCTCACCCTCCGCGATGACGGGACCGGAGGAGACGCCACGGCGAACGACGGTTTCTTCTCCGCCATCCTCACGAGCTACCAGGAGGGAAGTTACAAAATCAACGTCACCGCCTCGAATTCCTCGGGAGCCGCCGTGGAAACCTATCGGAACGGCTCTCCGTCCATTCCCGGCCCCGGCGATGAGGCGCTCGTCTTCTCTCCCGACGGCGCCACCGTGGCGACGAACTTCCTTCGCACCACCTCCTTCCAGGTGAAGGCCGAGGGAGGCGTCATCCCCTCCGGAACGCCCACGCCTACCGAAGGCCCCACCCCCACCGCTTCGCCCACACCCGGCGGCGGTGGTGGCGGTGGCGGCGGATGCTCCGCGGGAAGCGGATTCCACCTGGCACCCCTGCTGCTGCTCCTTCTTCCCGCGCTCTTCCTCCGGAGACGGTAGTCTTCTCAAAAACGGCACCTCGCGAACCGCATTTCCCCGAAAAGGCGGAGAGAAGTCCTCTCCGCCTTTTTCTTTCGGCGCATTTTGGGCGGAGATCTCTCGGAAACCGGCTCCACCTCTGTTTCATTTGGACCAGCCGCAACCCGCCGCCAGAGAGGCATGGACGAAGGAACCGGCTCCACCTCTGTTTCGTTTGGACGTTTGGTTGGGGAAATCTCTGAATAAGGCTACGTCAGCCCCGCAGGGCGCCTCGCAGAGCCTGATGCGACCCGAGTCAAGGAAAAGCGAAAGATCTTTGTTCAGAACTTCCTCGGGTTGACATTCCAAGGCGTTTGGAGGTGTCCTCGTGCACTCAACCCGGCCAGGCGGAACAAGACGAACCGGTCTCGCCCCGATCGCTTGAGGAGTCGTGGATTCAGGGACCTTTCACGGATGTGATGTGGAGAGAACAGTGCACTTCGATTTTTATTTGATTGACTTTGTCAAGTTTATTTGCTAGGCTTCTTCGCAACACCTCAAAAAGGATCGTTCCGTCTTTCGCGGAAAGAACGGTCGAGTTTCATGCAACCATAGCCCGGAACAACAAACACCCCGGCGGGGAGGAAGAGGCGATGCCACATCTTTCTGGGGATGCCGTGGCGGGCATCCGCCGCTTCAATCGGTTCTACACGAACATACTGAGCCTGACGAACCGTTTTCTTTTGGAGAGTCCGTTTTCTCTCGCCGAAGCGCGAGTGCTCTTTGAAATCGGCCACCAGGAACGATGCACCGCCAGGGACCTGTCCACGCTTCTGCACCTCGATCCGGGCTATCTGAGCCGCATGCTCTCGCGCTTCTGCCGCATCGGTCTCGTGGTCAGGGCGCCGTCACCTCTGGATGGACGAAGTACCGTTCTCCAGCTCACTTCGGACGGCAAAAACGCCCTGGAACAGCTCGAAGCGGCGTCGGATCGGCAGCTCGGAACCCTGCTGGGACACCTGTCGCCACGGGAAATGCACCGTCTTCTCCTCTCGATGGGGGCCATCGAACACCTCCTCGACGCCGGAAGCGCTCCGGAGCCGGACATTCGCACCTTCCTTCCCGGAGACCTGAGCTGCATCGCCTCCCGTCACGCCCGTCTCTACGAGGAAGAATACGGTTTCGACGCGACGTTCGAATATTACGTGATGGCGGGCATGGCATCCTTCCTGAAAGATTGGAGCGGCTGCGGCGATCCGCGCCGAAAGGGGAAGGGAAACGTCTGGGTCGTCGAACAGGACGGCCTCTTCGGAGGCTCCATCGCGGTCGTCGAAACGGAGGAGAAAACGGCCCAGCTTCGTTGGTTTCTTCTGGAGCCTGAATACCGCGGCAAGGGGTTCGGGAACCGTCTTATGGAAAAGGCCGTGAACTTCTGTGCGAGCGAAGGATACGAACGAGTCTTTCTCTGGACCGTGTCCGACCTGCTGGCGGCACGACATCTCTATGAAAAATGGGGATTCACACTTATGGAGACGAAGGAGCACTATATCTGGGGGAAAACCCTTACGGAGGAACGCTGGGACAGTGTTCTCTGACATCCCTGCACACACAGGACGCTTCAAAAAGGCGGCCGGCACCCCAAAAACGGTGCCGACGAAAAGGGGAAAAACAGAATCCGGAGAATCACAAAGAAAGAAAGGAGAATGACTTCGTGCTCTCTCTCGTCCGCGGAGGTCCATGGCTTCTGCTGCTTCAAGGAAAAAAGGACGCACTGCAGCGGTATCTTGCGGATGTCTTCTCGGCGGAGATCCACAGGAACCACGGAATTGCGGAGAAAACCCGGGAGGGACAGACCGTCGTCTACCTCGTGGATGCTTCGGAAGGAAGGGCGCGTCCTCTCTGGGACATCGAGCTGGAGGAGCCATCCCTCGCCGTCTGCAACGCCTCGCCGGGGGAAATTCTCTGCCATTTCGTGAACGACGGCCTCGCCCATTTCCTGGCGGCGGCGTCCCTTCTCCCCCGGATCCTGTTGTTCCGGCTCTGCTGCACCTGCCCGGACACGTCCTCGCTCGTGGAGGAACTGGGAAAGGATTTCCACGGAACACCGAGCACGCTCAAGGAGCTGCTCCGCTGGACCCCCTCGGAGGGAACCGTGGTCTGCTTCACTACAAAACCGCTGAACCGCCTTCTTCTGATGCGGGAACTCCTCGATCAGGTGCTGGTGCTCCCTCTGCCCTTCGACGAGGCCTTCCGCAGACTCCAGCCAAGGGCTCTGGAACTCTTCAACGAGAGCATGGGCAACAAGGACTGGAATGAGGTGCTCATCCACGTGTACGACAAGTTCGAACGCTACGAAGAGCATCTCCGGCGGGTGGAACTCGTGCTGGAGGCCCACCAGACAGGATTTGTCCTCGGAGAGGGATGGGGTACCGACACGGCGCACATTCTGCTTCCCGTGCGGACCTATCGGCTGCGCCTCCTCACCTTCCACGCCCCGGAAAGGATCAAGTCTTTTCTCATGGGACTGGAGTACTCCGCCGAGGGAGAGCGCTTTCTCGACATCGACCTCTACTGCCGCCGCAGGAAGATAAGCTGGACCGACTCGGACAGGCGGAAAGGAGCATCCCGGGAAGCGTTGGGCAAGGACCTGCGGAAGGAATTGCTGGAGTCTCTTCCGCCGGAGACGAGAGCGGAACTGGAATCTTTGGAGAAGCGACTTCTCTCCGCTCCGGAACCCTCCGGCGGTGCCGAGGTTTCCGGAGCGGTCGGCTGAAATGCCCTATTGCGCCAGAAGGACCATGGCCTCGGCGAGAATCTTCATTGCAAGGCGCATGCGGTCCAGGGAAATTCGTTCGTCCGCCTGATGGGCCAGTTCCGGTTCATCGAGAAAACGGGTTCCGAAGGCCACCACGTTCGGCAGCCCCTTCGCGTAGGTCCCGCCGCCCATGGAGCGCGGCGTCGCGTCGAGGCCGGTCTTGCTCGTGTAGGCCTGTTGGAGCTTGCGCACAAGCTCGGATTCGACGGGGAAATGCACCGCCGCCTTTCCCCGCACGTTCTCCAGCACAAACCCAGCTCTTTCCACGGAAGCACGCAGGGCGGGAACCACATCGTCGGCGGTGAACGTCACGGGATGGCGCACATTGAGGGTGAGATCGAGCACGCCTTCGCCGGCGCGCTCGCCCCGGGCAGTCCAGAGAGCCATGCCGAGGTTCACCGTGAGTTTTCCCGAGACGGCGTCCTCGAGAGGAACCCCCAAAGAGGTTCCGTCGGTCTCCTCACCGAGAACGGCGGCGAAGTCCCGGGCACACCGCGCCACCTCGCCGTCCCCGGGAAGCGCGGTCAGGAGCAGCAGCAGGCGGGCTACGGCGTTCTCTCCCTTCTCTGGCGTGCTGCCGTGCGCCGCAATCCCCCGGGTCCGCAGGAAGAGCACCGTCGTGTCCGGTTCCGTCGCCGGCTCGGTGCCACTCTCAAGGCTCCATCCCTTCGCGGAGGCCTCGGCGGTGAGAGTCGCGAGAATATCCCGGGCCTCGCTGGAAGGAACGAGGAGACGCGCCTCGGCACGATCGGGGACCACGTTGGGCGCGCTGCCGCCGAGAAAAGAGAGGAGTCTGATCGCGCCGTCCCCGCGGAAGGTTCGCAGCAATTCCATGTTCATACCGCCCTTTTCCGCGTTCACCAGGGGAAATTCCGCGTCGGGCGTGAAGCCGAGCACCGGAAGCTCCTCCTTCGTCACGTAGTGGGCCACGTCGGCGAAGCCGCTCTCCTCGTCGCAGCCAAAGAGAACGCGAATGCGTCGTTTCAGGGGTATTTTCAGATCCCGGATGGCCGCCAGGCCGAAGAGAGCACCGAAGATGGGGCCCTTGTCGTCGCCGGTTCCCCTTCCGTAGAGAAAGCCGTCCCGTACCACGCCCTCGAAGGGGGGAACGGTCCAGCCCGTTCCCTCGGGCACCACATCGAGGTGACCGATGACCGCCACCATCTCCTCCCCTTCGCCGTACTCGGCGTAGCCGATCATGCCGTCCACATCCACGGTGCGGAAGCCGAGAGAGGCCGCCGCACCCAGAGCATGATCCAGGGCCGCCCGCACTTCCACACCGAAAGGAGCACCCTCTCGGGGCTCACCCTTTACGCTGGGAATGCGAAGGCTTTCCCGAAGCACCTCCAGATAGGCGGGAAAGAGCGCGTCGATGCGCTCGTCCAACGCCGTCGCCACCTGTTTCATTCTGCCGTTTCCGTTCGTCACAGGGCACCTCCCGCTCTTCTTCCGTTCCGGACCTCTCCAGCCCGGCCAGGTCCATCGATGCGATCCTCAGGAACGACCGAGATGCTCCACGGCGCAGCGCAGAAGTTCCGGCGCCACCCGGAGAGAGAAATCCAGTTCCAGCCGTTCCGTATCCTTGTGAGCGTCCTTGCCGGCGGGACCGATGTTCGCCACGGGGACGTCGAGCCGCAGCAGATCCTCCAGAGGAAGCGAGTAGAGCTTCCCCCATCCCGGCATGTTCTCCGCGAGCGCGGCAAGCGCCTCGGGCTCTCCCTGGAATCCGAGAAAGCTCATGTCGGTGATGCCACCGAAATACTCCACATAGGTGATCTCCTCGCCGAACTCCTCGCGTCCTTTTGTCGCCACCGCAGCGAGAGCGGCGAGAAGAGCGTGCTCCTTGTCGGAACGGCGCAGATTGCCCCGATGCGGATAGTAGGGGGGCACGAAGCCGACCACCGCCAGCGGCCCCTTGAGTCCTGAGAGATTGACCACCTCGCCCATGAGGGCCAGCGCCCGGTCCCTCTCGTCCATTCCGGAAGGAAGAGCGGCGAGAAACGCCTCTTCATACGCTTCCAGGCTCATTCCGGCGGAGGCGTTTTCCCTGTCGTAGATTTCCCTTGCCAGGGCCCGCACGTCCCGATAGGTCCGAACCAGGCACTCCCGCCTTTCCGAAGTGCCCCCCCGGAGCGTTTCCTCCGTAAAGGTGCGGAACGCCTCGTCCCCGAAGGATTTCGCGTTCTCCCGAGCCTGCCCGAGCGCCTCCGCCAGGGCTTGCCCGGCGAGGGCGGTCATCTCCTCCAGAACCTGCGCTGGCGTGCGGGAGAGCGTCATGACGTTAAAGTACGCCGCCGCCCGCTCGGGAAGCGTGACGGAGTAGATGTCCCGAAGATCCTTGAGCTTGAGACACGTGGGAGGCGTGAGCGCCTCGGTACCGAGGCGCTCCACGAACCGTGGATTTCCCTCGAGAAGCCGCACGAGACGGGACGCGGGAAGAGTGGCGTTGAAACCTCCGAAGTATTCTCCCACGTGGGCCTCCTTGCCGAGAAAGAGAAAGGCAGGCATGATCTTTCCCGCGGTGCCCACGAAATACATGCGCCGGGATGCGTTCCCGCCTCCCTTGCCGCCGCAGAACCCCGCGTTGGAGGGTTCACCGTCGATGCAGGCCAGATAGTCGAGCCCTCGTTCGCGGGCGAAGCGCACCAGATGCGACACGGAGAGACGCATGCCCGCGGAGTTGTTCTCCTCGTCGGGAACGGCGAGGAAGAGCAGGTTCACTCCCAGCTTTCCCGGATCGGCGGCATACTCCGCCAGCAAAGCAGCCTGGATGGCGAGACCGCACTTCATGTCCATGACACCCCTGCCGAAGAGATAATTCCCCGATGCCAGATCGCGAGCGGCATCCTCCGGAAGGGGAACGTCACCAATCCGACGGGTGTACTCCTCGGCGTCGAAGGCCCAGGTTTTGAGCGCTCCGCAGACGTCCACGTCCACCACGTCGTAGTGACCGGTGAGAATCACCGTCCGCGGCGTTGAGGGAACGGCCTCCACGAAGGCGAAGAGCGACGTGCGACGAAGCGGGTCCCCTTCCAGATCCGCGAGAAAGAGGTTCTGCGGCTTCTCCTGAAAATAGGGAAGCTCCGCCAGCCGGTTCCTGAGAAATGCGGCGAGCTGATTCTCCCCGGAGGGCGAGGCGGAGACGCTGGGAATCCGCACGAGATCCAGCAGCAATGTGTAGATGCCTTTTCGGGTGTTCTCCAACACGATGCATCACCTGCGTTCCGGCGGGGGTTTCCGTCTGGCCGGTCACTCCGAAGAGTCCCCCTCGTCCGGCAAATTTGAATGAAACACGGAGAAAGAGCCTGTTTCCGGCACCCCGGAGCCAAGAGCCACACATGACCCACATGTTCCGGGCTGACGCCTCGAAGTATAGCATTTCGAGAAAAACGGGAGGGACCTTCCAAAATCCTCCGGGCGTTTTTCACCCTCCGGCTGCGGCAGGCCGGCTACTCTCCCGACGGAGCCCCGCCGACCGAACACACGCATCGAGCACAAAAAGGCACTCCCGGGCACGTGCGGTTCATCGCCAGCAGGCAGTCGTCGGACACAAGAAAAACCTTTCTGCACACCCTGGCGCACACCACTCTTTCCCCACATCTCGACACACGATCGCTTCTTCTCGCCATCTCCGGCCCGAAACCATCCTGTTCTTTGAGCGATCCGGCCATCACACGATTTTGTCGAAATTCCGTCAAATCACGGAAAACGACCTTCTCACAAGCAGATGAGTCCCAAGACTCTTTTCAAAAATGCCTTATGGATCATAATGCTCCTTGTTTCCTCAATCAAACTATCCGGAAATTCTTCGTTCGTTCGTCTCCACGCCACAGGGCGCACGTCATCGGAGAATGAGGCAGAGATCCCGCCTTTTCTGGGACCTCGCTTTTCCGAGCGGGTACGATGACGGAAGAAACGCGAAAAAGCCGCCCTCGGCGGGACGGCAGTGGCACGCGCAGCAAGAGGTGACATCTCATTTCGGAACTGCACGACAGACCAGCCTGTGTCGAGACGATCCATTCTCCCCGGAGGGATTCGCCGCACCGTACCCCTGGGACGGCACGAACACCAGGACCCGGGGAATACCACTCCTGTTCCGCCCCGGAACGAGGAGATGTTGTTCCTGCCTGCTTCGCACTTTTCGAGGCATCGCCGCTTCCCATGGCTCTCGCCGATCTCGACCTCGCCTTTTCCCTCTGCAACGGCCCTTTCGCGAACCTTCTCGGCGCCGCCTCGCCGGAGGCAATCCGGGGAACGAGCGTCCTGGAATTCCTTTCTCCGGAAGAACACCGCGCTACTGCGGAACGAGCCGAACGCATTCTTGCAGGACATGCGCTTTGCGATATTTCCTGCAGCATTCTCCGTCGGGACGGCACAATCCTCCCTCTGAAGGTCTCCGTCTCCGCCGTGCCGAACCTCGAGGGCATTCCCACGTGGTTTCTGGTCGCCGCGCGGGATATCTCGGAGGAGCTGCGGGCCACGCAGGCCCTCGCCGAGAGCGAGAGCCGTTATCGGTCCCTTTTCGACACCATGCACAACGGCTTCGTCCTCTTCGAGTTCCTCCCGGGCGAAGGCGGCGCTCCCGACGATTTCCGCATTCTCGACGCGAACCCCGCTTTCCGGCGCCTCACCGGGCAGAAACCGCAGGAGAGGAGTAACGACATTCTCTTCTCAACCTTCCTGGAGAACAGACTCGGGGACACCACCCTCTTTCCCCATCTCCACGAACTTTTCTGCGGCGAAAAAGGCGACCTCGCCCGGCGAACGCACCTTCTGTTCGAACAGATGCGGCGCGTCGCACGAACGGGAAAACGGATCTCCGGAGAGACGCCCCTTCTGGGGGGATGGCGCTGTTTTGCCTACACGCTCTATCGCCCCCAGGCAGGACGGGTCGCCCTCATTCTGGAGGATGTGACGGAACGGAAACTTCTGGAGGAAAACAACCGTCGGCTCATCGGTCAGCTCGAACGGGACGCGAGCATGGACACCCTGACGAACGCCCTGAACCGGCATCGTTTCGACAAACTTCTCTCCCTGGAAATGGAGCGTGCGCGAGAGCACAGCCGACCACTCTCTCTGGTCATGGTCGATCTGGACAACTTCAAGGCCATCAACGACAGCCGGGGACACCTGGAGGGAGATCGCATTCTCGTCGCCGTGTCCGAGCTGGTGCAGCGTCACATCCGCTCCTCGGACATTTTCGCCCGGTGGGGCGGAGAGGAATTCGCCGTCCTGACCCCGACAAACGCCTCCGATGCGGGCACCCTGGCGGAACGACTCCGCAGAGAGATCGCCTCGCTGGACGCGGGAGGCGGCATGCCCGTCTTCGCCAGCTTCGGCATCACCCAATACAGACGGGGAGAGAGCGCTTCGGAATTTCTGAACCGAGCCGACCAGGCCCTCTATGCGGCAAAGCGCAAGGGGAAGAACCGGGTGGAGTGCCTCGACCAGAGCACATCCCGGTAACACTCCCCCTCGGAGCACTCCTTCAGCGGTTTTCTCCGGATCCGCCCGTCTCTTCGAGACGCAGCGCGTCTCCGGGGCGCAGCACACCGCCTCGGACGACTTCGAGAAAATATCCCACCTTCGGCAGTAGACACCACCCCCGGTAATCGTAAGAATGGGGTTCGTCCGCTCGTTTGCCACGCTCCCTAATCCGGAGAACCGGCGTTTCCTCGGGGCCTTTGAGAAGCGCTCCGAGCGGGAGTTCCTCCGGAAGCCCCCGAAGCCTCAGATTTTCCGCGAGACTGCCCGGAGGAAAGGGAAACCCCGCCTCCGACTCCGCCGCAGCCACGTCCTCCTCCCGGAGAAGGCTCACATGCCTGTCGGAAAAACCCCAGTGTGCATCGTTTCGCAGCCCCTTGCCCGCGTCGAAGAGCCCCTCCTCCACGGGCGACTTGGGATCCTTCCGGCGAGCGCTTGCACACACGCTGGCAACGACGATCCTGTTCATCGCTTTCCCCGTCCTTTCCTCAATGTTCGCAACCTCTGAAATAAGGCTACGTCAGCCCCGCAGGGCGTCTCGCACTGATGCAACCCGAGTCAAGGTAAAATGGAAACGTTTTTTTCAGGGCTTCCTTACCATTTTCTCCACGTTCTTCTCCGGAAGACCCCAGAGACGTACCACACTTCGCCTTCCGGAGCAACCGTTCACGATAAAAGCCGCCGCCCCAAAAGGAACGACGGCCTTGGCTCTTCTCCGAAAAAACGTGCCCAACCAGCGCGGCGCCTGATACGGACAGGGTATGTCGAAACCTCCGAGGTGTAGCTGGAGTCCAGTCGCTACCGCGGGCATGGACCTGTTGCTCAACCACAAAAAGGTACTCCCGGGAAAGTGCGGCTGACCGCCGCAGGCGGCGGCCGCACCCCACGAAAATCCTTTTGCGCAGTCGGAACGCACACAACTGCGCGAAACACCGTTCTCCTCTCACCGGGAACAAGCGCCTCCGCTACACTCCCGTTCCGCACTCCGCCGCTTTGGTGAGCAAAAGAGAAAGACCTTCCGCGAGGCGGTGCAGCTCCTCCCCCAAGGGTTTTACCGGGACCTCTCGTCGGGCGATGCACCGCGGAATTTCTTCAACAAAGGGAAACCGAGCAAGAAGCGGCCAGTGGCGCTCCGCACAGAGTTCTTCCGTCCTGTGGGCACCCTCGCGGGAAAGGTCCGCCTTGTTGAGAACAATGCCGAAGGGAACGCGAAAACGCCCGGCCAGCTCGGCGATGCGCAGCAGATCGGCTCGGGCCGAATCGGTGGGTTCCGTCACCAGCAGGGCCACGTTCGCACCGGCGAGGGACGAGATGGCAGGACAGGCGATTCCGGGAGGTCCGTCCACGAGGAGCACCGAGACGCCTTCTCGAAGCGCCGTCTCCCGGGCCCGCCGCCGCAGGAGCTGCACGAGTTTTCCCGAGTTGGCCCCTCCGGGCCGGAGACGGGCATGTTCGAAACATCCGAGAACGGTGCGGCTCCGGAAAAGGCGCCCCTGCACGACGGGAACGAAGGACACGGCTTTTTCCGGACAGACCAGGGCACAGACGCCACATCCCTCACAGGCAAAAGCATCCACCTGGGCACGTCCGTCCCGAACCGCGACGGCACGAAAACGGCAGGCCACCTCACATCGGCCGCAGCCTGTGCAGGCACCCGGATCGATTTCCGCGCGAAGACCGCTCTCGAAGGGCTCCTCCTCAAGAATTTCCGGAGCGAGGAGCAGCTCCAGGTTCGGCGCGTCCACGTCGGCGTCGCAAAACACCTTCGCTCCCGGAAGGACGGCACCGAGAGAGGCGGTGATGCAGGTCTTGCCCGCGCCGCCCTTTCCGCTCAGAAACACGATCTCCCGCAAGACACTCATCGGGAACGCTCCTTCAGCTCGGTCCAGAGAGCACCCATGGCACTCCGCCAGGCCTCGTCCACAAGGTAGGGAGGAATCCCCGAGGCATAGGCCTCCGCAACAGCGCGGGAAAAGGGGAAACGCGCCACCACGGGAATGTTTCGCCTTCGGCAGAGTTCCTCCGCGCCGCCGTCCCCGAGGTCGCTTCGGTTGAGCACCACCATGGCGGGTTTTTGCAGCGCTTCCGCAACGTCCAGCGCAAGAGAGAGGTCCGCCGCGCCGAAGGGAGTGCACTCCGTGACGAAAAGCGCCTCCGAACACAAGTGCAGGGCCGCCACGAGCGAACAGGACGTTCCTGGAGGGCAGTCCACCACCAGATCACGCCCTTCACCAACCGCCACGGCGAGCAGTTCCTCCAGAACGGGGACAGGATTGGCCTGCCCCACGGAAAGGCGCCCTTCCAGAACATCCCTGCCCCGTCCGCGCCCTCTCGTCATCCACCCCACGGGAACGCCTTCCTCGAAAATCGCCCCTTTAGGACAGACGAGCGCGCAGGCGCCACAACCGTGACAGAGATCGTTCACCCGGGCGGGGCCTTTGCCGAAGACCAGCATGGCGGAAAAACGACACGCATCGGCACAGGCGCCACACCCGTCGCAGCGATCCGGATCGACCTGGGGACGGGGAATACGGACGGGAGCGCTCTCCCGCTTCTCCCAGTCCAGAAGACCGCCGAGATTGGGACACTCCACGTCCGCATCCACGGCCAGAACCCGATCCTCCGCAGCGAGGATCAACGACGCGGCGACACAGCTCTTGCCTGTTCCACCCTTGCCACTGGCGACGGCGAGACGAAAGGGCACCTTCCGCCGCTCCTCAGGAAGCGTGATGGGAATGGTCCCCACAGGTGCCACTGCCGCTGCAGAAACTTTCCGTTCCGGAAAGCGTTCCCGAGAGATACGTCTCGAGCACCTGCTCCACATTCCCCGAAGCACCCACGACAACCCGGATGCCGCTCGCCTCGAAAAGACGACGCGCCTGCTCTCCCATGCCTCCCGCGACAACACAGGTCGCTCCGAGACTCGCAAGCCACTTGGGCAGGGCACCCGGCACATGCCCGGGATTGGGGTGCTCCTCTCGGGAAAGAACGCGACCATCCTCGATGGTCACCACCAGAAAAACCGGGGCATGTCCGAAATGAGCCGACACCAGTCCCCCCTCAGTCGCGAAAGCCACCTTCGACGTCATCGTCACGATCATTCCTCCGTTTTCCCGTAACTCGCCATACGGCTCCGCACCTGGTTCAAGCGTTGCTCCAGGTATTCCGCCTCCTGCTCCAAGGCGTTGCGTTCCACCTCGGAAGAAGGCACCCACTGGGACAGTGGCATACCACCACCCCAACCGCCTTGGGCCCGAAAGGCTCCTCCTCTGCAGAATCCTCTCCGAAATCCCATACCGCAGGGTCCACACCCCCACCCCGTGGCCGGCCCCATTCCGCGTGGACCTGTTCCGTTGCGTCCCGGCATGGCTGCACTCCTCCTTTTTTGATATTGAAAATCTATATCAATAATAAGGCGGATGTCAACATTCGTCAAGGACTTCTTCCGCATTTTTTCGATGCCCAACAGGGAAAAATCCCCCGCCGAGAAACAAAGACGCGGAAAGGCTCCCCAAGAGTCTCGGGAGCCTTTCCGTCGTTCTTGCGTCCGTCTCTCTTCAGGCGAGCTGCAGTATCTCCCGGAAGGTCGTCGCCAGAGCATCGAGAGAATCTCCCTGGGCGAGATCGGCGTACTCCTCCAGCCGGCCCTTGTCTCCCAGGCGGGAAATGAAAGGATCCCAGGGAAGACACCCGAGAACGGGAACGTTCCATTTTTTTGCAAACGCGTCGAGATGGCTGGGGCCGAAGAGTTCGATGCGCTCCTTGCACTTCGGACATTCCGCGAAGGAGAGGTTCTCCACCATGCCGAGAAGCGGCACGTTCAGCATTTTCGTCATGTGCATGGCCTTCTCCACGACCATGAGAGAAAGCTCCTGAGGAGAGGTCACCACGAGCATGCCATCCAGCGGAAGACTCTGCATGACCGTAAGGGGCGCATCGGACGTCCCGGGAGGAAGATCCACGAGGAGGACATCCAGCTCGCCCCAGAAAACGTCCTCCCAGAACTGGCGCACGAGATTTCCCACCAGAGGACCGCGCCATATCACAGGTTTTGCGGGATCCTCCAGGAGGAGGTTCACCGACATGACGCAAATGCCAAGCTCCGGCGACCGGGGAGGGACCATGCCCAGCGGTGAACCTTCCGGAAGAGCCCGTATCCCGAGGAGTTTCGGAATGGAGGGACCGGTGACGTCCGCGTCGAGAATCCCCACCTTCTTCCCCTCTTTCGCCAGCGCCACGGCAAGGAGTGCCGTGACGGAACTCTTGCCCACGCCTCCCTTGCCGCTCCCCACGGCAACGAGCCGGCGCACCGAGCCCTTTTCCTTCTTCGGGGGCAGAGAACAGGTCTCGGGTGTTTCGTTGCAGGTCGCCGCCTCAGGGCAACCGGAACAGGACGATGCAACAGAATCGGACATGAAAGAAGAACCTCCTCGATGTGTGATGTCTACAGCGGCATCTCCCGCAGTTCTCCCGCGAGAAACGCCCGGACGGCCCTCTCGGCGCTCCACGCGTCGCCGAAAAGCCCCCACGCATGCATACCCGCCGCCGCGAGTGCGGCCCCGGCCTTCGGACCGACCTGGGGCAGGAGCACGTCGGTCACTCCCCGCTCGGCGAGCTTCCGTACCATGGTGCCTCCGGCGCCCGAATCGACTCCTCCTTCGCCGACAAGGGCTTCGGAAAAGACCCCCTCGTCGGAGAAAAGCAACACGAAGGGAGCGCGCGCAAACCGGGAAGAAACGTCGCTCGATGCATGGGCTTCCTCTGCGGAAACGGCGATCATGAGACATCCTCCTTTTGATAATGACAATCTCTATCATTTACCACAGAGACTACCCCTTTCCCCGAAATGCGTCAAGCCCTTCCAAAGAGCGATAGTGCTCTGACGCGGAGCACTCCGGGCAGCTCCCGCTCCCTCCACGACGCAGCGCCCTCCGGAGTGTTCCCGGAGGGCGCTGCGTCGTGGAGAAAGATCCCTTTATGCAAACTCGCCCCTGAAACGCCTTCGCCGGCAGAAAGGGCGCATCGGCCCGGCACGATCACAAAAAGCGGGGCCGGGCGACGCGTCTTCCTCACGTCGTCCGGCTCGCCGGCATTCCTCGCAGATTCCGGCGAGCTGCACACTTTGCGGGACAAGGGAGAATCCCTTTTCGGCGACCCATTCCTCCAGGATTTTCTCCTTCGCGTCCTCCTGCTCCAGTCGTGTCACGGCACCGCAGACACGGCACCGCACATGAACATGTACCCCCTTCTCGGAGAGAACGAAGCGGGAGAACCCCTCCCCCAGGTTCGTCTGATGCAGAATGTCCATTTCCTCCAGGATCAGGAGCGTGCGGTACACCGTCGCGAAACCGACGGAAGCATCCTTCTCGTGAACCTTCGCGGCGAGATCCCGGACACTCACCGAGGCCTCGGCGTTTTCAAGAAGCGTCTCGATGATGATGCGGCGCTGTTCGGTGAGGCGGCACCCACGCTCCCGGAGCAGTTGAAGGTACGCTTCCACCCTCTCGCGGACCATGTCGTCCGTCATGGCCGCACCTTCTCCGCGTGGGACCTTTCGTGGGCGAGAAGCCACTCCTTGCGCCAGAGTCCACCACCGTATCCGACGAGCCGACCGTCCTTGCCGATCACCCGATGGCAGGGGACGAGAATGCCCACGGGATTGCGATTGTTCGCTCCTCCGACGGCCCGGAGTGCCCGCTCGTTTCCCACGGCCCGGGCCACGTCCTGGTATGAAAAGGTCTCTCCGTAGGGAATACGCCTCAGAACGTTCCAGACGCTGCGCTGAAAGGGTGTCCCCGCCAGGCACAGCGGAACCGAAAAGCTCCGTCGCGTTCCGTCGAAGTATTCGTCGAGCTCCTGCGCGCAGCGTTCCAAACAGGCGAGAAGCCCTTTCCCCCGCAGCAGAGCATCTCCTCCATTCCGCCACACGCCCTCCAGGGCGGCACCTCTCTTCTCCGGCACGCCCTCCGGAGCGCTTCCGGAAAATCCGAGGAAGGTCACTCCCTCGACACATCCCCGTATCTCGAGCACCCCCAGAGGGGACTCGTAAAACAGCTCCGTGCCATGCCCGTTCCCGCACATGGCCTCCGAAGACGCCGTCGAAACGCGCTTTCCACCACGTGCAGTATCCCTCATGGCCTCGCCACCTCCTCGATGCATTTCCGCTGCAACGACGATTTCCGGGAATTCTCGCGCTTTCCGTTCACCGCCCTCACTGCCGGCGCATTCCGAAACCTCTCCGTTTCCGGGATGGCGCTTCGGGCGACGCAGACGCTTCACGGGCGGCGCGTTTCCATTCTTCCACCTGCAGGTCATCCTCCATGCCGAGATCGTCCACACCGGCAAGATTCTCCACGTGATGACGGATCTCGTGCCAGGCGGTCTCCCGCAGTTCCTCCTCCCACACCTCAGGCGGTTCTCCGGCGAGCATCTCCCGAAAAGAACCATAGTAGAAAACGACACGGCTTCCGAGGGATCCCTCGGACACATAGTGAGCCAACACGAGATACCCCTGGTCGGTCATTCTCTGGGGCACGACGAGAAAGCCTCCCGAGAGCCCCCGACAGAGCACCGGGGGAATTTCATCCACCACGCGATGGGCCATCTCCGTGAACGCGTCGAGTGTCACGGTCCTCCCTCCCTCCGGAGCGGTACAACGTGGCGACGCATGGCATGAATGGGCCGCCATGTCTCCTCGCATCTTTCTGTTAGGATAGGACATCCGGGAGCGAACGAAAAGAGGGGAAAGCCCCTGCGTTCGTCTCAGAGAAGCACACAACGCGACGTGCCAAGGCGTAGCTCGGTAGCCCGCATTGAACGCATTGAAACACCGGCTTTTCCAGCGTACTATGGGAGCTTGGAGGCTTTACGAAGCGGGAACGGGCGCGAGCCGGAAGGTTTCCCGGCTGTCGCCGGAACATTCCGAAACCGCCCGGAGACGGGAAAAATTTTCGTTCTTTCGGCTCGAAAATCTCGAAGAAGAAGGTGCCGTCAATGAAGAGACTCGTCGTGTCGCTCTGCGCGCTTCTCTGTTGTTGCGGAGCCGTCCGCGAGGCCGAGGCGCTTCGCATGTCCGTTCTCTTTCCCTCCGAGAGCGGTCGGGTACTGGCTCCCACCCGGGACTTCACCGTCGTCTGTTCTCTGGACAGAGAGGGGAAAACACCGGAGGAAGAACCCTTCAACGTCCGTTTCGAACTCTACCGAGAAGGCAACCCCTCGCCGGTGCGCACCGTGACCAGCGCCGTGGACGCCTCGGGACTCACGCCGGCAGCGGCGATCCTCACGGAGTACGAAAACGGCCGGACTCCCTACACCACTGCGGACATCCTGGCAGCGCCCCTTCCCGATCTGGTGTACGACCCGGCCCGCCCCGGGAGCATCTACGACCCGGCGATTCGGGCGGTGGTGCAGGAGACCTACTGCGCCGCGGTCATCCAGGGAGGACGAACGAAGGATTTCGACAGCACCTACGCCCTTGCCTACACGACGGACCTTGAGGAAGGGAACTACACCCTCACGCTCTCCGCCGTGGGAAACGCGGGAGTGCCGCTCGCCTCCGTGAGCATTCCTCTGGTCTTCGGTTCCGTGCCGGACAAGATCCTCGCCCGATTCAGTCCGAAGAGCCACATGGACAAAGTGACCGCCTTCGCCGCCGCAGAGGGTTCTCACCTCTACCTCGACCCCTTTCCGGGCTACTGGAGCGCCTCGGACCTCCCCGGAGGCGGTTCGCTCTTCTACGAGATCGTACGCCGCTGGCGTCCCAACGATACCCTGGAATACCTGAGCGGAAAAGTCCGGGCCATTCTCTACAACATCCACGCCACAAGCACCAGCCAGGTCGTGGAAATCGGCGGCATGGCCCATGCCCTCCGGCTCCGGGCACCGTCGCTGCTCTGTCACCACTACGACATCGGCGATCCCGCCGTGAGCTACGACGTGGGAGACGGAACCGTCGCCATCCGTCAGGGAACCATCGTCCCCTTCAACACCGACGACCGCCTCGTCCTCACCCGGGCGGAGATCCGGGGAAACGGCATCTCGAACGTGCCCGCCGCGGACTATGTCTGTTCCCCCGATCTGGCGGACAAGCAGGTGGACTGGAACGTCGCCGACGGCGTGGAGGCCAAGCCCGGTCAGCTCGTGAGCCTCTTCGGCGTCGTCGTGCCCATCCAGCCCGCTCTCTCCGACGTGGTGGTCTCCTCCGACGGAACCTACACCGTGAACAACCGCATCGATACGGTACGCTACGCGCTCTTCGAGGAAGGGCAGGAGGTCGTTTCCTTCGACCGCATGGTGGAACTGACCCGTTTCGGCGTCGACAACCGGCCGTCCCTCTACGAATTCCGCCATGACATTCCCCTGTCCGGGGACATCGACGCCCGCACCATCACGGTGCGTCTTTCCGCCTTCGACAGCCACGGAAATGCCGTGGGAGGCACGGAGGAGGAGTTCCTCCTCACCGTGCGCTCCTCCGGAGGCGGCGGAAACAGTGGCGGCGGCGGTTGCAATACCGGTGCCATGCCCTTTGCCCTGCCGCTCCTCCTGCCCGGGGCGTTTCTCCTCCGCCGAGGGCGTGGAAAGCGCGTGCGCACACCGTATCCGAAAGGATGACCGTTGACGGAGGAGACCGATACATGCGCCCCTGACGGGGAGCACTCTTCGGCCTTCTTTCCCGAGATCCCGGGGGCAGCCACGTCGGAACAGCGCACACCCTTATGGCGAGAGGGTTTCTCCTGTCCATTGGGGGGAGAATCTCCAAAAATCGCCACTGGAGTTGAAAAAGGGACCGCAAGACCGCTGACTTCCTCCTTTTCGCCCTTCTGAATGCGGGAAACGGGTTCTATGCGGAGGAGTTCCCCTCTTCGTTCCTCTGTGGATATTTTTCGGGAAGCGTGTTCAGGGCTTCCTCAGGATGACATGATCCCTGTCTCGTCATAAAGAGGAGATTGGGGATTGACATTCCGCATTCTCCGTGATAGAGTGCCACAAAACGATTTCCGGGAGGATTTTCCGTGAACGTACAGACTCTTCTTCGAAACTGGTGGTGGCGGGCTTAACAGCCTGCCGCCCGAGCCGATAAAGCGAACGCCATAGCGCCGATCACCTCAGGGTGATCCGAAGCGTTCGAAAAGGCCGTGGAGGCAGGTCCCTTTCCAGGGATCTTCTTCGCGGCCTTTTCTGTTTGCACTGCAAAACGGAGGAAAGACGCCGCGAGGATGTCTTTCCTCCGTTTTTCTTTTGGATCGGCAGAATGCCGAGCGGACATTTCCCCGAGGGGGATGCGAGAACAGCAGAGCAGAGAAGGGGTGCGAAGGCGGAACGCCCGCATCCCGGAGATTTCGAAAGGAGAGAGCAGACATGAGGCAAACCAGAACCGCGACGCCTTTTCCCGATGCGAAGGAGGCGTTCTTCCGGGCGGAGAGTGCGTTGCAGCGGGCGGAAGAGGGAGGAACGGGAGCGGGCGCGGAGGAGTATTGCGCCCTCGCCGGAGAGTATTCCCTGATCCCCTTCGCCCTCCGGCTCCCCCTCGGAGAAATGTCCCCGGAGAATGTGTACGAGAGACTCCGCACTCTGGACAGAAGCGTCTTTCTCCTCGAAGGAGACGGACGCGACCTCCACGGCGGGCGCTACGCTCTTCTCGGCGCGGCGCCGCTGCGGATCTTCCGGGCCGTTCCGGAAGGCGTGGCCGAAACCGACGCGGAGGGGCGGGAATCCCTGCTTCCCGGAGCCGATCTTCTGGAGACGATACGCTCCTTTCTGGCAGGCGTGCGTCTCTACGACGACGGAACGCTGCCCCCCTTCCGCGGCGGCGTGGTGGGCTTCTTCGGCTACGAGATGGCGGAACTCTGGGAAGATCTCTTTCACGACCAACCCGGAAAAAGGCTGCCCTCTCCGGACCATCCCGCGTCGGTCCTCTTTGTGCCCGGGGTCGTGGCGGTGACGGACGCGGTGGAGCATTCCCTCACGCTTCTCGTCCTGGCGGAGCCTCCCGAACCGCGGGGAGAAAACGCCGCGGAGGATGTGGCGCGCCTTCGGCGAAGCTACGAAAATGCCCGCCACCGCCTCGCCGCTCTCGAAAAACTGTTTGCCGACCCCGAGCCCGCACCGTCGGCGCATGGGACCAATGGCGGGAAAACCGGGAAAACCGGCCCGGTACGCCTGGTCCCTTCCGTTTCGAGGACGCGTTTCGGAGAGATGGTGCAGGCCGCCAGGGAACACATCGCCCGGGGAGACGCCTACCAGATCGTGCTCTCCCATCGCTTCGAGTGTCCGGCTCCGGCGGACCCGCTGACGCTGTACGGGTCCCTCAAGGCGGCAAACCCGTCGCCCTATCTGTTCTGCATGGAATTCCCCGAGCTGGCCCTTGTGGGCTCCTCGCCGGAGGTTCTTCTCCGCGTCCAGGGACACAAGGTGATCTCCCGCCCTCTCGCGGGCACGCGAAGGCGGGGCGCCACGCCCCGGGAGGACCGGGCGCTCGAGGCGGAACTCCGGAAGGACGAGAAGGAGCGGGCGGAACACGTGATGCTCGTGGATCTCGCCCGAAACGACCTGGCCCGGATCTGCCGTCCCGAAAGCGTGGTCGTGTCCGAGTATCTGGAGGTGGAGCGCTTCGCCCGGGTCATGCACCTCGTCTCCCAGGTGGAGGGCGTCCTCCGGGACGACCGGGACGCCCTCGACGCCCTTCGGGCGAGCTTTCCCGCGGGAACCGTCTCGGGAGCGCCCAAGATCCGCGCCATGGAGATTCTCGCCGATCTGGAGGGGCTGTTCCGGGGGGTCTACGCCGGAGGCGTGGGATACGTGGACTTCCGGGGCAATCTGGACACCTGCATCGCCATCCGCACCTTCGTGATCAGGGAGAACATCCTTCGGCTCCAGACCGGGGCGGGCATCGTGGCCGATTCGGATCCCGACGCGGAGTACGAGGAGACGCTGAACAAGGCACGGGCGCTCTTTTGCGCCCTCGGCGACGCGGAGATCGTCGCCGCACCCCTGGAGACTGCCGCACAAGGAGGCGACCGGTCATGATTCTGCTCATCGACAATTACGATTCCTTCACGTACAACCTGGTGGCGTATCTTTCCGTCCTCGACGAGGTGAAGGTGGTCCGGAACGATCACATCACCGTCGAAGAGATCCGGCTCCTCGCCCCGGATCGAATCGTCCTCTCTCCCGGGCCGGGCGGCCCCGACGATTCGGGAATCTGCCCCCGCCTCGTGGCGGAACTCGCCGGCGAAATCCCCATTCTCGGAGTCTGTCTGGGGCATCAGTGCATCGGCGCCGTCTTCGGCGGCACGGTGTGCCGCGCCTCGATTCCCCGCCACGGCAAAATCTCCCTGGTCCACCACGACGGAAGCGCCCTCTTCCGGGGCGTAAGGACGCCCTTCGAGGCGGGCCGCTATCACTCCCTTCTCGTGGAACAGGCGGGGCTCCCCGAGGAACTCAAAATCTCCGCCTGGACCGACGCGGGAGAGGTCATGGGAATCCGGCACCGGGACCATCCGCTCTTCGGCGTGCAGTTCCACCCCGAATCGGTGCTCACCGAGGGAGGACGTACGCTGCTCCGGAACTTCTGCGCCCTCGGGGCCTCCAGGACCCGCACGACGCCGCCCGCACCGCGACGAACCTGCGGGCGCTCCGCTCCTGCGTTGCAGAGAACCGCCCACATTCTTCCTCCGTCTCCGAAAGGGGCTGAAAGACCCAGGCCGCAGGCAGCGCCGGGGGCACCCCTGCCCGATGCGGTCCGTTTTCGGCACTGCCTCGAACAGGTCGTGCAGGGGCGCGACCTGAGCCCCGCCGACATGGAACACGCCATGGTCTGCATGCTGGAGAACTCCGTGCCGGACATCCAGGTGGCGGGCTTCCTCGCGGGGCTCAGGAGCAAGGGAGAGACCGTCACGGAGATCGCCGCCGCCGCGAGGGCGCTGCGAAACAAGGGACTCCGGGTGGACACGGGACGGAGCACCCTGGTGGACACCTGCGGTACCGGAGGAGACGGCACGGGCACCTTCAACATCTCCACCGCCGCGGCCTTCGTCGTGGCCGGGGGCGGCCTTCCCGTGGCGAAGCACGGAAACCGCTCCGTTTCGAGCACCTGCGGCAGCGCGGATGTGCTGGAAAAGCTCGGCGTGACCTTTCCCGGTTCCCCCGAGGAGGTTCTGGGCTGCCTTGACGCGGCGGGCATGACCTTCCTCTTCGCTCCGCTCTTCCACGGCGCCATGAAGAACGTGGCGGCGGTGCGCAAGGGACTGGGCATGCGGACCCTCTTCAACCTTCTCGGCCCTCTCGCGAACCCTGCGGGAGCCACGCATCAGGTTCTTGGCGTCTACGCGCCCCACCTGGTCCGTCCCCTCGCGGAGGTCCTCGCCGACTTCGGCCTCCGGGGAGCGCTGGTGGTGCACGGCGCGGACGGCCTGGACGAACTTTCTCTCACGGGGACCACTCACGTGGCGGAACTGCGGAACGGCCGCATCGAGGAATACGACCTCACCCCGGAGGATCTCGGCCTCTCCCGCTGTTCCCTGGAGGAACTCCGGGGCGGCACCCCCGAGGAAAACGCGCGCCTTCTTCTCGACGTGCTCCGGGGAACGCCCGGCCCCAGGCGGGACGCGGTGCTCCTCAACGCCGCGGCGGCGTTCCTCCTGAACGATGACGACACCGCTCCGGAGACAAGGACCGACCGCTGGAAAAAGGCCCTCGGAAAAGCCGCGGCAAGCATCGATTCCGGCGAGGCGAAGCGTGTTCTCGACCGGCTCGTCGCGGCCCTCCCCTCCGGAAAGGGCTCCTCCTCCGAGCCCCGGGGCGACGGAACCTCCGCACGGAAGGGGACGCTCTCCACCACGTCCCTCCCGAAATCCACCGGGGAGGACGCCTTCAGAGACCCCTGTTTCATGGGCTTCGTGCCGGAGCAGGAGTGCGCGGCCCGGCGCGACCTCTTCCACAGGGGGGCGCTCTTTCCGGGAGTGTTCGCATGATCCTGGAGCGCATTCTCGCCACGAAACGCCGGGAGGTGGCGGCACTGCGGCGACCCCGAAGATCCCTGGCAAAGGCCCTTTCCCGTCCAGGGCTCTCGGTCATCGCGGAAATCAAGAGAGCCTCCCCGAGCAAAGGAGTGATCCGGAACGATCTGGAGCCGGAAACGCTCCTCGCCGCCTACGAGGCGGGCGGCGCCGACGCAGTGTCCGTTCTCACCGACCGGGAGTATTTCTCCGGCGACGGCGAGGTTCTCCGGGCGCTCCGGGCGCGCACGGAACTGCCGCTGCTGCGGAAGGACTTCCTCGTGGATCCCCTCCAGCTCTACGAGAGCCGCTTTCTCGGCGCCGACGCGGTCCTCCTCATCGCGGCGGCCCTGGAAGATCCAAGGGAGCTGCAGCACATGCTCTCTCTCGCGGCGGAACTCGGCATGGAGGCCCTCGTGGAAGTGCACACCCCGGAGGAGCTGCTCCGGGTGCTCGACACCGACGCGGCCATTCTGGGCATCAACAACCGGGATTTGAGGACGTTCTCGGTGGATCTCTCCGTCACGGAGCGTCTTCTGGACCTGCTCCGCTCCAGAGAGCCGGGGACGAAGCGCCTGGTGGTCGCCGAAAGCGGCGTGCGCGCTCCGGAGGATGCCCGCTTTCTGCGCCGCTGCGGCGCGGATGCGGTGCTCGTGGGCGAAGCCCTGGTGCGTGCGGAAGAGCCGGAGCGGCTCCTCCGGGAGTTTGCCGAGGCGGGAACACCGTGACGCGCCGGGTCCGGATCAAGGTGTGCGGCCTCACCCGCCGGAAGGATGTGGAGCTTGCGGTGGCGCTCGGTGCGGACGCGGTGGGTTTCATCCTGGCGCCCTCACCCCGGAGGATCACGCCGGACCAGGCGGCGTTCCTCGCGGCGGATCTTCCTCCCTTCGTGGAGGCCGTGGCGGTGGTGGTGAACCCGACGCGGGAGGAGACGGAGCGCATCGCCGCAAGCGGCCTGTTCACCCGGATTCAGTACTCCGGAGAGGAACCGCCCGAACTGGTCGCCCGGTCGCCGCTGAAGGCCGTCAAGGCCATCGGCGTGACGGATGCGGCGGATCTGGCTGCGGCAACGCGCTTTCCGGAGGCGACGATTCTCTTCGACACTCGCCGGGGAGGACACACGGGCGGCACGGGAGAACGGTTCGACTGGGAGCTGCTCCGGAAGAGCGCCTTTTCGAGGCCCTTCATCCTTGCCGGAGGACTTGGCCCGGAAAATCTCCGGGAAGCCCTCGATGCGCTCTCCCCCTGGGCGGTGGACCTGAACAGCCGGGTGGAGCGCGCTCCCGGAGAGAAAGATCCGGTTCTTCTGCGACGCTGTTTCGCGCTCGTCGAAGCGTGGAACGAAAAGGCAACAACGGCACCCCGGGGAGATCCGGGCGCGACAATTTCCCGAAAATCCTCCGGCGGCATTTCCCGCCGGGAAACCTCGCCCCGGAGGGGCGAATCTGACGAAAAGGAGTGCCTCTCATGACCCCGAACACACGCGGCTATTTCGGCCCCTTTGGAGGCCAATTCGTTCCCGAGACGCTCATTCCGGCCCTGGACGAGCTGGAGGCGGCCTTTGCCGACGCCAGGGAGGACGAGACCTTTCAGAAAGAGCTTCGGCTCCTCCTCACCGACTTCGGCGGGCGTCCCACCCCGCTCTCTCCGGCGGAGCGCCTGTCGGAGGAACTTGGAGGCGTGCGCGTCTTTCTGAAACGCGAGGACCTGAACCACACGGGAGCGCACAAGATCAACAACGCCCTCGGCCAGGTTCTCCTCGCGTCCCGCATGGGCAAGCGGCGGATCATCGCCGAGACCGGGGCGGGACAACACGGCGTGGCCACCGCCACCGCTGCGGCGCGGTTCGGCCTGGAGTGCGTGGTCTATATGGGCGAGGAGGACATGCTGCGCCAGGCGCCTAACGTGGCGCGCATGCACCTCCTCGGCGCCAGGGTTGAACCGGTGCTCTCGGGATCGCGAACGCTCAAGGACGCCATCAACGAGGCGCTCCGGGACTGGGTGACCAACGTGGAGGATTCTTTCTACGTCCTCGGCTCCGTCATGGGTCCCCATCCCTATCCCACCATGGTCCGGGAGTTCCAGCGCGTCATCGGCGACGAAGCACGCCGACAGTTCCTGGAGCGGGAAGGAACGCTTCCCGATCTGGTGGTGGCCTGCGTGGGAGGCGGCAGCAACGCCATGGGCATTTTCGCCGCCTTTCTCGACGATCCCTCGGTGGCACTCGTGGGAGTGGAGGCCGCGGGACGAGGCGTGGACACGGGGCTGCACGCGGCGACCCTCACGGCGGGGTCGCCGGGAATTCTCCACGGTGCCCACTCCTTCGTCCTCCAGGACGCGAACGGCCAGATTCTTCCCGCCCACTCCCTCTCGGCGGGGCTCGACTATCCTGGCGTGGGGCCGGAGCACAGCCATCTCGCCGCCACGGGACGGGCCCGGTACGCCTCCGCCACGGACGACGAGGCGGTGAACGCCTTCGAGACGCTCTGCCGTCTCGAAGGGATCATTCCGGCTCTGGAGAGTTCCCACGCCCTCGCCTGGGTTCTCCGGGAGGCACCGGCCCTTCCCGGAGGAAGCCGCGTGCTCGTGAACCTCTCCGGGCGGGGCGACAAGGACATGGACACCATCCTGGCCTACATGAAGGAACGAAAAAAGAGCTGAGAACCCGCTTCTCCGTCCTCCCTCGCGCACACTTCGGAGAAAATCGCGCCTTTCGGCGAAGGCAGGACAGGCTCCCCTGGTGATTTCGCAGAGGCAAGGCGGCGGAGCAGGGCAACTTGACCCGAGCGTACAGCAAAAACAGGTGACGGAGAGAACACTCCGAGGAGGTTACGGACATGAACGGATGCACGGCGATTTCTCAGGCCTTTTCGGGCGGAAAGGCCCTTCTTTCCTATATCATGGCGGGGGATCCGGACCTGGAGACCACGAAAACCATTCTCCGCACCCTGGACAGGGCGGGGGCGGATCTCCTCGAGGTGGGGATTCCCTTTTCGGATCCCCTTGCGGACGGACCGGTGATCCAGGCGGCGGCCATCCGCGCCCTGGAGCAACGCGTCTCGACGGCGTCGGTGCTGGAACTCCTCCGCTCGCTCAGGGAGGAGTTGCGGGCACCGCGCATTCTCATGAGCTACGCCAATCCTCTGCTCCGCTACGGTGAAGGTTTCGCCGCAGACGCCGCCGCCGCGGGCGTGGCGGGCGTTCTCATTCCCGATCTGCCCTTCTCCGAGAGGGGGCGCTTCGCCGCCGCCCTCTCGCGTCAGGGAATCGCCCTTCTCGCCATGGTGGCTCCGAACTCTTCCGAGGAGCGCCTCAGGGAAATCGGGGAAAACGCCGAGGGGTTTCTCTACTGCGTCTCCATTCTCGGCACCACGGGAAACAGCGGCAAGCTCGCCGCCACGGTGACGACCGGAGCGACCGGGTCGGGGGGGCTGGAGGACTATCTCCGCAGGGTCCGCCGCTTCACGAAAATTCCCGCTGTGGTCGGCTTCGGCATCGACGGCCCGGAGCAGGCCCGGCGCATCGCTCCCCACGCGGACGGCATCGTGGTGGGAAGCGCTCTGGTGCGCCTCGTGGAACGCTTCGGAAACGACAGACCGGCGCTCGTCGCGGCGCTCGAGGAGTTCGTCCGCTCCGTGAAGAGCGCCATGGCCGGAGCGGCGCCTCACGGAGCGGGAGCGTAAGCTTCTACAGGTCCTCCACGCTCCGGAAGGGATAGGAACCGAGGACGCGGAAGAAGGTGCAGTGTTCCGCCATGGCGGCGAGCACCTTCTTCACCGTCTCCTCCTCCTCGTGTCCCTCGAAATCGACGAAGAAGAGATACTCGAAGGGATTGCCCGCCAGCGGGCGCGACTGGATGTGGGTGAGATTCCGCAGCGCGGTGTAGAGGGGTTCGAGGGCGGCGAAAAGCGTTCCCGGACGATGCGCCACGTTGAAGAGAACGGAGGTTTTGTTCTTCGGGCCCGGGCGCACCGGTCCCTTTCCCACGATCCAGAAACGGGTGGAGTTTCCCGGCTGGTCCTGGATATGCTCGGCGAGAACGGGCAGCTCGTGGTGCGCCGCGGCTCTCCGGGAACAGATGGCTGCGGCATGCCGAAGGCCCTTCACCGATGCGGCGGCACCGCTGGTGCTCTCCGCGGCGACCAGGACCGCGCCGGGAAGGTTCGTCCGGAGCCAGACGCGGCACTGGGCAAGCGCCTGGGGATGGGAGCGAACCTCCGTCACGTCCGCCAGGGACGCCGCTTCCGAGACGAGAACGTGCCGGATGGGCAGCGAGAGTTCGCTCTGTACCCGAAGACCTTTCGAAGCCCCCGCGAAGGCATCCAGCGTGAAGAGCACCGCTCCCTCGATGGTGTTTTCGATGGGCACCACTCCGAGATCGGCTCCGCCGTTGTCGAGGACCCTGAAGATGTCCGGAATCGAACCCTGGTACCGCAGCGTCACCGCCGATCCCAGAGCCGTCCGGGCGGCATCCTCCGAGAAGGAACCCTGGGGCCCGAGCACCGCGACCTGCAACGGGCTCTGTACCCCCCGGCACAGGGAGAGCACCTCCCGGTAGATCGCTCCCAGAGAGGCCGCAAGTGCCCTGTCCGGTTCGGCATCTCCGGAGCAGGCATGTCCCCGAACCCGCTCCAGCACCTCCGCCTCCCGGGCGGGATCGTACACCGGCCCATCCCCCTTGGCGAGGCCGATCCGTCGCGCCACCCCGACCCGCTCCAGAAGAAGCGCCACGATCTCTCCATCGACGCGGTCGATGTCCCGACGCAGTTCCGCGAGTTTTTCCCCGTCCACATCCGTCACCCCGTTCTTCCGTTTCCGCTCACTGCAGAAGCAGCAGGCTCAGCGCCATGACCCCCATGCCGCCGAGCAATCCGTAGAGGGAGTCGTGTCCCTTTCCGTAGGCCCGCGACGCGGGAAGCAGTTCATCGAGAGAAATATACACCATGATGCCCGCCACCCCTCCGAAGAGGCACCCCATAAGTTCCTGGCTGAGAAAGGGGAGGAGGAGCAGATATCCCACGAGGGCCCCCACGGGCTCGGCGAGCCCGGAAAGGAGGGAGTAGAGAAAGGCCCTGCGGCGGTTGCCCGTGGCGTAGTAGATCGGCACGGAGACGCTGATGCCCTCGGGAATGTTGTGCAGCGCGATGGCGACGGCGATGGCCACGCCGAGGGTCGGGTCCTCCAGGGCGGCGAGAAAGGTGGCGAGCCCCTCGGGAAAGTTGTGGATGCCGATGGCGAGGGCACAGAAGAGCCCCATGCGATGCAGGTCCGCCTCTCCCTTGGGAACGGCGGAGGGATGAGGAGCAAGGGTGCGCCCTCCCTTGGGGTCCGGAGAAGCCTTGGCCATTCCCTTGGGCATGACGTCCGGCACTTCGTGGGGGTTCTCCGGTGCGGGAACGAAGCGGTCGATGGCGAGAATGAGGAGGATTCCGCCGAAGAAGGACGCCGCGGTGAGCCAGTTTCCCACCGTCTCGCCTCGGGCCGCGGCGAGGGCTTCCGAGGCCTTGCCGAGAATTTCCGTAAAGGCCACGTAGAGCATGACCCCCGCGGAGAAACCCGTCGCCCAGGAGAGAAAGCGATAGTCCGTCCGTTTGGCGAAGAATGCGATGGCGCTGCCGATTCCCGTGGAGAGACCGGCAAAGGCGGTGAGTCCGAAGGCAAGCCAGAAGGCGCTGTCCATGGTCGTCGTCTCCCCTTTGCAGATGGATGCGATGCGGAATGGTTCCTGCATTGTACAACGGGGAGGGGAAAGCAGAAACGTTATTCTTTGGATTCTTCAGCCCGGAAAGTCTCCGTGCACTTCTCCGTTTCTCCGGGCTCGTCCGGGGATCTCCAAACATGAACGCAGTTCCTGCCGGAGGTCTTCGCGTCGTAGAGAACGCCGTCCGCCCTGCGGTAGAAATGGCACGCCGAATCTCCTTTGCCGAGGAAGGGTGCCACGCCGATGCTCACGGTGAGATGCAGGGGGTGTCGTCCGCGTTCACAATCCACGGAAAATGTATGTTGTTCCACAAGTCTTCTCAGGCGCTCCGCGACGGCGAAGGCCAACTCGTCCGCCGTCTCGGGGAAAAGCACGCCGAACTCCTCGCCCCCGATGCGCCCCAGAAAATCCTCTTTTCTGACCCCCCGAAGAAGAAGCCGGGCCAGCTCCCGGAGAACCGCGTCTCCCGCATCGTGACCGTAGCGGTCGTTCACCTCCTTGAAGCGATCCACGTCGAGGATCGCCAGGGAAAGGGGACTCCCGTGACGGGTGCTCCGAGCGATCTCCCGTTCGAGCGCACCGAAGAAGGCCCGGCGATTGGAAAGCCCGGTGAGTCCGTCCGTCGCGGCAAGGCGCAGCAACTTTTCCTCCGCCCTTCGGCGGGAGAGGTACGTTCCCGCCATGTTCGTCACCGTTTCGAGAATGCCCGTGACCTCGGCATTCCAAAGGCGCTCCCTCGCGCCCGCAAAGACCATCGTTCCCCACCAGTGCTTCCCCTCGTGGAGAGGAAGCAGAAGCAGGGAGTCGTTTCCCGTGTTTACGGGGAAAAGTTCCCGCCGCTCCTGAAGCGCTCCCGCATCCTCCTGCCAGGGGCGCCCTTCCGCGAGGGCTGCCACCCACTCCCGGGGGACCTCTCGGAACAGCATCCTCTCGATTTGGGCAACGTGGGGAGTGGCAAGGGACAGGCCTGTTTCAGCAACGAGTTGGGCCACATATCCTTCTTCGGCGTGCCGTTGATTCCGGTACACTGCCACCCAGCTCACCTCCGAGAGGTCGCACAGGCGCTCGCAGACACGGGAGAGCACCTCCTCCCCTTCCCCGGGGGTGAGAAACAGACGAGCACAGTCCGAAAGGACCTTCTCGTAGGCGAGATGCCGTGCCGTGCGCTCTCCCGCTTTGCGGAGCGCCCTCTCCTTTCTTCCGAGAAGCACCACGCCTGCCCCCAGGAGAACGAGGAAGACGGCGGAACAGAGAAAGGCAATGAGAGCCCACTGAGGAAAGAACGTGAGTTCTTCGTCGTAGAACCATTTCCGTTGCCAACGGTAGTAGGGTGAGGTGAGAGAATCGAGCAGTTCCCGAAGATGCGCGTCCAGCGCGCGGAGGATGGCGGCGTTCCGCCCCTTCGTCGTTCCGAAATAGATACGGGACGGGGCGAAGACGACGGGACTCCGCCGGAGATTGTGGCGCCGCGCAAAGGAAAGGGCTGTGAGCTGCTCCGCCGCACAGACATCCGCCTCCCCGCGCAGGAGCAGGTCGAAGGCTTCTTCCATGCTGGACGTCTCCAGAATGGTGCAGCGCAGGCCGAGTTGCTCCGTCAGGTAGCGGAGTTCGCTCACGGCGTAAAAACCACGCTGGATGGCCACGCTGCGGCCGTTGAGGTCCGCGTAGGTCAGCATCTGTACGCCGGGCCTGGTGAAAAAGGTGTACCAGGTGGCATGATGCTGCACCGTGTTGAAGTCGAAGAGCCTTTCCAGGCGCGGCGTGGGCGCCATGCTCAAAAGATCGAGCTCTCCCGCCTGCAGCATCTCCACAAGACGCTCTCCCGGCGCCTCAGTAAACTCCAGACGCCACCCCTCCCGCTCTGCCACGTAACGGAGCAGGTCGACGAAGAACCCCTGATAGGTCCCCTGAGCATCCCGGAAAAAGAGAGGGGGGTGTTCCACCATACCGTACCGCACCACGGGCGAGGCGGAGGAAGTCACGTTCGGTGAAGGCCGCATGTCCAGGGCATTTCCCGCCGCCGTGCACAGGAAAAACGAAACAGACAGACAGAGCCCGACCGGGAATCGCCGTGCGAGCGAGCGGAGAAAAGAGAGCACCCACAGCGACGGGACAGGGAAGCGACGACGTAAAAAGCCCCCCACCGCTGACACAAAGTCTCCCGTCATGTTTTTCGATGCGTTTTTCTCAAACAACGATCCCGATACCCTCCATCAAAAAGCGACTCGATTAAAAATTTCTTCACAATCAGAAAATGCGTCAGAGCGGAGTTCTTCGCCCCTTCTCCGCTACGTCGGGCACACGTATCGGTCTTCAACGTGGTCTCGGATGGACTTTCAATCTGCTCGCACAAAGCCATTCCGCCGGACAGCCCTCCCTGCCGCGTCGGTGCCGTGACAAAAACCAGAGACATCGCTGAAAAAGAATGCTCCCGGCAAATCTTCCTGAGATTAATTTTTAAATTTTAATTCTGATCAGTTATTACGAAAGACAAAGAAGAGAATTCTCGCCATCTCAAATTCTTTCCAAGTATAATTTCTCGTCATTTTTAGAGCAATAGTCCGGAAGACTCATCGCAAGGACAGAGCTTTTGTCGCCTGATGCGATTTCATGTTGCCGAAGGACTTTCGCGGATGTGCCGGCCGATCTCTGCGTTTTTCTTCTCTGGAAACCGAGTCGCGGCATGTCATCGAAGGAAAGGATCCGCGCAGGCGGCGTGAGAAGGAAATTCCTGGGCGCCTGTTCAGGACAGACACAAAAAGACCCCACCGGTTCATATTCGTTTGCGACTTGGGTGGGTAATTCTTCATGTCGCCGATGAGTCAATTTCTGATGTCGTCTGACAATTCCTGGACGTTTGTTCGGAAGAGACACAAAAAGGCCCCGCACGGGCGGGGAGAGAAGTCGGTCAATCGAGAAAAGGGGTTGGACGTGTCGTGAAAGGCTCTTCGACGAAGCGCTTTGAGGCGCCTTAAAGCGTCTTGTTTCAGTCCGGATTGTCACGCAATGTCGGAGAAACGGGGGCGCATCCTGCCCTGGAGAAAGAGCCTGTCACAGAGGTCTTTCGAGCACGGGGAGCACCCGGTCCTCCACCCCTTCGACGAAGGCGGGGATTTCGGCGACTCTCCGGCATCCCATCCTCTTGTAGAAACCCTCCGCATGGGGGTCCGCCACGACCCGGAGCCGGGTCGCTCCGGAGGCTTTGGCGAGATCGAGGGTTCGCTCGAAGAGAAGACGCCCGAGACCGGTCCGCTGCCGCTCAGGAATGATCCAGAGATGATCCAGCTCGATCACGTCCTCCTCGTCGGTGGGGACGAGAACGCTGAAGCCGAGAAGACACATGCCCTCCGTGACGTAGTCCGCGCAGGACGGCGAAACAGCGCCCGAGAGCGGTTCCTCCACGACGAGCGTGGTGTGGGCCTCGACGAAGGCCGCCGAGACGGTGAGTTCGGGAAGCCATCGCCGCAGTGTCTCAGCGCTATAACCCCACGAGGCCTTGGCAGCCAGGGCGATACGGGAAAGAAGAGGCGCGTCGGAACCGCGCCCCGGACGAAACGACAGGGAATCGGACATCATCGGGAGCCTCCTTCGATGTGCGGCTTCTCTCGCCGATTACGACGCCGGGGAAGCCCCGTTTTTTCGGACGACAAGAACACCCGGGATTTTTCCGGAAAAACGCGAAAAGCAACGGAGAGTGCGTTCCTGCGGCGCGGAGGAGATGCACCCGTCCTGCGGCGCCTATGTCGGCATGTCACAGCGTGGAGTACGCACTTCGGCACTCGTCCGCCGCACTCCCGAATGCTGGACCGTGCGGAAGTGCTCCCGGAAAACATCGCGCATGAGGTCCACATCCGGATATTGACCAAACCAGAGAAAGAACGCCTCCGCCGCCTGGTGCAGGAACATGCCCTCGCCGCCGAGGGTGCGGCACCCCGCCGCAGCCGCCTCCGCAAGGAGCCGTGTCTCGGGAGGATTGTAGACCGCGTCGCAGACGAACTGTCCCGGACGCAGCGACGCGAAATTGAAGGGAGATGCGCCTTCGAGGGCACCCCGCATGCCCATCTTCGTGGTGTTCAGAAGAATGTCCGCCTCGCGCACCGCCGCGGCGGGCACGGGTTTGTCTTCCAAAGGATGCCAGACGCATTTTCCCGGATGGAACGCCTCCACCCTCTCCACGAGTCCCTTCGCTCTGGCCTCGTTGTTGTTGTACACCACGACCCGCTCCACACCTGCCCGGAGCAGGGCGAAGACGAGGGATTTCGCCGCGCCTCCGGCCCCTGCCACGAGAAGGCGCTTTCCCTCGAGGGACTCTCCGAAGGTCTCCGTGAAGGAACGGAGAAATCCCGTGCCGTCCGTGTTGTGCCCCACCAGCCCCGAGGCGGTGACCACAATGGTGTTCACCGCGCCGCACTCGGCGGCACCGGCATCGAGCCGGTCCAGAAAGGAAATCACCGTCTCCTTGTAGGGCATGGTGACGTTGGCGCCGACGATGTGAAAAAGGGGCAGCACGGACAGGATGCGTCCAAGCGCCTCCGCGCCGTCGCTCTCCAGGGGGTAGTAGAGACAGTCCCATTTCCATGCCCGGAACACCGCGTTGTGGAGCCGGGCCGACAGGGAATGCGCCAGGGGGTTGCCGAAGAGCACGACATACTTCGTGGCCGGAGTGGGGCAGAAGGTCATGCAATCCCTCTTTCTTTATCATCATTATAGAAGCTTGGCTTGTCCATGCAAATGCAACAGCGGCGGAGCTGGCTCCTAACAGATCTCCACCGACTTCACGCCGCACCCTTTTCGCAAGAAGAAATTTCCGGATCAGGCAGAGTCTTTCGGGGACAGCAGCACATCGTTCACCCCGCGGAGTGCCGCCAGAGGAATCTGCCCCGGCGCGGAAGCGGCGGTCCCCACCGCAAAAGTCAGGTCGGAGCCGCAGAGCCATCCCATGACGCGGCTCGCCGCGCCGAGCTCTCCCATGGACACGGTGACGAGGGGTGTCTCGGGAAAGAGGCGTCGTGCCTCCAGGGTCGCCGCGAGAAGCGTGAGCACGTCCTCGGGGCGCTGCGGCATGACCGCCACCTTGGCCACATCCGCCCCCGCCTCCACCTGAGCGGCGACGGTGGCGAGAAGCGCCTCCCGGGAGGGCGTTCCCTCAAAATCGTGGAAGGAGACGACGAGAAAAATCCCCCGCTCCGCAGCGCGGCGCTTCAGCGCTGCAAGGCGCTCCCGACCGCAGGAGAGCTCCAGATCCACGAAGTCCACGAGCCGTTCTTCCACGGCCGCATGGAAGAGGCGGGTTCGGGCGTCCTCGCCGACGGGGCGGAAGCCTCCCTCGGCGGCACTTCTGCAGGTGAAAAGGAGCGGAAGATGCTCCACACTCTCCCGAAGACGGGCCAGAAGTGCCATCGCCTCGCCGGTCCGCTCCGCGCATTCCCAGGCATCCGCCCGCACCTCCAGGAGATCCGGCGCGGCGGCGGCGACGGTCCGTGCTTCCTCCAGAACGCCCTCCGGCGTTCTCCCCACGAGGGGCACGCACACGAGAGGGCGCTCTCCTCCCAGAACCTTGCCCCTTGCCGTCAGGGATCTCGTGGGCATCACGCGCATTTCCCGTTCCTCCCTCTCTCGGACATACGATACCACAGCGCGGAAAACGGCGGAGCACCCCCGGAAGGACACTTCGCCGTCCACGCGTGCGGCAACGAAACGAACTGCGACAGCCCATCCGTGCCCCGGAGCCGATCAGGAGAACGCGACGGAGCCTCTTCCTCCGGAAACGGCCTCGTAGGCCTGCCGCAGCTCTTCGAGGGAACATTCCTCCAGGGTGCATGTCCCGCCTTCCCGGGGAAGCACCAGACAAGGAACCCCTCTGCGGAATTTCTTGTCCCGGTTGAGGAAGGGAAACAGTTCCTCCCAGGAGCGGTCGGGACGATTCGGGAGCCCGAAGAAGCGGAGCAGTTCCGCCACGGTCTCCGCAAAGGCGGTACTGCAGGTCCCGCGCCGTTTTCCCATCTCCAGGGCGACCACGAGCCCCGCCGCAACGGCGTCGCCGTGACGCCAGGCATAACCGGACGCGCCCTCCAGGGCGTGTCCGATGGTGTGGCCGAGATTCAGACGGGCTCGCACACCCGACGTTTCCTTCTCGTCCTCGGCCACCACGGCGGTCTTCAGCAGGGCACACTTCCGAACAAGGCGGACGAGGATCTCGGGATCGCGTCGGGAGATCGCCTCCCGCTTCTCCGAGAGTTCCCCGAGGAAGTCCTGGTCCTCGCCGATGCCGTACTTGACGACCTCGGCCAAACCCTGGCGGAAGTCCTCGTCGGGGAGCGTCCGCAGCGTAGCCACATCCATGACGGTCGCCACGGGAGGATAGAAGGCTCCCACGAGATTCTTGCCCTGGGGAAGGTTCACCCCCACCTTGCCTCCCAGACTGCTGTCCACCATGGCGAGCAGCGTGGTGGGACACTGGAGAAAGGCGATTCCCCGGAGCCAGGTGGCGGCGGCGAACCCCGCCGCATCCCCCACGGTGCCGCCGCCGAGGGCGGCGATGCAGTCACCTCGGTCGATCCGGGCCTCCGCGAGGGCATCGTAGAGCGACCGCGTCTGGTCCAGGGTTTTCGCCTCCTCCCCCCGGGGAAGGAGGTGCAGTCCCCGAAGAGGTCGAACGCTCCCGCCGAAGAGGGAGCCGACAAGGTGATCGCTCACCACGAAGGGTCCCTCGGGCGGAAGGGTCGGGACCAGCTCGGAAAGCCGGGAGAGGAGCCCCTCTCCCACGAAGACCCCGGCGGGCTCTTCGTCGTGCGCTCCGGAAACGGTCTTCCGGAACGTCTCGTGCCCCCTTCCGGAAAGAGCGTTCTTTTCGAGAATTCCCTTTTCCTCGAGAAGGTGCAGAAGGACCGTCGCCACCTCCGGGGGGGTGCGCTCCTCCGTGTCCACCGTCACGTGCCCCGACGCGTAGGCCTCCGACCGTGAGGCGAGAAGCACCTCCGCTCTTTCCGGATCGAGCAAAGGGCGCGATCCGGACGTGCCCGCCCGGAAGAGTGCCGTGGGCGCCGAGACGGAGAGCATGGCCAGAAATCCCCGCTCCAGGAGCAGGGAACGCAGTTCGCGATTCGTCGGCACACCCCCGCCGAGGGCCACCACGACGTTTCGCAACGGCAGAAGCTCCTTTACCACCTCCGCCTCGAAAGCGCGAAACACCGACTCGCCCCGGCGGGCGAAGAGTTCCGCCACGGAAAGCCCGGCGAGGCGCTCCACCAGATCGTCCGTATCCAGAAAGGGAACGCCGAGGCGTTCCGCCAGAAGGCGCCCCACCGTGGTCTTTCCCGAGGCCATGAATCCGCCGAGAAAGACCGGGCAGGAGAGCCCCGGACAACCCGCAGCAGCGGCAGAATCAGCAGGGACCGTTCCCGGAGACGTTTCCGTTCGTTCCTTCTTCACAGAAGCCACCTCGCGACCCGCTCCCGATGGGCGGCCACCCGTGCCCGCAGCTCCTCCATCGTGTCGCCGCCGAACTGTTCCAGCACCGCCGACGCCAGAACCCAGGCGGCCATGTTCTCCGCCACCACGCAGGCCGCCGGAACGGCGCAGACGTCGCTGCGCTCCGCGTGGGCCGAAGCGGGCTTTTTTGTCTCCACATCGTAGGAGCGCAGGGGCCTAACCAGAGTCGGAATGGGCTTCATGGCCGCCCGGAGGAAAACATCACACCCGTTGGTCATGCCTCCCTCGATGCCCCCCGCACGGTTGGAGAGACGCTCCCAGCGCCCGTCCCGAACGATGATCTCATCGTGCACGGCACTGCCCTCCGCTCCGGCGGCGGCGAAACCGTCGCCGATCTCCACTCCCTTGATACCGGGAACGGCAAGGAGGGCCGCGCCGAAACGTCCATCCAGGCGCCGGTCCCATTCTACACCGCTGCCGATTCCAGCGGGAACGTTCCGGAGGGCGACCACGAAGGTTCCTCCCAGGCTGTCCCCGGCCTCCTTCGCGGCACGGATCCGTTCCTCGACGGTTTTTTCATCCTCGGGAAAAGCGCACCCCAGAGAGGAATGTCTCGCGGTGCGCCACCCCTCGTCATCTTCGGGAAGCCGCACCAGGACCCCGCCGATGGCGTCCACAGCACCGGCCACGTCCACGTCCAATTCCGCCAAAAGGCGCCGGGCAAGCACTCCCGCAAGAGTACGGGGAGCGGTGGTGCGTGCGCTGGCGCGCTCGAGAACGTCCCGAAACTCCTCGTGCCCGTACTTCACGGCCCCAGCCAGGTCGGCGTGTCCGGGGCGGGGAGCGGTGATGCGCCGCGCTCTGGCCGCCTCGGAATCGTTGTGCCAAGGACCGAGGGCGGGCTCCCAGAGGGCGGCCTCGGCGTTATCCAGGGACAATCCGACGGGAGCCCCCGTGGTGCGCCCGTTTCGGAGCCCTCCCCAAACCTGAACGGCGTCGCGCTCCAGTGCCATGCGTGGGCCGCGGCCGTAGCCGCGGCGACGACGGGCAAGCTCGCCCTCCAGATCCTCGAGCGCGAGGGAAAGCCCTGCGGGGAGACCTTCCACAACGACGAGCAATCCCCGTCCGTGGGATTCTCCACTGGTGAGAAAACGCAGGGTCATGAGACGGCACACCCCCGGCAGACAAGAGTTTCCAGGGTCTCGAAAAAATCGGGATAGGAGATGTCCACGCAGGCGGAATCGTCGATCTCCACCGGTCCCGTCGCGGCGAGCCCCGCCACGGCAAAGGCCATGGCGATGCGGTGATCGCCGAAACTGCGCACCCGCCCTCCGGAAAGGCGCACCGGCCCGCGGAGGATCCATCCGTCCTCCAGCTCCTCCACATCCGCTCCGAGCGTCCTCAATCCCTCCGCCATGGCGGCGATGCGATCGCACTCCTTCACCCGAAGCTCCTTCGCGCCGCGAATCTCCGTGATCCCCTTCGCCTGGGTAGCCGCCACGGCCAGCACGGGCAGTTCGTCCACAAGGGAAGGAATTTCCTCGGGAAACACCTTCGTCCCTTCGAGGGAAGCACTCCGTACCAGGAGATCCCCCACGGGCTCCCCGCCGGAGCAGTCTTCTTCCGTCACCTCGACGGCGAGCCCCATGCGCCGGAGCACAGAAAGCATTCCCGTCCGGGTCGGGTTGAGCCCGCATCCGGGAAGGTGCACCCCCGAATCCGGAAGGATAGCCGCCGCCACGAGCCAGAACGCCGCGGCGGAGACATCCCCGGGAATGCGCCATGCCCCCCCCTTCACCTCTTCGCAGGGAAAGATCGTGATGGCATCGTCCCGCCTGGTACAGGGAATGCCGAGGAAATCAAAAAGCCGCTCCGTGTGGTCCCGCGTTCCAAGGGGCTCCACGACAGTGGTGGGTTCCGAGGCGGAGAGCCCCGAGAGCAGGAGGGCGGTCTTTACCTGAGCGCTTGCGATCTGCAGGCGATGCGTTCCTCCCGTAAGGCGCGTCCCCTTGATGCAGAGCGGCAGCGAGGCGCCGCCGGCGCGCCCGTCGATGCGGGCGCCCATGACCCGGAGAGGGTCCACCACACGTCCCATGGGTCGCCGCCGCAGGCTTTCGTCTCCCGAGAGCACCGCGTAGAGGCCCGGAACACCCGCCAAAAGACCGCAGAGCGTTCTCGCCGTCGTCCCGGAGTTGCCCGCGTCAAGCACATCCCCAGGCTCCAGAAACGCCTCGTTTTTGGCGACGTACACCGTTCCCGGATCGCAACGACGGACCATCACCCCCATCTTCTCCAGACAGGCGAGTGTGGACGCACAATCCGCACCTCCGGAGAAATTTGTCACCGTCACGCCCTCCACCGACAGGGCGCCGAGAAGAGCCGCCCGATGGGAGATGGACTTGTCCCCGGGAAGCGTCACGGTCCCCTGGACGGAGTGAGCGGGAACGACGCGCCTCATGCGGCCCTCCCCTTATGGACCACCGTCACCAGACCATCCCGGGCATTCGCGGCCTCGGCGAGAAGGGCCTCCAGCTCCTTCTTCGGCAGGGCGAGCATCTCCTTCAGGGAGGCGATGAACCGCTCCGCCACGCGCCGGATCTGGTCTCCGTTGGCATCCACCATGTCCGTCCCCAGCCAGGCCGGACCGGAGGCCACTCTCGTGGCATCCCGGAATCCTCCGGCGGCGAGGGCCGCGAGGGCCGCGTGGGATTTTCCCTCCGCCTTTGCCGTGAGCACCATGGCCGCAGCCGTCAGAAGAGGGAGATGGCTCACTGTGGCGACGATGGCATCGTGTTCGGCGGGATCGATCCGCACAGCACCGGCGCCGAGAAGGAGCGCGAGTTCCTCTGCCACAGCCAAGGCCTCTTCGGAGGTCTCCGCAAAAGGCACCACCGCGCAGCAGGCCCCCTCGAAAAGATCCGGCGTGGCGTTGGCAATGCCGCCGTTTTCTTTTCCCGCCATGGGGTGGAACCCCACGTAACGGCTCCTCCAGGCTCCGCGGAGCAGCTCTCCCGGCTCCACCTTGGCGCTGGAAAGATCCATCACGACCCGGGGTCCCTCAAGGGGTTCCATTGGAGCCAGGTCCGGCCATTCGGAGAAACCGATTCCGGCGTTCCGCCGGAGCGCTCCGAGAACCCGGCGATTCGCTTCCTCCAGGGAACGCATGGGAACGGCGAAGATGAGAACGTCCACACCGCACAGCATGTCCTCCAGATGTTCCGGTACATGGGCGATACCCTTTCGAGCCGCCTCGGCCCGCACCGCCGGATCCGCATCCCATCCGGAAACCCGCCGCACTCCTCCCGATCCGCCGAGCCGCAGCGCGAGAGATCCACCCAGAAGTCCCAATCCGAGAATACCCACATGTGCCTGTTTCATCCGCATTGCCGTGTCCTCCTTACGTTCTCGTTCCCTCAGCGGACGCACCACGGCGGTCTTCGCGGTGGGCGTCCTCTCGTCCTCTCTTCGGCGCACTGTCCGCGCCGTTCTCTTTCCGCTTCGTCAGATCGCTCCCGAAACCACCGGCGTTGCCAGCGGTATTTCTCCGCACCCCCGGCGGGATGCCGTTTCCAGGCCGTCCGCCCGGAGAACGTTCCGCCCGAGGGCGGAGAGCATTCCCTCGATCTGCCCCATGAGCGTCCCGAACTGGGCGGGGTTGAGGGACTGGGGACCGTCGGAGAGTGCCTTGTCGGGATCGGAGTGCACCTCCACGATAAGACCGTCCGCCCCCGCCGCGAGCGCCGCGAGGGACATGGGCGCCACCAGGTGTCGGTGCCCCGTGCCGTGACTGGGGTCCACCACCACGGGAAGATGGCTCAGGGACTTCACCACCGGAATGGCGGAGAGATCCAGCGTGTTCCGCGTGCGGGTCTCGAAGGTGCGGATGCCCCGTTCGCAGAGGATGACCCGGAAGTTGCCCCCCGCGAGGATGTACTCCGCCGCCTGGAGCCACTCGTCGATGGAGGCGGACATGCCCCGCTTGAGAAGGACCGGCTTGTCCACCTTGCCCAGTTCCTTGAGGAGGGAGTAGTTCTGCATGTTTCTGGTCCCCACCTGAAAGATGTCCACGAAGGGAAGGAGCAGCCCCACCGATTCGGCCTCCATGACCTCCGTCACCAGAGGAAGCCCCGTCTCCTTCCGGGCCTCGCAGAGCAGACGGATGCCCTCGTTGCCCATGCCCTGGAAGGAGTAGGGGTTAGACCGGGGCTTGAACGCCCCGCCCCGCAGAATCGCCGCGCCGGAGTCCTTCACGGCGAAGGCGGTCTCCAGGATCTGCTCCCGGCTCTCCACCGAGCAGGGACCGGCCATGACCACCGCACCGCTCCCGCCCACGGAGATCCCCGGCGCGACTTCCACGGGGCGGGTGCCGCTCCAGAGATCCCGGCTCGCCAGCGGAAAGGAACTCTTCGTCTCCACCACGCGACGCACCCGAGTATCGGCGGCGAGGCTCGCCATCTCCTCCACGCGGGCGTCCACGAGAATGAAGTACACGTCCTCGCAGGGAACGAGCCGAGCGTAGCACCCGCGCTCCTCCGCGCGCTGGATCATTCGTGCCATGTCTCCCTTGGGGCAGCTGCGGTCCACTTCCAGAATCATCATCGTTCGAGCACCTCCTCGAAAAGCTCTCTCCCCCGAAGGGGAAAACGAAAAAGGCCGGATTCGGTGGGAACCCGAATCCGGCCTTGCCTTCTTTACCTCTTCCCGGTTGCTTTCGGAGGATCTTCGACGTTTCAGGCCACCCGGCCCTTCCGTCCTCCTCCCGAGAATACGCTTTCTGCCCCCGGTCTGCCGAATATCGGTGTTCCCAAATGCGAAGGGCCACTGGCGTAATACCGCCACTGGCCGCTGGTAAAGGAGAACACGTAATAATATCGGGAGTCAGGAAGAGAAGATACCGCACTCCGGAGGCACTGCGCGTCGTTCCCGGAAGAACTGTTCCTCTGCATGAACACTTCTTTGTTCTGAGAACGCATCGCCCTGCCTCCCTTCAACTCGGATTTTTGTGTTGTGGAGCACTTTACACGCTTCTTCCCAACATGTCAAGTGGGTGTTGCGAAATTGTCATCCAGGGACACCTCCTCACATGCCGCCGGCGGTCCGAAAAAGACCCGTCACGGTTTCCGGATGAAGATACGGCACCCTCTGAGGCGCTGGTGCTCCACACCTCGGACGAACTCGACGTTCCCGTGCTTCCAGCCCTTTTACGGAGCATCGTTTCGGGATTTCTCCAGAGGCGGCTCTTGCGATGACGGTGTATCCTCGGTAGCGTCACCATTCCGCAAGAGGGGCTCGTCCCCCTGAATCCATAAAGCGCGAGGACAGATTCGGCACAACCGCTGCGTGCCACTTCTTCCAATCCTTCCAAATCCTTCCAGAAACGCGAAAAGGCCGGAGGAATACCCCGGCCTTTTCGTGCGCACCACCCACCCGAACGGTCCCGGAAACCCCCGGCTCATGAAATACCAGGTCATTTCCGGAAGGACAAAGAGAGAGGGGCGTGCGTCGCCCCTCTCTCGGCACATTCCTCCGTCACTCGTTTTTGATTTCCACAACCCGCCCCTCGTCGCGCTCCTTCCGGGCAAGACGGATTGTCATGACGCCGTTCTTCACGGAAGCCCGCACCTTTTCGGGATCCACCTCTGCGGGCACGGCAATGCTGTAGTTGACCTTCGTCGCCCGTTTCCGACAGTGGTAGGTCCGTCCTTCGGGGCACTCCTCCGCCGTCTCCTGGCTCGACCGGACGAGGAGCCGATCGGGAAAAGCCCGAACCTCGATCTTGTCGGGATCGATTCCCGGCACATCCAAGGAAACGACCACTTCGCCGTTCTCTTCGTACATCTCCACCGGCAGGGACGTGTTCGCCGCATTGAAGAGATCCGAAAAACTCCTGAAGAACTCGTCAACCTCGGGCATGAGACTCATGGGCGCTGGTCTGGAATACCGTACAAGATTTTTCATGGTGCTCCTCCTCCTTCGTTCTCGTATTGTTCGCCGGATTTCCGGCGGTTTTCCCTCGTGATGGTCAAAGGATAGTCAAAAGGTTAGTATTAGTCAAATATCAGTTTTGGTCAAAAAAGATCGCCATCACTCTTCTCCGAAAAATAGATCGTCATATTCGAATCTTTCCTCGAGAAATCGCGTTCTTTTTTCTTTTTTGACGGCTTCAACGATAAAACACGGTAGGCATTTCACGGCACGACTCCTCAATCCGGAACGCACTGGAAATGCACGTTCCGGATTGAGAAAACCCGTTCTTTCGGAGCTTTCCGAAATGACGCCGCAGCTCCTCTGCAAAAAAATGATATCCACGCTTCCGGCTTCCATCATCTTGTCAGGAAAGGGAAGACATGCTATGCTTTCCAAATAAAATAAATTGTTCGCATGAGCAAGAGATCCCAAGCAGAATAAACGCACCTTCGACCCGTCGCACCTCTCCGAGGCGCTACGGGCAATGGGTGGAAGGAGTAATCTTTCCGCCTGCCGGATTCGCAAAGAAGGGAGGCCCTCGAGGGCCTCCCTTCTCGCGTTTCCATCCCCCGTCCAAGGCGCAAAAAGAGCGAGAGAAAAAAGAGGAGGAACGCGTGAACGATTTCCCCATGGACTCCACGTCGGGGGCCCGATTTTCTCTGGAAGACAGCATCATCTTCATTCCACGGGACCGACGTCTCCGGAAGCTCTATCTCGAGCTGAGCTCCCGGTGCAATCTGTTTTGCCCCATGTGCTTCCGCCTCTTCCGGAAGGACGGCGAGGGTGATCTGGACTGGAACGTCTACGAAAATCTTCTTCAGTCCGTCGGCGATTTTCCCCACCTGGAGACCTTTCACTTCGCCGGACTCGGAGAACCACTGGTGCATCCGCGCTTTCTCGACGCGGTACGCTGCGCCAAGGCGCGGGGCCTGCGCGTCTCCCTCACCACAAACGGAACGCTCGTGACCCGGGAGATGGCCCGCGAACTGGTGGCGCTCGGCGTGGACGCGGTGGACATTTCCTTCGAGGCGGAACAGGCGCTCCTTCCCGGGCGGGAGACCCTGGCGGCGGCACATCTGGAAACGTTCCGCATGCTCCAGGAAGAGAAAAAACGCGCCGGGCGTTTGCTTCCGGAACTCCGTGCCGCCTTCGTCCTCACCAGATCCAATGTGGACCATGCGGCGGATATCCCCGCAACGCTCTCCTCCGTGGGAGTGACGGTGCTCTCCATGAGCAATCTCGTTCCCCTGACGAAAGAATTGACGCAACTCGTCCTCTATCCCCTCTCCCTGGAGGAGGAGGCGCGACTTCAGCGGAAGATTTTCGTCGCCTGTCAACGGGCGGGCGTGACGGCCCTGCTGCCAAGATTCGCCCTTTCCTCGGAAAAGCACTGCAATTTCGTGCGCTCCGAAAGCGCCGTGATCCGTTCCGACGGCGCCGTGGTGCCCTGCTACCGGCTGGCCCACACCTATCCCGAATGGGTCCTTGGGCGAGAAAAGAGCGTGGTGGCCGCCTCCTTCGGTTCCCTGAAAGAACGTTCCCTCCCAGCGATCTGGGACGACGAGCGCTACGTAAGTTTCCGGTGGCGCCTCCGGCGGGCTCTCTACGCCTCCTGCCTGGACTGCCACCTGCTTCCCGTGTGCGAATATCCCAAAACCACCGAGAGTGACTGCTGGGGTGATTCTCCGGCATGCAGCGACTGTCTCTGGGACCGCAATCTCGTGCGGTGCCCCTGAGGAGGTGGCGCGACAGAAGAGCTGAGAACGAGAAGAAATCGTATCCCCACAGACAGGAACGAGAGTGAAGGCCCCCGAAATGAAGAGCTGCAAGAGACGAGAGATGCTCGAAAGACCCAGGGAAAACAGTTCCGCCCCAAAAGGCGGAAGAGTGAGGCAGGGAAGGAGTGGGAACATGTCCAAGGCATTGCTGCGAGTGAACCTTTCCACGGGAACCATCGCGCGCGAGGAACTCCGCCAGGAGTGGCTGAAGGATTTCATCGGCGGCAGAGGATACGCCACGCGCCTCCTTTACGAGGAGCTGACGCCGAAGGTCGATCCCCTTTCTCCGGAGAACAAGCTCGTCTTCGCCCTCGGCCCCCTGAGCGGCACCAACGTTCCTACGGGAGGACGCTATATGGTCGTCACCAAAAGCCCTCTCACGGGGCTCATCGCCTCGAGCAACAGCGGGGGGTTCTGGGGAGCCGAACTAGCCCGGGCGGGCTATGCCTATCTCGTCCTGGAGGGCAAGGCCGAAAAGCCCGCGTACCTCTGGATCAAGGACGACACGGTGGAACTCCGGGACGCGTCGGAACTCTGGGGCAAGGACGTGGACGTCACCACGGACGCGCTCATCCAAGCGGTGGGGGACGACAAGGCCAAGGTGGCCTGCATCGGCCCCGCGGGAGAACAACTCTCCCTCATCGCCTGCGTGATGAACGACAAGCACCGCGCCGCCGGACGGAGCGGCGTGGGAGCCGTCATGGGATCCAAAAATCTCAAGGCCGTGGTCGTCCGGGGCTCGGGCACCGTGACCCCAGCCGCTCCGGAGGCGCTCAAGGAAACTCTTCGTGGCGTCATGCAGAAGATCAAGGAACACGGCGTCACCGGCCAGGGGCTTCCCACCTACGGCACGGCGGTGCTCGTGAACGTGGTGAACGGGATCGGCAGCTATCCCTACAAGAACTTCCAGAGCGCTTACATGACCGAGGCGGAGAAACAGGCCGGAGAGACCCTGGCGGAGAAATACCTCACGGGAAAGCGCGGCTGTTTCGCCTGCCCCATCGCCTGCGGACGGGTGACGAAAGTGGACGATCTCGAGGGCGAGGGCCCCGAGTACGAGTCCATCTGGTGCTTCGGCGGTGACTGCGGCATCGAGGAACTCCCCGCGATCATCAAGGCGAATTTCCTCTGCAACAAACTCGGGTTGGATACGATCAGCGCGGGAACCACCATCGCCGCCGCCATGGAACTCTACGAGAAGGGCCATCTTCCCGAGGCGGAACTCGAAGGCGGCCCGGCGCTCCGGTTCGGCTCGGAAGAGGCACTTCTGTACTGGGTCGAGAAGATGGGCCGCGCCCAAGGACTCGGCAAGAAGCTCGCCCTGGGAAGCTACCGCCTCTGCGAGGCCTTCGGCCATCCCGAGTTCTCCATCTCCGTGAAAAAACAGGAGCTTCCCGCCTATGACCCCCGAGGCGTCCAGGGGATCGGCCTCACCTATGCGGTGAGCAACCGCGGCGCCTGCCATGTTCGGGGCTACCTCATCTCGCCGGAAGTCCTTGGCGTACCCCAGAAGCTCGATCCCTGGGAGATCGAGGGCAAGGCCCAGTGGGGCAAGATCTTCCACGATCTCACCGCCGTCATCGACTCCACGGGCATGTGCCTCTTCACCTCCTTCGCCCTCGGCGCCGACGACTACGCGACGATCCTCCGGAACGTGACGGGGCTGGAGCGAACCACCGAGGAGATCATGGCCTGCGGCGACCGCATCTGGAACCTGGAGCGTCTCTTCAACCTCCGGGAGGGTCTGGACCCTGCCAAGGACGACACGCTGCCGAAACGCCTCCTGGAAGAACCCATTCCCGAGGGCCCCGCAAAGGGCAAACTGAGCCGGGTGAAAGAAATCATCCCCGAGTATTACACGCTCCGAGGATGGGATGCCCAGGGCATTCCCACGAAGGAGAAGCTCGCCGAACTCGGGCTTTCCCTCTGAACTGAAAAGGGCGGGCTCCCCTTGATACGAGTGACGTTCTTCAGTCTGATCCGGGACATGACGAAGGAGCGGCAGATCGAGCTCCCTCCGGCTCCGTCCGTAAAAACTCTTCTGCACGTCCTGGCCGACCGGTACGGCGACGCGTTCCGCACGAAAGTCCTCGAAGGGGACGACGTCTCGGGAGAACTCATCGTTCTCGTGAACGGCCGCCACATCGCCCACACGGGAGGCGGCGACACGCCTCTCAAGGATGGCGACGAAATCTCCATCTTCCCCGTGGTGGGCGGAGGCTGAGATTGAGAGACGCCGGAGGCGACTCCGCTCCCCGTCTCTAGGGGCGACGGCGCATGCCGCCGCCCTTTTCTGTTCACTTTCCACATCTTTGTTATTATTTTGTTATAATTCTGTCCATAGACACACCGGACGGAGTGAGGGGAGAATGACGAGAGACGAATTCCGCCGAAGAACCTACACATTCAATACCCTTGAGGCGTTCGCTCCCCTGAGAGAGGAACTCCTTGCATTGCTGAACAGACTTTTCCCCGAAGAGGGCATGCTGCTCTTCGTCGCCGTGAACGAGGCCGTGAACAACGCCCTCTTTCACGGTCGAAGAAATGGCGTTCTTCATCTGGTCACGCTCATCGTGGAATGGACGGATGCGGATGTGCTGGTCGTCGTGCGCGATCAGGGGCCTGGTTTTCCCCAGAGCCCGAAAGAATTTCTCCTTCACGAGGCGCTGGCGCTGAAGGAATCGGGACGCGGACTTCACATCATGGCCCACTGCGCCGACGAGGTCACGTTCAGTGCCGCCGGAAACGAGGTGACGCTGCGAAAACGCCGCTCCTCCACATGACACAGACAGCGCAGATCCTAGGACAGCGCCCCGCGAGAGACTTTCGGAGGTGACATCGGTCATGTTCATGAAGAAGATTCTGAAACGCCTGCAGTGGAAATTCTCCCTCGGCTTTCTCCTCCTCCTCGTCGTCGCCGTCGCCGCCGTCGCCGCTCTCGCCATCGGCACCACGACCTCCTCCATGTACGACGAGACGGCAGGCAGGGCGGAACGCAATGCCCTGCGCTTCCTCGCCTTTCTCGAGAACAAGAAGACGCACGCCCTCGAAACGGCCTCGCTGATGGCAGCCGATCCCGTCCTCGTGCGCGCCGTCGCGTCGGGCACCTTCGAGGAGGTGCGTGACCGGGCAGTGTTCCTCCTCAAGGCGAGCGGCATGGAATATCTGGTGGTCACGGACCCCCAGGGGAAGGTTCTCGTCCGCGCCCACGAGCCGGAGAAACGTCCCGCCCCGGACGACAGCATCGCCGGGCAGGCGAATATCCGGGAAGCGATGCAGGGGCGCTCCGGAGCCTTTCTGGAGGAAGGGAAGGTCGTGCGTCTCTCCGTGCGCGCTGGGGTTCCCCTTCGGGACGAGTCGGGTAACCTTGTGGGAGCGCTTTCCACGGGAATCGTGGCGAGCAGCAACAGCCTTGTGAAAGAGGCGAAGCGCCTCTTCGGCGTGGAGTTCGCCCTCTCCCTTGGCAAGGAGATCGTGGCCTCCACCTTTGGAGACGGAGCGATCCCCCCTTCGATGACCTTCGCGGAGGGAACGCCCGAGGCACGCGCTCTTTCCGAGGGGAGCACTCTCCGGGGACACCTCACGCTTGGGGGCACCTCTTTCCTCAGTTGTACTGCACCGCTCACCGGTCCCGACGGCAAACCTCTCGGCGTCGTCCAGGCGGCACTTCCCACCACGTCCTACGAGAATGCCAGGACTGCCGCCATCCTCCGGGTAGGGCTCGCATCCCTGGCGATTCTGCTTGTCTCCGGGGGCGTCATCTTTTGCAGCGTCGCCGGATTCGTGCGCCCCATCAGGACACTCCAGCGCCTCATGGCCGCCGCGGGAGGAGGAGATCTCACGGTACGGGGCATCGTGGACACAAACGACGAAATCGGCGAACTGTACGCCTCCTTCAACCTCATGATCCATCACCAAAGCCGGCTCGTGGGAATGATCAAGAAAGCCGTGGAGGAAATGTCCGCCTCATCGGAGGAAATGGCCGCGTCGCTGGAGCAGGTCTCCGCCACGGCGGAACATATCAGCCGGAGCATTGCCGACGTGGCGGAGGGCGTGAATAAGGGCGAGGCCTCGGTCATTCAGGCTTCCAAGGATCTCCTGGAACTCTCGTCGCTCCTCCAGATATCTCGGACCCAGGCGGAGCACGCTCTGGAAAAGTCCGACGTCACCATGGGCACCGCCAGACAGGGGCAGGCCACCGTGGACGAGGCGGTACATCTCATGGGCAACCTCCGTGACCAGGTTCGGGAGACGCGGGAGGTCATCACCACCCTCAACGGCTATACGCAGCAGATCCAGACCATCGCAGGCACGATCACGGGCATCGCAAAGCAGACAAACCTTCTCGCCCTGAACGCCGCCATCGAGGCGTCCCGGGCGGGTGAGGCGGGGCGCGGCTTCGCCGTCGTCGCCGAAGAAGTGCGCAAGCTCGCCGAGGAATCCAACCGCGGAGCCGCCGACGTGACCACGAACATCGTCAAGGTGGGCCACGAGGCGACCCTTGCCGTGCATTCCATGGAGAAGAGTTCCGGCGAGGCGGACCTGGGAGCGGATCAGATCCGCCGAAGCGGCGACGCACTGGAACAGATCCTCGGCGCCGTGACCTCCACGGTGGAGAGCGTGCGCCAGATCCTCAACGTCGCCGGCGAGGAGGTGGCCACGTCGGAGAAGATCGTGGAGATCATCGACAGCATGGCTTCCATCATGGAGAAGACCAACGATCACGCTCACCAGGTGGCCTCCGCGACAGAACAGACCACCGCGGCCATCGAGACCGTTTCCACCGCCGCGGAAGAGGTGGCCGCCCTGGCCCAGGGACTTCACGAGGGAACGGCCCGCTTCAAGGTGGAGACGGACACGTCCGCCCTCACCTCCGAACAGATTCTCCAGAGAGCCAAATCGGATCACCTTCTCTGGAAGATGCGCATCCAGTATATGCTCGAGGGACTTGAAACGGTGCGCCCCGAGGATGTCACCTCCCATCGGCACTGCCTCCTCGGCACCTGGTATTTCGGCCCGGGACAGGAACTCGCTGCGGACCCGCTTTTCACCGCTCTCGACGAACCCCATAAGGCCGTGCACATTGCCGCGGCGGAAGCGGCCGCGGCCTACCAGGAAGGGGATCTTTCCGGAGCGCGAAAGGCCCTGCGCAACCTGGAACAGCACTCGGAAAAGGTCATCGCACTGTTGAACCGACTCATTCGCCGACATGCCCGGAGGGCATAACCACGAGGCACCACCAGGGAGGAATGCACAGATGAAGCTTACCGTTCACAAGGACACTTCAGGCATTCACATTTCCGTCTCGGGACACATGTACGTGGAGGATGCCTCCCAACTGCGGGAGAAAGCCCTTGAAGCCCTGGGAAACGACGGCAAGAACGTCGTGGTGGACTTGTCGGGCCTCGAGTACATCGACAGCTCCGGCATGGGAGTGCTCATTTCCATCCACAAGCGCTGCGTTCAGCGCGGAGGCGGCGTGACCATCAGAGGCCTGCACGGCACCGTGCAGGAACTCTTCGAACTCACGCGCCTCACCAAGGTCTTCACCATCTCCTGAACGAGAACAACGCTACTCCGAACACCCATCGGACTGAAACGATCCGACGCCCCATCACCGGATGCGGGAGAAAACACCCCGCCTTCGGTGATGGGGCTTGTTTTTTGCTATAATCTATGGAGAAACATCTCCAGTTGTGCATTTTTCCTTTCTCTCCATTCCGAGGAGGCGGTGAACATGTTTCTTCCTCTCGAAGGGGACGACCTGATCCATCTGGGTCGCGTGGTGGCTCTTGTGCGCGACGAGGGCGAGACCGCCGTTGTTCTCCGGGATGGAACCGTCATGGCCACGGGCTTCACTCCCAGGACCCTGGCGAAACGGCATCGGAATTTCGTTCGGGAAGCGGCCCTCGCAGCCAAGGCTTCCCATTTTTCGAGGAGGTAGCGCGGCATGAGCGCGGCAACGGAAGCGGCACAGCAGTATACAGCAAAGGATATTCAGATCCTCGAGGGACTCCAGGCGGTTCGAAAACGCCCCGGCATGTACATCGGCGACACGGGACCGAGAGGACTTCACCATCTCGTTTACGAGGTGGTGGACAATGCTCTCGACGAAGCCCTCGCGGGCTACTGCAACCGGGTCGAAGTGACCATCCATCCGGACAACAGCGTCTCCGTCGAGGACAACGGACGGGGCATCCCCGTGGACATCCATCCCCAGACGGGGAAATCCGCGGCGGAAGTGGTGCTCACCGTACTTCACGCGGGCGGCAAGTTCGACAAGAAGTCCTACCAAGTCTCGGGGGGCTTGCACGGCGTGGGTGTGTCCGTGGTGAACGCCCTCTCGGAATGGCTCTCCCTCACGATCTGGCGCAACGGCAAGGAATGGTGCCAGCGCTACGAGCGGGGTATCGCCCAACGCCCGCTCGAACCGGCGGGAGACACGGAACGCACGGGGACCAAAGTGCATTTCCTTCCCGATTCCGAGATTTTCGATACCATCGACTTCTCTTGGGAAGTCCTGAGCGCGCGCCTCCGGGAACTGGCCTTCCTCTCGCCCGGTGTGGCCATCTGCCTTCGGGATCTCCGACAGGAAAAGGAGACCACCTACGCCTACGAGGGAGGCATCTGCTCCTTCGTGGAATATCTCAACCGAGGCAAGGAACCGCTCTTTGCACCTCCCCTGTGCATCTCGGGAGAGCGGGACGGCATCTATGTGGACGTGGCTCTCCAGTACAACGACACCTATCTGGAACGCATCTTCGCCTTCGCCAACCTCATCCACACCGGCGAGGGCGGAACCCACGTCTCGGGATTCCGCACCGCCCTCACCCGAGGCGTGAACGAAATGGCCCGCCGGGAGAAGCTCCTCAAGGAGAAGGACGTGAACCTCATGGGAGACGACCTGAAAGAGGGACTCACCGCAGTCATCTCCGTGAAACTTCCCGAACCCCAGTTCGAGGGGCAGACCAAGACAAAGCTCGGCAACGGCGACGTGAAGGGCATCGTGGATTCCTTCGTCTACGAGGGCCTGCTCGCCCTTCTGGAGGAGCGGCGGGACATTCTCCGCCCCATCGTGGACAAGGCCCTCAAAGCCCGCCAGGCCAGAGAGGCGGCGAAAAAAGCACGAGAGCTGGTGCGCCGCAAAAGCGCACTCTCCGGCATGGAGCTTCCGGGAAAACTTGCGGACTGCTCGAGCCGCAACCCCGAGGAATGCGAGATCTACATCGTCGAGGGAGACAGCGCCGGAGGCAGCGCGAAACAGGGAAGGGACCGGAACTTCCAGGCCATTCTTCCTCTCCGGGGAAAGATTCTCAACGTGGAAAAGGCCCGCCTCGACAAGGCCCTGTCGAACCAGGAGATCCGCACCATCATTCAGGCCCTCGGCTGCGGCATCGGCGACGACTTCGACATCTCCCGGCTCCGGTATCATCGCATCCTTCTCATGAGTGACGCCGACGTGGACGGCGCCCACATCCGCACGCTGCTCCTCACCCTCTTCTACCGCTTCATGCCCCAGCTCGTGGAAAAGGGACACATCTTCCTGGCCCAGCCCCCCCTCTACCGCATCCAGGCCGGCAAGGACGTGCACTACTGCTACAACGACCGACAACTGAAGGAGATCACCGGAAAGTACGAGGGGAAAAAGTACTCCGTCCAGCGCTACAAGGGGCTGGGAGAGATGAACCCGGAACAGCTCTGGGAGACCACTATGGACCCCACCTCGCGCATCGTGAAACGCATCGAGATCGACGACCCCGTCTCGGTGGACGAATACTTCAGCATCCTCATGGGAGACAAGGTGGAACCCCGGAGGGAATTCATCGAGACCCACGCCCGAGAGGTCCGCAACCTGGACGTGTGAGACCGGCGGATCACATCACGAAACAGATGGATGCAGAAAGGGGAGCGCTCTCCGAAGCGACTCCCTTTTTTGTATCCTGTTGCACACGTTCGCGAGACGCCCGGTGCCATCTTTCCCGAATGTACTTTCCCGAATGTAATGTATGGAGGCTCGGAGAGGGACACAAAACTGTTTTGTGTCTTTGATATTTTTCTGTATCTGTTCTTCTTTTGTTTTTTCGGCTACCGTGAGACCTCCAGAAAGAGAAGCCTTTCGCTGCGGAACGACGACGAAACATGCCGGAAACGTTCTCGGGCCTGTTTCGCACGAAGACGCTCCGGTCAGGAGGACACTCCTCCACCGGCAGGTTTCTCCTCGAAGAACCTGGCGGAACAGAGAGGATATATCCTGGAAGAGGCAGGGGAGGAAGAACATGTCTTTTACAAAGGGGTTCCTGGAAACGTCTCCCGTCGCAGTCGGCGTGGGAGCTTACGGGGTGGTGTTGGGCGTCCTCGCCGCCGGGAAGGGCGTCAGTGCCCTTCAGGTGGCCGTGATGGACGTGACCATTTTTTCGGGGTCGGCCCAGTTCATCATCCTTGATCTCTGGCACACCGCGCTTTCCCTGGGAGGGCTCGTGACGGCCATTCTCGCGATCAATCTCCGCTATCTTCTCGTGGGGGCTTCTCTGCAGCCCATGCTGGCGTCCGCATCGACCCTCCGGAAACTCCTTCTCCTCCACCTCGTGGCGGACGAGAATTGGGCCGTGGCCATGGTGGCTTTCCGGGAGGGGAGGGGCGGCCCGGCGTTTCTCTTCGGCGGCGGCGTGTGTGTCATGGCCGCCTGGGTGGCAGGAACGGTGGCGGGGAATCTCTTCTCCGAGGCTGTTCCCGCAGCGCTTCTGGCGAGCCTCGACGTGGCATTTCTCGCGGTGTTCACGGTTCTGGCCGTGGGACTCTGGAGGGGCAGGCGGGATGCCCTTCCCTGGATAACGGCGGCGCTCGGAAGCATTCTGCTGGATCCCATCCTTCCGGGAACATGGCACGTCCTCCTCGGCGGCGCCGTGGGAGCTCTCGTGGCGGTTTTCCGGAAGGACGAAACGGAGGCATCCCGATGACCCACAGTGAGATCCTCCTTCTCTTCGGGCTTGTGGCAGCGGTGAACTATACCCTCAAGGCGGGGGGGCTTTTCCTGGCGGAGCGCCTTCCCAAGACCGGCCCCTTCCGTCGCCTCATCGACGCCCTTCCCGGATGCATTCTTGTCGCCCTCGTGGCCGGAGGCGCATGGAGACAGGGCACCGTCGGCCTTGCGGCGATCGGGGTCACGGTCGTTGCCACTCGCTTTACCCGAAGCCTCTTTTTCTCCCTGCTCCTGGGCATAGGGGCCGCGCTGGTGGCACAACAGTTCTGAGAACGGCAACGCGGAAACATCGTCCTAAAGACTGTCTTTTCCGGAAATCCGCCCCCGGGACTCTCCGAAACAGGCGGATGCTTTCCGGCGGTGGATTTACACTTCAAACGCAACAAAGGCCATGGACCCCATGCGGTCAATCCCGTAGTTACAGTACACCGTGCCCCGGAGTACTCCGGGGCACGGTGTACGCTTTTTCGTCGCGAACCGGTTCGGCTCAATACCCCTTGGGCATGCCCATCTGGAGAAATCCCAAAAAGGGATCGTCCACGGCGTTGTGCGAGGGTGAGTGAATGAAGTAATGACCGAAGAGGTGAGAGACGCGCTCCCTGCGGGTGATGATGTCGACGAACCGTTCCGCCAGAAAGAGCGGCGAATCACCCTCGGTGACCACCTGGAACCCCAGGATCTGCCCCTTGACGAGTCCTCCCCTGTCCTCGGCGGCCACGACCACCTTCCACATCCCGTCCTTTCCGGAGGGCATGAAGGGATCCCGGGAGCGAACGGGCAGGGAGAGCGCGTCCACCTGGAGCCCCGCACGTTCGGCCACCTCGCGGGACCATCCCACGGCGCCCCAGTGGAGACCGAAGATCTCGCTCACTCCCCAGACCGTCGCGGGCGGCAGTGCCATGGGCATACCCACGATGCGGCCTGCGGCGACCATGGCCTGCCGCATCGCGAGCGTGCCAATGAGAGGAAGAACCGGCAGCCCCGTGGCACCGTCTGGGATCTGCACCGCATCTCCCACGGCGTAGACACCGGGGAGGCTTGTCTCCATTCCCTCGTTCACCACGATTCCCCGTTCAATCCGGAGCCCCAGCGAGGCCGCGAGGGAGGTATCGGGACGAACGCCCGCGGCGAAGACCACCGCAGTGGCCGCAAGATCGCGTCCGTCCGCCAGGGAAAGCCCCCGAGGCGACACGCCCGTGACCTTGGCGTCAGTGAACACAGAGACCCCACGCTCTTCGAGGCGGCGCGCCACGAGAGCGGCCATGTCCGCATCCAGAGCGGCCACAACGTGGGGAAGAGCCTCCAGAAGGATCACCCGGTTTCCCCGGTCCACAAGAGCCTCCACGACCTCCAATCCGATGGCGCCGGAGCCGATCACCGCTACAGTGCCCTTCGTTTCGGCCAACCGGTCAAGCCGCCGTGCGTCCTGAGCACCCCGGAGCACGTGCACATGAGGAGCGAGGGCGCTTTTCTCCACAAGGCGATCGCCCACCATCACCTTCGGTCCAGGTCGGGAAACGTTGCTTTTTTCCTCAAGGATCCCCTCCAGAGGTGGAATCCAGGGAACGGCTCCCGGCGCGAGAATGAGCGTTTCGTAGGTCACCGTCACATCGCCTTCGGCGGTGCGTACCGTAACGGTTCGGGACGCTCCATCCGCGGCGACCGCCCGCCCCCACAGGACATCCTTGCTCATGTCCGGAGGAAGCCGGTGCGACGTTTCGAGGTTCACCACCGTGGCCTCGGGGCCGTCGGGCACGAGCCGCCGCCCCACCCCGTAGGGAAGGCTGCAGATCACCGTGGGCTCTTCGTCCGCCACAAGAGCCACCGAATCCACGCCCATCCTCCGGAGCATCATGTAGGACATCCGTCCTCCCGGTCCTCCGCCGATGATCAGGGTCTTCACCGCGCGCTTTTCCTGAAGCATTGTTTTCCCTCCATTCGTCTGTTTATTTTGAAGTATATAGCCCTATGGGGTATACGTCAAGATGCCCGAACAAGGCGGGCTTCCGGAGTTCACCGGAAGAACTCGAAAAGATACTGCAACGACACCCCCCGGAAGGTCTTCTTCGCGTAGGCCTCGAAGAGCCTCGTCCGGGCCTCCTCCAGGGACGGGGAGGTGATGCCGTGGCGGATGGAGAAGGACGCCTCCAGAAAGGCCGCGAGTTTGTCGCATCCGTCCAGGAGGGTGCCGTTCACGGCGAAGGCTCCCTCGGGAATTTCTTCGTCGTTCCGGAAGGAAACGATTCCGGAAGGGGCGAAAAGGCGGTCCTCGAACTCCCGTTCGGTGAGAAACCGCACCCGCGCCGCGGCTTCTTTGGGCAAAAGGGGAAGGACGGTCTCCTCCATCATCTCCCGCTCGCACTCTTTCACCAGGTCGTCCAGTCCCTCCACAGCCCGTTTCACCGGGGAGATGATGTCCCTGGTGAGCACTTCCGGAAGATCGTGAAAGAGCCCTCCCAAAAAGTTCATCGCCGCCCGTTCCCTGGAAAGGCCCGCCTCCAGGGAGACGGAATAAGCCAGGAGCGCCACGAAGAGCATGTGCCCGAGCACCGAGGTCTGGGGAACCCGGGGAGTGCGGCTCCAGCGCTTCTGGAAGCGGAGCTGTCCCAGAAGATTCACGAAATCCGCGAAGCAACTCGTCCCCATTCCCGCTAGGGAATCGAGGACATTCTTTACCACAGGCATATCCAAATGCTCCCGAAGGCGCCCGTTGATGTTCTCCCGGGTGCGCTCCGCGCCGTAGAGGTTCCGCGCCAGGGGATAGAGCAGCTCGAATTCCCAGCGGGTAGCAAGATAGTGGGCGGCCCGGAGGATCCGTCGCACTCCGAAAGGCGCCCTTTCCGGGCCCGGAGCACCGGTTTCCATCCAATAGGCGACGAAGCGCTCCGCCACATTTCCCTTCAGCGGTTCGAGGAACGGAGACAGCTCCCGGATCACCCAGGCGTTCAGTTCATCGCCGTGCCGCTCCATCATTTTCGAGAAAACCGGGGGTTTGATGTCCGTGAGCACGAGGCGATGAAGAAATTCGAAGATCGCTCCCTCCACGAGGTCCGCCAAAAACGTCCCGTCCGCTTGAGACGGATGGAGCGAGGCGTTCCCGTGCCCCCCCTCCTCCCATGACGCAATGGCCCAGGCAATGAGACATTTGTGGGCCTGCTTGTCCATCTCGGTGAGCTGCACCGGGCGAGGATGGTCGTTCCACCGCTCGATGCTGAATCCGGAGAAGAACAGTTCCACCAGTCCTCGGGAAATCACGGCGATCCCTCCTGAAAAAGTCCTTGCACGGGAAGAAGAACCGGAAAGAACTCCCCGCAAACGGAAAAGGCTCCTCCACAATGCACCGGCAAACGCCTCCACCCCGATGAGCAAACGAAGAGATACCCGCTGCGTCTTCAAAACATCGCGTGCTCGCCTTGCGCCGCCCCCCGGAAGGGGAACGAAGCAAGTGGGGCGTGGAATTTTTGCCCCCTCGCCGCAAATCCTGTCCCGAACAGGGCAGGTCAAGCATTCCCCTCCCTGCGAGCAAACGAACATCTACCATCGACTATAGCGCATGGCGCCGCGAAAAGACATCTTTTCAATGATGTGGCATCGTCGAAATTCCGACATATTTTCCCTATCGACAGCAACAACCATCTGGACTCGGAAACACTGGACTTCCGGGATCTCGCCGTTCCGCACGCTCCGGGATACTCCCTTGCCACGATGATATCCCCGGAGGAACTCCACGCAACGGCAAATCGTTCCGCGAAGTTGCTCCTCATGGCAATGCTCATCGCCGTACTCGTCCTCAGCGGCATCTCCTTCTTCATCGACAACACCATCGTCCATCCCATACGGAACATCATGGAGCTTGCCGTCCAGACCGGAAACGGAGATTTCTTCTTGCCGTGTCCTCCATGCGCGAGAGCCGCGAGAAGGTGGAAGAGGGAGTTTCCCTGGTATAGCGGGCGGGGTCGGGGCTGGGAACCATTTTGGACGCAGTGGCGGGTTCCGTGAAAGACTCGGGAAGATCTCCTCCGTCACCGGCGAGGAAGTCTCCAAATCCGACCGGATCATCGTCATCATCGACGCGACGGCAAGTCTGGCGGAGCGCACGGACGAACATGCGGCGAACATGGAGAATGTGGCTGCCGGAGCGCAGGAGGCAAGCACTCCCGCAGTGGAGCTTGACACGATGACCAAAAGCTTCAGACTGGAGGAGCAGGAGGCATCCTCGGGAAAAGGCGCCCGCCCTTCCCGGACGGTGACGCCCCGAGCTTTTCAAACAGGAATTGCGACTACTTTATTTCAGGAGGTCAGAACCGTGAAAAAAAGACTGGAGACGAAACCGACCCTGTACCCGCTTCCCGCGGTGGTCGTGGGAACCTACGACGCCGAGGGACATCCCGACGCCATGACCGCCGCCTGGGCGGGGATCTGCTGCTCCGAACCGCCCTGCCTCACCATCGGAATCCGGGAGAGCCGCCTCACCTACGAAAATCTGCTCCGCCGAAAAGCGCTCACCGTGCATGTCCCCTCGGTGGATCTGGTGAAGGAAACGGACTACTTCGGGCTCGTCTCGGGAAGGAACGAGGACAAGCTCGCCAAGACCGGCATGACCTGCACTCCCGGCTCGGAGGTGGACGCGCCGGTGATCGACCGTTTTCCCCTCGTCCTCGAGTGTCGCCTCGTGTCCACCACGAAACTCGGCAGCCACATGCTCGTGGTGGCGGAGATCGTCGCCGTGGCGGCGGAGGAATCGGTCCTCACCCCCCAGGGGGAACTGGACGTGCGGGCGCTCGACCCTCTCTGCTACGGCCCCGCAGGGTACTACGGCCTTGGGGCGCTTGCGGGCAGGGCCTTTTCCGTCGGCAAGGAGCTGCTCCGACCGTAAGAACAGCAGGAGGAGACGCACACCCATAACGACGAGGGGCGTTCCTGACGGAACGCCCCTCGTCGTTTGCGCACCCTGACGCCTTCTTCAGAGAACGACCCTCTTGGGAATGCCGCTCTCGCAGGGAACGCCCGTCTGACAGAGCCCGCACCCGTAGGTTTCGATGCCCCAGACCTCTCTGGCGTAGGGAAGGCAAACCTCTTCGAGATGACGATCACAGCGCTCCTTGTCGTGCCCCGCTTCGGAAATGGCCCCGGCGGGACAGCGACGAACGCAGGCGGAACAGCTTCCGTCCACGTAGAAGAGACACCAGGCCCGATGATGGGCATAGGGGCGCGGCGTGGGAGGCACGGCCCGGTGCAACACCACCGAACCGACCCGGTGCGCCTTTCCTTTGGGGGTGATGAGCCCGTCGCAGAGGCCGAAGGTTCCCAGGCCGCAGGCGTGGGCGGCGTGCCGTTCGGACCACCTCGAGGATCTGCCGTAGAGGGGAGAGATCTCTCCCTTCCAGTGGGGCGACAGCTGCGGCGCCACGGCGGAGATGCCAACCTCCGCCAGAGACGCCACCACATGCTCTCGAAGCAGGACATTGAACCGCTCTCCATACAGGCGGGACCGGGCCCAGCGCTCCGCCCCCCGAAGCCGCTCCCGCCGATTGTCTTCCTTCGTGGCCGTCCGTTGGGGAAGAATCCAGGCCATCACGGTCAGCTCTTCCGCCCGGACCGGTTCCTCCGGAAAGGAAAGGGCAAAGAGTTCCTCCGGCGTGAAGGCGAAGGGCCCCACGTGCTCCTTGTATGTTTCGAAGATCGGATCCGCTCCCGAGGCAAATCCCACAAGGGGCTCGTCCCAGGCGGGCTCCTCGGAAACGGTCTTCATGGAGTTCTCCGGCGACGTGGCGACGAAGGTCGCCACGAGACGTTCCAGTTCCCTCGCGGGCCATTCCGCAAACGCTTCGGCGTTCATGTTCATCCTCTCCTCTCACTCCTGTGGTTTCTCCGCCGGCAGTCCGCATACCCCCGGGAGGGGGCATCAGAAAAGCCACTCGGAGTCCAGAAAACGCATGCCGATCACCCAGGTTCCCGCGGCGACCTTGAGCGTGATCATCCCGTTGAGCAGGGGAATCCACCCTCCGGAGAGAACGCTCCCGTAGGTTCCGGCGGGAAGAAGCACGCCGCCGCAGGCAAGGGCGGAAAGGACAAGAAAAAGCAAAAGGACGCATTTTTCTCCCTTCACCTGGACCGCCCTGGGGAAAAAGCGCTCCAGGCGCTCCCGTTCCGGCGTCAGCGAAACGAGCACCAGCGCCGTTCCCCCCGCGACACCCGCGGCGAAGCCCCCTCCCGGAGAAAGATGGCCGTAGAAGGCGAACAGCGCGGCGAGAAGAAAGGCGAAGAAAGCCGCTCCCCTGGCCATGGCGAGGAGAGGTGCGTCCCGAAGGGCTTTGAGCGCTCCGGCCCGCTCCTTTCCGTCGAGGAAGAAGGCGACCCCGAGGACCGCCACGGAAAAGACCACCACCTCGAAGAGCGTGTCGTAGAGGCGGTTTCGCAGATAGAGCGCGGCGACGGCGTTGGGCACTCCGGACTCCTCCGCCACGCGGAGCACGTGCGCGCCCCCTCCTCCCTGAGCCCAGGAAAGGACAAGAAACGCGAACAACACCACCGAGGCAACCCCGTAGAGCACCCGGCGAAGGAGCACGAGGCGGAAATGGTTCCCCTGCCGATCCTTCCGCTCTTTCTCTGCGTTCACGAAGGACCACCCCCAAGATACTGTTCCCTCAGGCGACGCAGTTCCTCTACGCCATCGCCGTCACAGTACCGGCGAAGTTGCTCCTCCAGGTCATGGGAGGAAGAAGAGACGAGAATGCCGTATCGGGAACTCCGCTCCACCATCCCCACCGCAACGTCCCCTCCCGCGCCGAGCCGCTGTCGGGCCCGGAGAAGATCAATCCAGACACCTCCCTCTCCTTCAAGAATGCGTGTTTCCACAAGGGGAAAGAGAACGGTTCCGGAGAGATCGTCCTTGCCCTCCACCAGACCACCCGCAGCGATGTCCACCACGCCCTCCCGCAGTTCCGAGAGCAGCTCCTCCCGGCTGTCAAAGCGCACGAACCGGGGACGATATCCCGCCCAGGCAGCGAAGGCCCGAAGAAAGGCCACGTCCAGGCCGTCAAATTCTTCGCCTCGCCCGGGAAGCGTCTCAACAAGCGGAGACAGTTCGAGACACCCGACCCGGAACTCGCCGGAACGCTTGAACACAACCACGTAGAGGAGCGTCACCAGGAGCGCTCCCATGAGAGCCTCCGTGACCGCCACGTCCGGAGCACCGAGCAGCGTGTAGAGGAGCGCCGCGGCGATGCCCAGCATCCCCCGGGCGATGACGGCGGCGAGAATCCGCTCCTGGCGGAGCGTGACGAAGGCCATCAGGGGCAACAGGGCCGCACAGGCGATCACAAGGATGTCCGTTCCGGAAAGAGAGAGGAGCGCCTTCATTCCCCTTCCCTCCCCTCGTCACCCACGGCACCGCGTCCGAGCGCATAGGAGAGGATGGGCCCCCAGAGCAGGAGAGCCACTGCCGCCGCCGCGAGGAGACCCCGTCCTTCCGTGCTGCGCAGCAAAAGGCCGAGGACGAAGAGAAACGCGCCCAGGGTGTCTCCCACGCCCAGGGCATGAAGCTTCACCACCACGGGTTTCTTCGAGAAGAGCGCACAGGTCCCCCAGAAGAGGAGGACTGACCCGGCGCAGAGCAACAGATCTCCAAGAAGCGTCATTCACGCCGCCTCCGTTCCAGAAAGATGGCCAGCACGAGAACCCCCGCCCCTCCCAGAAGGAGCAGCGAGAGGGCCACGACACCCCCCGCGGCGGCACCTCCGGTGAGGAGATCCCAGAGGAGCACCAAAAGGGCCGCCTTGATCGAGAAGGAGGCGAAACAGAGCAGCTCCGTCCAGACTCCGGAGGCGAGAAAAAACGCCGCCGTCACGAGCAGGAGGAGCAGTACCAGAAGCGCCGCGGCGATCCACGGAACGGTCATCCGCGTTTTTCCTCGTCGAGGCAGTGCACCAGCATCGTTCGGAGCCGATCCACGTGCACCACCAGCGTTCTCGGTGTGAGTGTCACCAGATAGACCTCCTCGAAAACGTTCCACGGAGAAGGCGGTGCCTTCTGCGGCGCGAAGCGGCGCGCCGAAAAACGCCCCGTCATCAGCTCGATTCCCTCCCGAAACGCCTGGGGCAGCGTCCGCAGAAGACGCAACGCGAACCGGAGAATGTGCCCCGCCTCGGGATTCAGGCCGAGGAGGCGCCCCGCGAAAACCGAAAAGGCACACCCCAGGAACACTCCTCGGAGAGAGGCATCTCCCGACACGACGATCCAGAAGAGTGTCCCCGCACCGATCAGAAGAACCATGTCCGCACCCCCAGAAGCGCCACGGCCAGAAAGAGGACCAGCACACCCACAAGATTCTCCATCGTCTCCAGGCTCCGGGAAAATTGCAGGGAGCACCCCCGGAGCAACGCGAACATCCCCCATCCGCCTCCCAGCACAAGTACGGCCTTGACGATCTCCTTCGCCTCGAAACCGCCGAGGAAGAGTCCCATTCCGAAAAGCGCGGCCCCGAGCCAGACATCCTCGAAACCGGCCCCGCGGGAGGGCACCGTCATGCCCCCTGCGGGGGACACCGGTGGAAGGTCCTTTTCCGCCGCGTCTTTCGAGACGCAAGGGGCACCCTTGCGGGGAAGGAAGAGGAACTTCGCGAAGGATGCCGCCGTTCCCACCGCGGCGAGAAGCAGCAGCGGCTCCTGCCAGGGAAGCGCACCTCCCATGACCCGAAGCTTGGCACCGAAACCCGCGAGGGGCGGACATCCGGAGATGGCGAGGCTGCCGAGGACAAGGGCGATCCACAGAGAGCGCGAGACCGTTTCCCGGGAGAGGGCGGCGATGCGCCGGTTGGACAGGCGCCCCACGGAGAGAAAGAGCCAGGATTTGAAGAGCCCGTGGGCCGCGGCGTAGAGATGTCCCACCGAAGGGACCGCCGCGATGAACCCGACCTGGGAAAGGGTATGGTAGGCGAGAAGGCGCTTTGCGTCCTTCTCGAAGAGCGCATGACACACACCCCAGAGCGCCGCCGCCGGGCCGAGGACGAGCAGAAGCCCCCGGGCCGCCTCGTTTTCCCCCGCGATGCGCAGAAGCGGCGCGAGGCCGATCTTCACCACCACTCCGGAGAGCAGGGCCGAGACGGGAGCGTCCGCCTCTCCGTGAGCCTCGGGAAGCCAGAGGCCGGGAAGAAAGAGACCGCCCTTCACCACGAGCCCCCCCATCAGGAGGACCACCGCGGACAGGGGTGCCCCGGAAAGGACGCTCAAGGAAAACGTCCCTGTCTGCCGATACACGTCGAGACAGCCCAGGAGATAGAAGATCATCCCCAGATTGTTCACGAAGAGGTATTTGATGGATGACCAGATCTGGCGGGGTTTTCTTCCCATGCGGATCAGAAGGAATCCGAGGATGGTGGAGAGATCCACCGTCACGAAAATATTGAAGAGGTCGTAGCTCAGAAAGACCGCGTTGGCCGTTCCGGAAAGCATGGTCATCACAGGAACGAGCAGGGACGGAGCCGAGCCGTGCCGGAGATGAAGGGCCACGGCGAGGCACACCGCCGCATTGGCGAAGATGAACGTCGCGGCGACCCGGTCCAGCAGAAGCTCCACTCCGTAGCTCCCAAGCAGGACGAGGCGGACCTCCTCCTCTCCCGCGAGGAGACGGAGCGCTCCCGCGAGGGAGAGGACCGCGCAGAGGCCGAGTGGCACCGTTCCTCCTCTGCCGGTCACTGCGGCGACGACGCCCATGCAGAGAGGAAGAAAGACGAAGAGGAGGACGAAGAGATATCCCGCTCCCGCCTCAGTCACGGCGCCAGCGCTCCTCGATGCGGTCCGCGTCCAGGGTGTGAAAATGCCGGGAAAGATCCATGACATAGACGATCAGGAGCGCGAGAATGGAAAAGCCGATGACGATGGCCGTGACGATCACCGCCTGGGGAAGGGGATCGGCAAAGGCATCGCCTCCCGTTCCCGCCACGGGGGCGACGCCGCCTCTCCGGGCGGAGAGGACATAGAGACTGACCACACCGGTGTTCATGATGTCCATGGCAAGGACCTTGAAGAGAAGATTCCTTCGGAAGAGGACACCCCAGAGTCCGAAGAGCACCACAGCGAGGAGGAGCATTCGGAGGAGGAACGAAACACTCATGGAAATCCCCTTTCCCGATCTCTCCGGGCATGGTACGCTTGCCCTGGAGTCATGTCATGCAAGACCTCCGCTTTCCCATACGTTTTGTGAAGGAGTGTGTTTCATGCTGTCCGCCGTCATCTCGTGGATCGTCGCCACCATCGGTAAACTCGGCTATCCTGGCATCGCCGCCCTCATGTTCCTGGAGTCGTCCTTCTTTCCCTTCCCCAGTGAAGTCGTCGTTCCTCCCGCGGGGTATCTCGCCTCCCAGGGGGAAATGAGCCTTCCCGTGGTGATCGCCATGGGCATCCTCGGCAGTCTCCTCGGAGCCTGGTTCAACTACTGGATCGCCGTTCGCTTCGGTCGCCCCTTCTTCGAGCGCTTCGGGAAATACGTCCTCGTCTCCTCCGAGACACTTGACAAGGCCGACCGTTTCTTCGCCAGGCACGGGCACATCAGCACCTTCGTGGGGAGGCTGATCCCGGGCATCCGCCAGTACATCTCCCTTCCGGCGGGAGTGGCCCGGATGAACCTGGCGGTCTTCTCCCTCTTCACCGCCCTCGGCGCGGGAATTTGGGTGGTGGTCCTCGCCCTGGTGGGCTATTGGGTGGGCAACAATCAGGTCCTCGTGATGAACTCCCTTCACAAGATCACCGTCGTCACCCTGGGGCTCTGTGTCGTTCTCGTGGCAGCCTACGTACTGCGACTGCGGAAGAATCGAAAACTCCAAGAGGAATAACCCCAACGCTCAACGGCTGTTCACGCACCACACGCCGAGAAAGATCGCCGCAACTCCTGTGAGGGTCGCTCCCGTCAGTACCTCTCCGAGGAAGACCGCCGCCACCACCGTGGCGGAAAGAGGATTGAGGTACATGAAAACCCCCACCTTGGAGGCGGGAAGGGTGCGCAGTGCATCGTACCAGAAGGCGTAGGCCAACCCCGTGCAGAAGATTCCCAGAAAGAGAAGGCTCATCCAGACGGCGCCCGAAAGGGCCACCAGCTCCCGCACATGATCGCTGAAGACGAAGAGCAGCGATGTCTGGAGCCACCCGAGGGCCATGACCCAGAAGGTGCTTTTTCCCGGACCGGAAGATCCCAGGAGCTTCCGGGACGCCACGGAGAAGACCGCCCAGTTGACGGCGCTGAGGAGCACGAGAATATCTCCCAATCCCAAATCCTGAAGGAGAAGCAGACGCTCCGGATGCCCCCTGGTCACCACGGTGAGCACTCCCGTGGCGGCGAGAAGGAGCCCCAGAACGCCCCTCTTCCCGAAACGTTCCTTCAGAAAGAGCCGCCCCAGGATCGCGATGAAGACCGGAATAGTGGAGACGATCCATGCGGATGTAGCGGCCTGAGCGGTGCGCAGGCCCGTGGACTGCAGCAGATGGTGGAACGGCACTCCCAGAAATCCCAGCACTGTCAGAGGAAGCCATTCTCTTCTCTCGGGAAGGGCGGACCGGAGGCAACCGAGGGAAAAGCCCTCCTTCCGGAGATGTTCTCGTTCCGAAAACGCCGCCAGGAGGAAAAGAACGGGAAGCCCCAGGAGAAATCGAATCCAAATGATCGTCAGAGGCGCGCACTCCCGGAGGGCGATCTTGGTGGCCACGAAGGACGCACCCCAGGAGAGCGTTGCCACGGCAGCCTTGAGCTGCGCTGTATTTTTCGACGTCATCGGAAGTGCAGATCCTCCGGATAACGCCACTCCAGCGCGACGATACGCTCCTCGTCCACACGGATGAAGACCTCGCTTCCCCAGCGATCCCGATAGAACCGGAGATCCGCCGAGGAAACCGTGGGACGTCCCAGGGCTCGGAGCAGATATTCCTCGGGCTCACCCACCCGAAGCCCCCATTTGACGGGGACCCGGCGTTCTTCCACCTGGAGAAGCCGGAGAAAGGGCTTTTCCTCCCGCCGCTCGAAGAGGGCGAACACACCCTCTCCATCAAGGGCAAAAAACCGGGAATCTCTGGGAGCGGGGACCTCGCCGGACATGCCTCCGTTTCCTGCGCCGTCCTCCGGTGAAACCGTCAGGAATGCCGCGAAGTCGGGAAGCGAGCCTTCTTTCAAGGACAGGAGATCCTCGGAAAGACACCCCAGGGCGAGGAGATCCGCCTCCGGATCCTCCCGGAGCGGCACGCCCAGAGGCGCGTAGAGAAACTCCTCCAGGCGGTTCAAGCGGGAAAAGGACGGCCCCGGAGCACCCCGCTCCCGGTACTGAACCCACGCTCCCCATCCGAAAATGGCGACACTAAGCACGACCGCCGCGCTCAGACCGAGCTTGCGCCGGGAAAGGAAGGCGAATCGGCCGAAAGGAGCCAACAGCTTCGCCCTCAGGGCCTTGAATCGCCCCACACTCTCAGGCGCTTCTTCAGGGGACATTTCCATCTTTTCACCCTCTCAGGGCATGCTCATTTCCAGAACGGATCGTTCCAGGCTCCGCTGAAAACAAGTTCCTCCAGGGATCTGCGCTCCCGAGGAGCATATTCTCTCTGCCGGAGATCCTCGCCCAGAGTATCCGGATCGCCCGGATATCCCAGAGCCAGGGCCACCAACGGTTCGTAGATCTCGGGAACACTCCAGACCTGGCGTACCCGTTCGAGGGAAAACCCCGCCATGGGGTGGACGAAGATCCCCTCCGCCACCGCCTGGAGGGTGAGCTGCGCCACTGCGAGCCCAAGATCGTGATGAGCGTGACGATTCGGTTTTTCGTTGTGCGTAAAGAACTTTCGGGTAACCCCCACCGCGAGAGCTCCCGCGTTCGCGGCCCACACCTGGTTCTGCTCCACGAGACATCCCAGGAGCAGTGAAAAGGTCGGTTCCTGGTCTCTCGACGCGAGGAGAAAACGCCAGGGTTGTTCGTTGTAGGCGCTGGGAGCCCAGCGCGCCGCCTCGAAGATGCGTCGCAACACCTCCTTCTCCACGGGACGGGGCTCGAAGGCCCGAGGACTCCAGCGACGACGAAGCAGCTCGTTCAGAGGGACATCGGTGACAGCGGGTTTTTCCATGAAAAAGCCTCCCTTCGATAAAAAAGGTTCGTGAGAACTTCGCTTCCTGAAAAGTGTAGCACAGCTGAAGCGCAGATGCGACGCGGAAGAAATCGGCGCAACCTCCACTTCGGGAGGAACGACCGCTCCTCCGCATGCGCGAGACGCCCGGGGATAGTCCCCTGGCGTCTCGCGCATGCGTCCTTTTTCATCATTTTCCGTGGTCGCGACGGTCGAAGAAATAGAAACTGCGCCCTTCCCTGGAGGTGATCTGTTTCACCTTCTTCTTCAGGGAAGCCGCAACCTCTACGAGAAGCCCCGGATGCACCTCACCAGGAAGGCGCCGGCTCTCCACGACGGCGAGACTCAGCGTGACCAGGGGAACGGTACAGTGCTCCCCCGTCCGCGTCTCCGCCTCGTAGCATCCCCGACAGAAATCCTCGGTGCTGAAAAGCCCCCGTTTTTCCTCGTCGAAGGCCGCACATAGCGTTTCCAACGTTTCGCAGGGCACTTCTCCCGGCACCACGAAGACGAAATCGTCCCCTCCCACATGCCCCAGGCGGCTCCGGGGAGGCAGAAGGGAGAGCCCTCTTTGGAGAATTTCCGCGGTGAGCCGGATGAGCTGGTCCCCCCGGAGAAAACCGTACCGGTCGTTGAACTCCTTGAAGCGGTCCAGGTCCGCGTAGACCACCGAGAACAGGGGCTCGTCCTCCTGGATGGTCTTGATCCACCGTTCGATCTGACGGTTTCCCGGAAGACCACTCAGGGGATTGCTGTTTTTCGCCATCTCCACTTCCAGGACACCCGCCCGGGTGACGATCTGCTTCATGGTCACGGTACCGACGAAGGCGCCTTCCTCATCCACAACCACCACGGGATCATAGAGCGTGTCCCGGGAGCGCTCCATGGCGAGGCTCGCCAGCTCCGTCACGGCGCACCCCTCGGGAACGGAGAGAAAGGAACTCTGCACCAGACTTTCCACGGGGCGCTTTTCGTGCAGATGATAGCCGAAGGCGCCGCCGGTGCGGGCCGAAAACCCTTCGCGCGTGACGAGACCAACCGGCTTCGCCCCATCGAGGACGACGAAGTGGTCCAGATTCCCGTCCTTGCGGAAAAGACGGTGCACGTCCTCGCCGCGCATTCCTCCTTTGGGCAGGGCGAGACAGCGGCGCACAAGGAAGTCGATACTCTCCAGCGTGTCCGTCGACGCACCCTGGGAGGCGGCCCAGAGCACCTTTGCCGTCTCGAGAAGATGTCCCGGAGGCGTGACGCAGGTCCGCGCCGGCGCGGCGAAAAGATAGCCCTGGGCATAGCGCACCCCGAGACGAACGAGACATTGCAGCTCCTCCAGGGTTTCCACTCCTTCGGCGACGATCCTCGCGTCCACCTGGGCCGCGAAGTCGCAGAGAGTGCGCACCAACTGACGCCGGTAGCCATCGTTCTGAATATCCCGAACGAGGGTCATGTCGAGCTTGAGATACTGGGGCGAACTGAGAATGAGCATCCGAAGGCCGCTGAACCCGGCTCCGAGGTCGTCCAGGGCGAGGGGAATCCCTGCGGCGCGGAAACGGGCCGCTGTTTCGGAGAAACGCCGGTCGTCCTCCACGGGACTCTGCTCGGTGATCTCCAACACGATCATTTCCGGAGAAAGTCCCGACTTTCGCAGGATCTCCGGAGTGAAGGCGTCGATAAAACGAGGGTCCATGAACACCGAGGGACTCACGTTGAAGAAGAAGCGGGCACCGCCCTTCTCCTTCATTGCTCCGATGGATGCAAGAGCCGCTTCGCGGCACACCTCTTCCGTCTCCCAGTCCAACGAACAGGATGCAGCGATGCTGAAGAGCGCCGCAGGGGATTCAAGAGGAGGAATCTCACCCCGGGAAAGGACCTCGTATCCCCACACGCTCCCTGCTCCCACGTCGACGATGGGCTGAAAAACCGAATACACGGCCCCCTCCTCAATCGTCTCCACAAGCACATCCCACTCGCGCGCAACATCCGGCGCCATCACAGCGAGCCCCATGCACTATCACCCTTCCCGCATTCCTGCGCAGCAAGGGTACCATCTCTTGCTTACGGATTTCTCGCAACCACGTAACAGCTTTCCCGCCGGCGGCGGGGAAAGGTCCGACCTATTCGCGGGCACTGTCGTAGATGACGGCGAACCGGTCCGAATGCTCCCGGAAGAAATCCAGCAGGCGAGGATGGAAATGTTCGGGGCGCACGCGCTCGTCCCCTTCGAGAATGATGCGGCGCACTGTCTCGTGGGAGAGTTCCGGCTTGTAGGCCCGGGAAGAACGGAGGGCATCGTACACATCCGCCAGAGCCACCACGCACCCCTCCCAGGGAATCTCCATCCCCTTGAGGCCATTGGGATACCCACTGCCATCCCATCGCTCGTGATGGCTGACGCAGATGGTTCTGGCCATGGAGAGCCACCGGGCGTCACCGAGGATCTCCGCCCCGGCCCGGGCGTGCTCCTTCACGATCTCAAACTCCTCCGCGGTGAGGGGACCGGGTTTTGTCAGAAGTTCCCTGGGGATCCGCAACTTTCCCAGATCGTGCACTCTGGCGAGAAAGAACATCTCCTCCTGCTCTTCCGGGCTGCGTCCGAGTACTTCCGCAAGCATCCGGCAATAGGCCCCCATGCGCTGCAGGTGTTCCGCGGTCTCGTCATGGTAGAGCGCGGTGAGTTCCTGGAGTTTTTCCACAAGGTAGTGGTAGGATTCCTTGATCTCCCGTTGAGCCCGCTCCATGTAGAGGAAACCCGCCAGGGCCGACGCCACGGGAACGAGCGTATCGAGAAGTTCACTATCCTTCCCGCGAAAACGGGTGAAGCTCATGGTAAGCCCCCCCACGGGCTCGCCTCCCTGCAGCAGCGGCATGACCACCTCCGAGACGATTCCTTCCACGACAGCCACATATTCCTCGTCCTCCCCCACCCGCTCTATCCATTGGGGCTCTCCCGTCCGCACCGCCCTTCCGACGAGGGATTTCGAGAGCGCCACGGGGATCAAGAGAGGTGCTCTGTCGTATCCCGCCCACGCGACGGGAAAAAGCGTTTCCTCCTCCAGGCGGTCGATGATCACTCCCGAAGCGTGCCCCACCTCAAGAATCGTCTCGGCGATGCGCTTCATCTCGGACACCATGTCTCCGCTCCGACTCACCGTCTGAGCCACCTCGAGTGTTTTGCCCCAAACGCGCTCGCGCTCACGAAGGGCATCGTTCGTCTCCGTCAGGGCAACGTTCATGGCGTGCACTTCCTCGTGAAAGGCGTTGAGCTCTTCCTGCTGCCCCGCGATGACGCCGAAAACCTCCGCAATGGTGTCCAGTACGGAGGCGATTTCCCGGAACGTAACCCGTTCCCGCTGCCGCGCCACGGCCTCGCCGGTACGTTCGATGGCGAGGGCGAGTTCCTCGGATGTCCTCGTTCTCTCGAGCTGCTGCCGTACCTGGCGCAAAAGCCCTTCCAGACGGAGGATCTGGGGGCGGAAATTGTTCCGCCAGAGATGGAGAAAGAAGAGGAGCACTCCTCCCAGAAGAAGGGAGAGCAGAAGAGAGGGGACAAGGGCACGGAACAGCGCTCGGAGCACCGCGGAGAAAGGCAGGATCACCGCCGCAGCGATCCCCTCCACGTCGAGCGGTTCCACCCGAACCCACAGGGACTCGCCGACGGAGGGGAAGGGGACGAAATGCCACCCCTCTTTTCCGAGAAGTTTCCGCTCCAGGATGCCCCGATCCGCCACAATATTGCCCAGGGGGTGCACGCTCTCCCTGGGGGCCCTCCAGATCACCCGGCCGTCGGTGCGGAGAAGCAGGGGGACGAGGCTCGACCCGGTGAGGATGGACAGGTCGTCGAAGTTCGGACGGAGGGCGAGCAGATAGGACGTGTTCCTCCAGAACACCTCCGTGACAAGCAGCAGCTCTCCCCGGGGATCGAGAAGGGGCGAGATCACCCATCCGGAAAACCCATCCCCCCTCCTCGCGGAAAAGAGTTCCTTGGGCAGTTCGATCCCCGGAACGAGCGCTCCCCGGATCACCCGGGTCACCCTGTTTTCTTCCACCACGGCGAGGATTTTAAGATCCGGCAGAAGGTGTTCCGTCTCCCGGGGATTCCCCGACGCGAGCAACGCCACCTGAGCAAGCACCCGCTCTGCGAGACGGCGAAGCTGCAACCGGGTTTCCTCGGCGAGAAGATTTCCCCGCTGAAACAGGTGCTCCGTCTCCATACGAACCGCGGTCACCGCCTGGAATCCGAGGATGACCATTCCCAAAAGCGACATGGAAACCACGAGGTGGAGAAAAAGTCTTCGGAGAGTCATGGAAAGAAGATCCTGTCCCAAACCTGCCAGACACCCCGGCGGAACGTGGCGGGATAGAGCGGCAGATGTGCGTCCCCCGCGGCATCCACCGTAAAGGGGCCGTCCATGCCCTGCACTCGTTCGAGCGACCGAAGACCCTTGATGATACCTTTTCTGTCCGGCCCTCCGAGGCGTACCGCCTCATCCAGCATGGCCAGCGCGGTGAAGGCGGAGCAGACGGCAACGGGCTCCAGCTGCCCCGCATACCGCTCCCGCAGAAACACCGCGAAGGGATGTTCCCGGGAAAGCAGGTCCGGAGGCACCCTCAGCACGGCATGCGCCCCCTCTCCGAAACGCCCCAGGAGCATCGACCCCCGCTCGGTCGTGCCGAGGCTCGCGACCCAGAGCGAGAGACCGGGGAAAAAAAGACGCAACTGTTGCGCCACCATGGCCATTGGGTAATCCACGAGAACCAGAAGCGCTCCGTCGAGACGCTCCTCCTCCCGAAGAAGAGAGAGGAGTTCCTCCCGGGAGAGGAAGTCGCTCACGGTGAACACCCGCAGCGGCGCCTTTCCCAGCTCTTCCCGAAAGCGGGTCAGAAACCGCCCGGAGAAGGTGAAATTCGTCTTGCCCAGAACCGCCACATAGCGACCGGCTCCCTGGTTTCTCGCCATCCCGCCGAGGAACGCCCCTTCCTCTGCGCTGTCCGAACGCGTCCGGAAAAGCAGGTCCCCCTGGCGGGCCAGCACGCCCGAACTCACCGTGGGAGAGATGGCGGCGATGCCTGCATAGTCCAGGTAGGGAAGCAGGGTCTCGGCGAAGGAGGATGTCACTGCGGCGAGGAACACATGAGCCCCTGCGCGGTTCGCGGCCTCCACGAGAAGATGGGGGCGACTTTCCCTGAGCAGCACCGGGCGATACCGCACACCTTTTTTCGAGGCATCCTGGTTGAGGTAGTCCATTCCCCAGAGAAGGGCCTCTTCCATGCGGGAAGCGCCGAAGAGAAGAGATCCTTCCTCTTCGGTGCAGATCGCGACCACGACATCCCTGGTGCGGAGTTCCGGCGCCACCACCGAGAGAAGGATCGCGAGCAAGAGCAGAAGCGCTGCTGCGGCAAGATTCCTTCTCAGGAGGACCGCTCCTTTCCTTCCATACGACGCAGTCGCTGCAAACGGAGAAGGGCACTGATGTCGGGCGGCTCCCCATTTCTGTCCGCCCGAACGTCCTCGGCAGGCCATTCCTGGGGCGTTCCCGGTTTCCGAAGGTGCGCCGGTCTTTGGGGAGAGGCCACAGCCTCGGGCGAGACGCACCGAGCTTCGGAAAACACCTCTTGAAGAGGAATCTCCGAGACGGGAGGGAATTCCTCCTCCGCATGTCGTCCCTCCGCGAGGGAACGCAGCACCTCCCCTACCACCAACGTCTCGGGAAGTCTTTGCAGGGCACGCCGGAGAGAGATAATCTCGCTCGTCTCTTCCTGCCCTGCAAGACACTCCGTGAGAGGACTTCCCCAGAGAAAGGCGAAGCTGTCCCGCACGTTCCGGGACAGGACGAAAAGGCGTTCCTCCCGGCTCATGTTCCGGAGAAATGCGTTGAGCATGTCCTCCGTTTTCTTCGGCAGGGGAGCCCTCCATCCTTCAAGCGCGGCCAGGGCCCAGAGGCGCTGCAGAAGAGAGGGAGTTTGGGTGACGACGGGATGTCCCATCACGGAGGAATTCGCCACGAACTCGGCAAAGGCCTTCGCTTCCTCAAGATGCCTGAACGAGCGCCAGAGAGCGGGCTGAACCAGGATTACCTCCGGCATGGAGAGAATCTCTCGTCGCGCCGCAAGGTAATCCACCACGCGAATTTCCTCCTCGGAGGTCAGGGCGAGAATTTCCGGGGAGGAAAAGAGAGACCTCAGGGGCGTCTTTCGGAGAAGCTGTTCGAGAGGAAGGACGAGCGCCATGACATGGGCCACGGAGACACCGTCCTCGCCGCAGAGAATGAGGATATCGGGATCAGAAAAAAAGACCCCGTGTTCCACCACGAGGAAATGGCAGACGAGACGTCCCGCCGCAGGGAGTTGCAGCATGTTCCGCGGGAGCAGGTCCGCCTCACCCCCCGTTTCCAGATGCAGGAGCGCCGCATCCACCACCTTCAGATACTCGCGTTGCTCGTCACGCCGCATGGCGGAACCCACACGACCGGAGCACTCCCGCAAAAAACATTCCCGAGAGCAATGTCATCGGAGTTCCTTGGGAGAGCATTGCACACGACACGGCCATCGAACTCCTTTCGTCGATCTGTCTCTTGAAAACCTCTCCTCGTCCGTTGTCCGCCGGAAGACGCTTCGGGCGAACCCGCTCTTGCAACAAGGAGCGTACATACAGACTTTCCTGCGGAGGACCCGCAGGCATACACGCACAGGACAACAAAACGGAGGAAAACTCACTTCCTTGAATAGAAATACCTTTAGGGAAACCCTGATCAAGTAGGAATTGCCCTCTCTCGATTTTCGATTGCATCGCGTTTTTCCGCGATCGGCACGGCATTTTTCAGAGGCTCCTTAGGAATCTCTGAATAAGGTTGTGTCAGTCCCGCAGGGCGCCTCGCAGAGCCTGATGCGACCCGAGTCAAGGGAAAGCGAAAGGTCTTTATTCAGAGCTTCCTTTATATTATACAAAAAATCTCTGAAAACGCTGACGCCGATGTCGCCGTTTTTCCGTCGAACCTGTCTTCTCCATCGTCAAATGCGTTTTCGGATTTCCCAAGGTGCGCGTGCAAGGCCTCGCCAAAAAGACCGGTGTCATGTGCGTGTTCTTCGCCCTGTGTACCCTCACCATGGCGAGAGGGTTTCTTCTGTCCACAGGAGGTGGTGTCTCCAAAAATCGCTGCCGGGGTTAAAAGGGCGGAAGATGGAGGAAATCATTCCTTTCCGCTGCCAGAAGTGCGGGAAACGGGTTCTTTGCAGGATATCTTCTCTTTTCATCCCGCCGTGAACATTTTCCGAAACGTTTGTTCAGAACTTCCACAAGATTTTATCTCATTTCCTCTTCGCTTCTCCACACGCAATCTCTCACGTATCCGGCAAACCCAGCCCAGGCTCTGCGCCGAACCGCAAAGAAAGAAAAGGCGACTCACCTGGACACGACAGAAAAGACGGCGCCGCGGACTCCTCTCGGAAGGCAATGCAAAACTTTTTCACCCTCCGGCGGCGCTCTTTCGGGGGGCTGCTCCTTCAAAAATGAGGGAGAAGAAGAGGGAGAAGAAGTTGATCATTGATGACCTTAACAATCCTTTCTTGTGTTTTCCCTCGATTTTTCCATCCGCGGCGAAATATGCATGACGTTTTGAAACACTCTCTTGCCTCTCTCTCCACCACCCTTCCGGAAGGAACATTTTGTCGCAGTCGAAGACACGGCAGCGACCCAACATCTTCTCACGCGCAGAGGAACGGAGCGATACGCTCAAAGTACGATTCGGAGCGCTCCATCCTCCACACGGAAAACGGATCTCCTCCAAAAAGAAAACCTTCCCCACGAGGCGAGGATTGTTTCTCTGTTCGTTCCTTTCGGATAGGATAGGATAGGATAGTAAGGGAAAGGCACACCGCCTCCCTGAAAGGATTGAGAAAACCGTGTCGGATAAACTCGACATCTCGTTACTCTATGTGGAAGACGAGGCACTCATTCGCCTGGACGTAGTGCAGATGCTCCGCAGATTCGTGCGGGAACTGCACACCGCCTCCAACGGCGAGGAAGGGCTTGCCGTTTTTCGAACGGCTCGCCCCGATGCGGTCATGACGGACATCCGCATGCCCGTCATGGACGGCATTTCTCTCGTGGAACACCTTCGCCGGATCGACCGGGAGTGCATCGTCATTGTCGCCACCGCCTACAGTGACACGGAATACTTTCTCCAGCTCATCGGCCTGGGGGTAAACCATTATCTTCTCAAGCCAATTCGGGAGGCACAATGCCTGGAGGTATTGCAAAAAAGTTCCGCGACCATTCGGCTTAAAAAAGAACTGAAGCGTCACCACGAGGCACTCGAAAGAGATCTTCGTGTAGCAGGAGTACTCCAACGCCAACTTCTTCCAGCGGACGACACAGGACAAAAACCCGCCTCGGTGCGCACCTGCTTTTTCCCGATGCAACACGTCAGCGGCGACTTCTTCGACTATCGATGGTCCAAGAACAGGCGTTTCCTCCAGGGATGTCTTCTGGACGTGATGGGACACGGACTCACTGCGGCGCTCCAGGTCTCCGCCCTTCGCCTCCTCTTTCGGCAGAGCTGCGAGCGGAACCTCTCTCCTGAAAAGACCCTCGCCTTTCTGAACAGAGAACTCGTGCCCTGCATGCAGGAAGAATCCTTCGTCGCCGGCATCGTCTTTCTCTTCGATTTTTTCCGAAAAACACTCCACTACGCCGCCGCAGGAGGCGGCCAGTTTCTCGCCATCGCGGCTTCGTTTCGGGGATTCGTTCGCTCCCCAGGCTTTTTCCTCGGTGTCGACCCCGACACGTCCTACGACGAACACTCCATGCCCATTGGCCCGAATGACGCCTTCCTCTTTTTGAGTGACGGATTCCATGAGCTCTTCCCGAAGGAACGATGTCACCCGGACCTCTCACTGGAGGAAGCGGAAACGATTCTTCTTGAACTCGCACGTCCGGGGAATCTTACCGATGATGCCTCAGCGTTGATAATCCACGTGGCCCCCTCCTGATTTCCGGCCAGCTCCTCCTCCGGAGGAGGCATCAGGGGCATGCGGCTTCGGAAATTTCCTCGACAAGGCGACACACACCGTCGCGTGACACCTGAACAGGCGGTACGAAAGGAACACCCCTCCCGGAGACACCCCCCAAAAACGGAGACGAAACACCGAAATTTCACTCCCACGCCTCACCGCTTCCTCTTTTGGAATCTTTGAATAAGGCTGCGTCAGCCCCGCAGGGTGCCTCGCAGAGCCTGATGCAACCCGAGTCAAGGGAAAGCGAAAGGTCTTTATTCAGAGCTTCCCTTGGCTTTTTTGTGAGGCGTTCTTGCTCGGTGGATTTACCACTGACGGATTTACACTTCAAACGCAACAAGGACCAAGGGAGAGCTCCCCCGAGAAAAAAACAAGTAGGTCCATGACAAGTCCTTCGCTAAGATGGAGTCACCATAACAGCCAACTAGCGGGAGAAACCGGCCATGAGCCACCACCATCTTCCCAGAGACGAGCGCGAGATCATCATCGTCATCGGCCTGCGAATCGGAGTATCTCCACAGGTGATCGCTTCCCGGATCGGGCGTTCCAGGAGCGCCATCCGCCGGGAGATTCCGCGCAGGCGGCGGCGCCCGTGACGACAGTGGAGTTCGAGCTCAGGACCGCTCTGGCAAGGTTCGCGAATTCTGTCGAAGGTCTCTGAAACTGTCCGATCCCTTCGTTCTGGAGATCCTGCGCCGGGGAATGAAGAAGCACTGGTCCCCGGCGCAGGTGATTCACCGGGAGCAGCTTTTCCTCTCGGTTCCCACGGTGTACCGTGGAAACCGCCCGAGGCCTTCCGGGAGCGATTCGGCCCAGCCCCCCTGTCGCTGTGGCATGTCTCTCTCGCTGCAACAACGAACGCAACGCCTGCTTTCACCCCTCCGCGCAGAGAGCCCGACGTCCCTCCTCTTTTACTTTTGCGACGCCATGTGTTTCACGTGAAACGATGCTCTTTCTCCGCAGGGCAGCTTTCTTTTCTTTCGGGACAGCCCCGGAGAGAGGAACTCTTTTTTTGATCAGAATAGGTCAATTCCTTTATCCGCTCTTTTTCTGCACGCTTCTGGGCTGAACTCCGAGGAAACCGCCTCTTTCGAGAGAGGCCCCTCCGCGTTCCTCCTCAAGCTTCTTCCTCTTCCTCACCGTTCTACAATCTGACCGGTGGAGCAGAAAGAGAAAAAGGGCGCTCCCTCCGTCATCAAACGGAAGGAACGCCCTTTTTCAGTCCGGACACCTCGATCTCGGAGCTTTTCTGTAAAGAAGGCCCTACCTAGATGTTTCCAGAGAGCGGCGAAAGTTCACGCACTCTCGTTCCCACTCGAATCGCGATCAACGAGACGACGGTCCCTTTCAGGAGATCCGGAACAAGAAAGGGCAGAAGGGCGATTTTCAATGTCGCGAGCATTGAGATCGGCTTTCCGGCGAGATAGTTCAAGTTCAGGAAGACTCCTGCCACGCCAAAAACGTAGATGACCACAAGAGCCACTGCGCTGGCGAGGATGTACCGCCAGGGAGACTCGCTCTTCGTGGGAAGCTCCACAATGCGCCCTCCGATCCAGGCTGCCGCGATGAATCCAACGAGAAAGCCAAAGGTGGGAGAAAAAAGCGTCTGTGGCCCTCCGGAACCTCCGGCAAAAACGGGAAGACCGAGCAGGCCCATAAGAACGTACAGGGTCTGCGCGAGGACGCCTCCCCTCGCTCCCAGAAGGATTCCCGAAAGAAGCACGAAAAACGTCTGGAGAGTCATCGGAACGAGCGGAAATGGAAGAACAATTTGTGCTCCCACAGCCGTCAATCCAGCGAACAGCGAAGCAAGAACCATTGTACGCGTGCGTGCCATCCACAATCGCCCCTCATTGTCAACTTATTTTTTATTTATGGTTGACAATGAGAGTATACGAGAAACCCTTTTTTTGCGCAAGCGAGACTGTTTCATCAAACGCACGCTCTCGGACATCGACGCCCCTTGCGGAAATCCTCACAGAGGCGACGTACACGACATTCTTTCCGAGAACTTCCGGCACGTGGTGCTTTGGACGCGAAAGCGATTGAGGGAAGATTTTCACAGACGAGAGCGTTGAAAAGGCTTGACTTTTTTTGTTCTTTTGACGTCGCATCTTTTCTTCGACGTCGCTTTTCTCCGGGCATTTCAGGCAAGAGATTTGTGCGATCCCCTGCGGAACTTTCGACTCGAGAGAATCGCCCCGCAAAAGACAGGTATTGACGGCTCCCATGTAAAGAGATGTCAAGCGATATCAAAAATTGACCCGTAGGCGACACGAAGAATTGACCCACCCCAGCCGCAAACGAATATGAACCGGACGAAACTGTGCAACTTTTTTCGCCAAACCAGCTTGTCTTCCTGCGCGTCGCATCTTCGTGCCTCCTCCATCCGGTGCTTTTCCCGCAACTGAACGTTCTCTCCCAGGACGGCCAACACCGTGCCGTGGTGGAGGAGACGATCTGGACCAGCCCCCTGCCCGTGGACCATACTCAAAAGAGCGCCACGAAGCACAAACGCTCCCCGAAGAAGCGAAAGAGAAAACCCGTCCTCTTTCAAAGGTCCGTTTCGGAAAGCCCGAACATGTCTTCTCCATCGTCACATGCGTCTTCGGATTTCCCAAAGTCCGCTACAAGCGTCTCGCCAAAAATACCGGTGTCCGTGCACGCGCTCTTGGCTCTGTGCAATCTCACCATGACGAGAGACTTTCTCCTGCCCATGGGGGATCTCCAAAAATCGAAACTGCGCTTAAAAAAAGGCCCGCAAGACCGCAACATTCCTCACTTCTGCCGTTCTGGGTGCGGGAAACAGGTTCTGTGCGGAGGAGTTTCGCCTCTTCGACCCGCTGTGAACATTTTTCGAGAAGCGTGTTCAGGGTCTTCCAAAGATAAAGAAACGTCTCTCTTTCCGTGACACGCCCAGAGGGAAAACGCGTCCTTGCAACAGGAAAGAAATGCTGTACCCTGTACTCGGTCCCCGAGCATCAGAGCAAAAGAGTTCTCCTCTGGCGAAAGCTTCCAAAACACCATCCGACCCACCAAAAGACAGAGCACACGAAAGCGCCTTTTTCCTCCCGGAGAGCAATCGATTCATCTCACTCCCGGAAAAGCATGGCTCATCATGGACAGAGGAAGAGTAGACTTTCGGAAAAATGCCGGAGTGGTCCACATTTCGCTGCTCCTGGCGGTCCGTTTGTGTTTGTTGCAAAAGAGAAAAATGGCCGACGCTGTGAAGTGGAATTTTCTCATTTTGCAGAGGAGAAATCCCAGGAGTCGCACAGAGGTCATTGAAAGCACGACCCGAATCAGAATCCCGTTATCTCTTTGAGGGTTTTTTTCAAACGCCGAAGGAGAAGGAAGGGGAAATACTCGCGATGACCCGGATCAACGAAATCAGAAAAGCCCCTTTTGACGAAGAGGAGTCACCTTGGCGAAGTCTGGAAACGTCTGGAAGACCGCGAGAAAGCACATTGTAAAGGAGGATTTGAACGAGTTCCTCTCGTCCCGACTGAAAAAACTTTCGGAGCCTACAAAAGGTCATCGCACCGGAATTTTCGGCACCCGCTCCATGGGTGTTCTCTATAAAAAAAACACCGAAGGAAAAATCTTTCCTCCGGACTCCCGAACAGCATACAACTACGGGATAACGCTGCGCACACAGGCATTCTTTATGATCGACGCTCCCAGGCGAGAAGCAGTCCCCGCTTCGCATGTCCGTCGAAAAGCGCTTCCACTTCATCCTCCATTGAGCGCGGTACGGCAACGTCAAAGACGATCGAAGCACCGAAATCCGGAAAGAGATCGCTCTCCGTGACACCAAACGGAGCGAGGCGACGCAAAAGAAGCTGGTACCCCTCGTAAGGAACGGTCACGCGAAAAAGGCTGGACAGACGTGATTCCCGCACTCCCGCCAAGGACAGGGCTTCGGTGGTCACGCCGCTGTAAGCATCGATGAGGCCACGAACTCCCAATTTAATGCCGCCGAAATAGCGCGTCACCACAACGACAACATGCGTGAGCCCACTCCGGAGAATGGCACCCAAGATCGGTTTCCCCGCAGATCCCGAAGGTTCTCCCGCATCCGAATAATATTCACGAACGGAGGGATATCCAACCCGATAAGCCCAGCAATTGTGGTTTGCATCCGCATATTGCCTTGAAATGTCTCGAATGTGGTCTCGCGCTTCCTCTTCCGTCGTGGCCCGCCGAACATGACCGAGAAAAAGGGATCGACGAATGGTGCGCGCCACGTCCGATGACGTGGCGGGCTCAAGAAAGCAGTCCTGTTGTTCCACCTTATGCGTCGCTCGGGACATCTTCGTTCCATCCCTCTTTGAGCCTGCCGTACGTGGCTTCCAGTGCTTCGGGGACAACTCGGACGTCGCCGAAGACCGGCATGAAGTTCGTATCCCCGTTCCATCGCGGCACAATATGCAAATGGACATGTCCAGCGACACCCGCTCCCGCGACTTTTCCGACGTTGACCCCCAAATTGAAGCCCTGCGGAGCCATGATCTTGCGTATCACACGCAGCCATTGCCGCACCGTCCGGTGCATTTCAAGCAATTCTTCGTCACGAAGTCCATCGTAATCGGCAACGTGTCGAAAAGGGATGACCATGACATGCCCGGGATTGTACGGATAGATGTTCATGATGGTGAAACAGGTCTCTCCACGATGGAGAATGAATGTGGCGCAATCGTCCCCGCGGGCGGGAAAATCGCAGAAAATACAGTCACTCGGAGGAATCGAACCGATGTAGGACATTCTCCAGGGAGCAAAGATTTTTTTCATGCGTACACCTCCTAGAATAAAGTTGTTTCAATTGGGGAGCAGAAATAGCCCGAAGAGTTGCGATCATAATAGGAGCATGCAGCTTGGAAGTCGCCGGGGGCAGCCTTGGGATGCGAATTTTGTCAAGGAGTCTGGCGCCTCACCTCTTGTGGCATAGGGAATCTCTGAATAAGGCTCCGTCGAAAAGACAACCACAATGCCTCCCCAGAGAATAACACAAGAACGAACGCCTCTACCGCTCCTCACGCTCGAATCCTTTTGAGCACATCTCCGCCACAGATCGGCTTCGCCGCCCGAAAACGTCCTCCCTTTTCGAACGCGAACGAAAGGTTTCACGTGAAACAAAAGCGATGCACTTCATCGGAGCATCGAAGAAGGCGAGCGCAATAGATGCAAGCGCTGTCCTATAGCGCTGCGCTCTCGCTGAAGGCAAGAGAGGAACTTTCTTCCTTGAGAAGTCGTTTCCTAGGCGTATTATACGTTATCAGGGTGTCCATTTCTTTCGCGCACCGAACCCTCTGAGCGTCCGATACGATCGCGCATTCTCTCCTGAAAAAGAGTTGTGTGCGTCAAGTTGTGCAAAAAGGTTTTCATGGTGTTTGGCGGCCGTCTGCGGCGATTAGCCACACTTTTCCAAGAGTGCCTTTTTGTGTTCGATCAACAGGTCCATGTTGAGGTAGCGACTGGACTCCAGCCACGCCTCGTGGGTTTCGACGCACAGTGCCCGTATCAGGCGCTGACATGCATCGGTGTTTGGGAAGATACGGACGACCCGGGTCCTTCTCTTGATCTCTTCGTTGAGCCGTTCCAGCATATTGGTTGACTTCAGATGCTTGTGATGTGCTCTGGGAAGCCGGTAGAAGGTCAGCGTCTCCTCTATGTTCTCCTCCACCCAGTCAACAAGCTTCGGATATTTCCTCTGCCATTTGGTGATCCAGGACGTCAGATCCCGGTGGGCCTCCATAATGTCCCGGCGGTCGTAGATCCAGCGGAGTTCCTGGAGACAATCGTCATCGGCCTTACGGGGCAGATGATCCAGAGCATTCCGCAGAAAATGGACGTAGCAACGCTGCCAAGATGCTTCGAGCAGGGTCTCTCCGATGGCCGAACGAAGTCCTGCGTGGTCGTCGGATACCACGAATTCGACACCGCGCAAACCCCGTAGCTTGAGCCCGAGAAGAAACTCTTTCCAACTGCTTGCCGTTTCACGGGGAGCCAATTCCACCGCCAAGATCTGCCGCTGCCCCTCCCGGTTGATTCCGATGGCGATCTGTACCGCCTGGGAACGGATAACTCCGTTCTCGCGAACTTTCTCGTAGCGGGCATCCAGAATCAAATACGGGTACTCTTCGTCAAGGGGACGGTTCGCAAAACGAGACAGGGCTTCATCGAGACCTTTGTTGATGGCGCTGATGCTGCTCGCGGAAAAACGATGTCCGCACAATTCCTCGGTGATCGCCGTCACTTTGCGCGTGGACACGCCCTGCACATACATTTCCGCCAGAGCCGCCACCAATGCCTTCTCACTGCGCTGATAACGCTCGAACAGTGCCGTGGAGAATTCTCCGTTGCGGTCTCTGGGAATCCGCAGTTCCAGCTTGCCGATTCGCGTGACCAGACTTCGGGTATAGTAGCCTGACCGATAACCCGTACGTTCTGTGTTGCGCTCATGTCGTTCGGCTCCAAGGAGTTCCGTCATTTCCCCGTCAAGGATTTCTTGCAGCACTTCCTTCATCAGGGTCTTCAGGGCGTCCGTTTCGTTCCCGAAAAGGGCTTTCATTCCAGCGAAACGACTGCTATGCTTCTTTCCGGTCATGGTGTATCGCCTCCTAAGGGCTAGGGTTGCTTGTGCGCTGCAGACAACCTACATACACCATGACCTTCTTTTTTTGAATCCCCCTCCGCAAGCACTTTTTGCACACTCTTTAGAGCATAGGAAGCTCTGAATAAAGGCCTTTCGCTTTCCCTTGACCTCAAGTCGCATCAGGCTCTGCGAGGCGCCCTGCGGGGCTGACGCAGCCTTATTCAGAGATTCCCATAATCTGAAAAAGACGGAAGGGCCTTCGCCCGGCTCGCGAAAGGCCCTTCACATAGACCAAAAACATGATGCACAATTCTACAGAAAACACCGGCGTCGTGGTTTTTCATCCAACCAACGATTGCACGGGAGAACACGTGCGCATTTTCGACACGACTCCCCGAGAAGGTGACTTTAACAATTTAATGCATATTTTTTAAAAATTCGATGCCTTCGGCGATATCTTTTGTGAAAGGTCTGTCCTGATCAACGAAGGGAACCACTTTTCTGTAGGCATCATACAATTTTTGAGTTGTTTCCGCCATGAAAAGCTCGTCCTTCATCTGAGATTTCCTGAGATCCACTGCTTGCGTGGAATGCAGAAGCTGAAGCGAAAGAATACCATAAAGATTTTCCGTTATCTGTTCGAGCGAGCGGACCGATATCAACGTACATCCGGCCGTATCCTCGATATTGCCAGCCAGCGCAATGGCTCCGAGTTGAGTCGGAGCGGCAAGCATGCGATTTTCGGTATCCATTTCAACAAGAGGCTTCTGGATGGCTCCAAAGGCATGACCGGGATTCTCCGGATCGGAGAGAAACCTCGTCAGGTTCGTGAATTTCGGGTCTTCAAGGCGGATTGTCTGCATGACAAGGCGGTTTGACATCTGAGCGAGGGCAACGTTCAGACTGTCGAGTTCCCTTACGACGGGGAGAATCTCGAAGTTCGCCGTCGGAAAGATCGCTCCTTCGTCTCCCAGGAAGTAACGAGATGTCTGCGGATCCCTGTCTTTACCCTTTTTCGCATCCCAGATCACCGCCGGATTGTCGTCCGTATGGTTCACTGCGAGAATCAGGGCTGCACGTGCTCGCTTCAGAGCGACCTCCACGTTTCCCAACGTGTACGCCATCGAACGAATGGAAAGAGGATCCTGCATGGCTCGTGTTTCACTCGGTTTATAAAGATACGAACCTTCTAGAGTTTTACGCATCTTTTCCGCCGCTTCCACATATCCCTCAAAGGGGCGTATTTCCGCGACTTCCTTCATGAAGGGCGCCACATTGCCGTTGTACCCCTCCAGGAAAAGACCGAAGGCGGGATAAGAGATTTCAAGGAAATGCCCGGCCTCCGCAACTGCCAACGCGGCCTGCCCGAGAGCAAGGGCGTTGGTGCTCAGGATGGAAAGAAAATCTTTTCCGACGGGAACCAGGGGCTCGATTTGAAGCGCCTTCATGACCTCGAGGGCAGGCATTCTTTCGCCTTTGTACAACACATCCCATTCTCCCACCATCGCGAGTCCGATATGAGAAGAAAGGGTAATATCCGCCTGACCGACGGTTCCCTTTGAGGGAACTAACGGTGTGATGCCCTCATTCAGATATCTCTCATAAATTTTTACGACATACGGCTGCACACCGGGAATCCCCGTCAAAAACTGGTTTAGCCGTGAGAGCATGCCCGCTCTGACTACCTCGACCGGCAAAAAGGAACCCACACCAGCACAATGCGCTCGGAGGGAAATAATATTAAATTTTTTTGACATATTAAGCAGTTCATCTGAAAGGACTTTTTTACCCTCCACGGTCGTAAAAACGGGACGATCCTTGTTCCAGCCCACCCCCACCGTCAGACCGTACACCGGCATCCCCTCAACGGCGGCCTTCATGACTGTATCATAGCTGTGCGATACGTTTTTCATGGCTTCCTCGGACACCGCTACTTTTCTGCCTTCCACCGCGACGCTGACGATGTCCTCAATGGTGAGATTCTTTCCGGTCAGCACCAGAGGCGTTTCTGACGCCGCCACCACTCCTGCGAGTGCAAAAAACACACCAAGACCAACCACGAACGCCAGGAACCCTTTCTGTCTTCGGAACATCGCTCTACCTCCCTCATTTTTCTGCTTACAACGAGAATTCCCGTCTCAAAATCCATCCGGCGAAAGAAATATCCCCCCTTTCGGTCCCGCCTTTTCCTCTAATAAAAAATCAAACTGCAAGACAAGACATAAACATTTCCGTGACGTTCCTTTCCTCGCATGCGCTCTTCCCACGGACAATTGCACGATGATAGCAATACGCGAATCGCATCATTTTTACGTCACTCCTGAGTCATGCTCACCGTTTAGAACATTTCCCCAAAAGACGTTTGCGAGACGTTCTTTTTCAACAATCTCGAGGAAGCCCTGAATAAAGACCTTTCGCTTTCCCTTGACGCGGGTCGCATCAGGCTCTGCGGGGCTGACGTAGCCTTATTCAGAGATTTCTCAATATGGAAAACAACGAGACAACCGAAGAGAGGAGTGGGCGAGGTGCTGATAACGCTGACGGTCAATGACCACCGATATTCTTCTGAGGTTTCTCCCTCTTTGCGGCTTTTGGATCTCTTGAGAGACACGCTTGGTTTCACCAGCGTCAAAGAGGGATGCTCGGAGGGAGAGTGTGGCGCCTGCACCGTCCTCATGAACGGAAAGGCCGTCACTTCGTGCACAATCATGGCCTTTCAAGCCGACGGCAGCGAGATCGTAACCGTGGAGGGTCTTGAAAAACGCGGAGAACTTGAGCCGATCAAAAGAGCCTTCATTGAAAACGACGCGGTCCAGTGCGGCTTTTGCACTCCCGGAATGATCATTTCCGCCAAGGCTCTTCTCGACAAAAACGCGACGCCCACCGAAGAAGATGTCAGAAGAGCCCTCGAGGGGAATCTTTGCCGCTGTACAGGATATATTCCGATCATCAAAGCCGTTCTGAATGCCGCGGAAAGGATGGGCGAACATGCGAAGCAGCCGTCCTAAGGAGCTTTCCGAGCTGCGACACATTCTCGGAAGAGGGGATACGGACGTGCGTCTTCTCGCCGGAGGGACCGATCTTGTGGTGCATCTCAACAGAAATCCGCAGGAAAAATGGCACTTAGTGGACCTGACAGGAATCGAAGAGCTGAAGAAAATCGAGCGAAAGGGCCATTGCCTGGAAATCGGGGCGCTCGTTACGTTTCAAGAACTCGAAGAATCCACGGAAATCTCCTCAGGAATCAAATCTCTTTCCGGCGTCGCGTCTCTGGTGGGTTCCTGCCAGATCAGAAACAGAGGGACGACAGGGGGCAATGTGGCCAATGGATCCGCCGCCGCGGATCTTCCTCCCGTGCTCTGCGCCTTGAACGCCCTGGTTGTCATCGAACGTTACGATGGAAGCCGAAGGACAGTCCCTGCCGGAGAAGCGAATCCGATAGACATGACCTCTCTCGCACGCCATGGAGAATATATCAGGAAATTCCTCATCCCCCTCAATGAAAATGATTTTTCTTTTTTCAGCAAAATAGGAAGCCGTCGAGCAGTTACCATATCAAAAATCAATCTTTCTTCTTCATGGAGACGTCAAGAAGGATACATCGTGAAACCGCGCCTCTATCTTGGAGCCCTGGGCTCCTGGCCGATAAGGGCATCAGAGGCCGAAGAGTTCTTGTCCTCAGCGCCGTCATACGACCTTTCCGAATCGGAATTTCTCCGCATTCTCTCGGCGACGGTGGAGAGAACGATACCGAAGAGGGCTTCCATGCCCTATAAGCGCCAGGCCGTCAAAGGCCTCGGACATCAGTTATGGAGAAACCTTGGGGAGGTGATTGAATGAACAAAGAAATGTCTTCTGTCGAAAAAACCACCCAAATCGTCGCAAAAGAAGAAGACACCGTCCTCAAGTACGTCGGGAAGGACATTGTGCGAATCGACATCGAACGAAAGATCGACGGCCGCTTTCACTATCTTGCGGACCTCCCTCCGAACGGAAGCCTTCACGCCTGCCTTCTTCTCAGTACGGTCGCGCATGGAAGAGTCCTGTCGATAGACGATTCCGAAGCCATGAAAGTCCCCGGTGTAAAAAGAGTCTTTACCTTCAGAGATGACCCTGGCGTCCGGTTCAACAGCCAGGTCTCCCTCCCCGATCAGGAGGATTTCCGTGACGAACGTATTTTTACCGATCTTCCTCTTTTCGTCGGAGACCGCATCGGTGCAGTGCTCGCCGAAAATGCCCAGGCGGCACGGACGGCGGCCTCATTGGTAAAAATAACGTATGAGACTTTCGAACCCATTTTGGACCCGGAACAGGCGCTGGTCGCCCCTCCGTTACTGGAAGGGCGACCCCAGGTTCTCGAGGGACGCCTGTGTTATGGGGATGAGGAGCCTGACGAACACGGGCTTGTCGCTGCCGACTCCATCGTCAGAACTCCGAAAATCCACCACGCCGCTATGGAAAATCACATCTGCCTGGCCTATGTGGATCACGACGGCACCCTGACCGTGGAATCCCCTTGCCAGATGATCTTTACAGTCCGCTATCTCCTTGCACAGACCCTCGGCCTACCCCTCGGAAAGGTCCGCGTGATCAAAGCCCCTGTAGGCGGATCTTTCGGAGGCAAACAGGACGTCATTCTGGAACCTGCCTGCGCACTGATGGCAATGGAAGCGCAAAGGCCCGTGCGCCTCGCGCTGAGCAGGAAAGAAACGATCATCGCAACACGCACCAGAACGGCCACGATCGGAGCGGTGAGAACGCTCGCCCGTCCCGATGGAACCCTTGTCTTTCGGCGAGTGGAGGTTCTCTCCGACTCAGGCGCATATTTAACCGGCGGTCACCGTGTAACCATGGCGATGGGAAAGAAAACATCGCGACTCTACAGAATTCCGTCGCAAATTTTTATCGGAAAAACAACCTACACCACGACTACGCCCAGTGGCGCTTGTCGCGGATTCGGCTCACCCCAAATCCACGCGGCAACGGAAATCAATTTAGATTTCCTGGCGGAAAAGCTTGACATGGATCCGGCCGAACTTCGGTTGAAAAATCTGGTTCATCCCGGCGACGAAGATCCGACGGGCGCCCCCTCGCTCGGAAACGCCCGCGTTCGAGAATGTCTTCAGCTGGGAATGGAACGTTTCGACTGGAAAAAACGCCTCCGTCGGCCCTCTGGAGACGGTCGTTATCGACGAGGAATCGGCCTCGCCTGCGGAACCCACGGAAACGGATACTACGGAAGCCCTTATCCGGATTTCACCGGAATTGCACTACGTCTCTGCGAGGACGGCTCCGTGATCGTCAATGCCGGATTTCATGAACTCGGAAACGGAACTCTTACGGTCATGACACAAATTACGGCGGAGATCTTGGATCTTCCTCCGGAAAGAATCGTCGTCACCGAGGGGGACACGCACTTTTCCCCCTTCGATACCGGATGTATCGCGAGCCGTGTCACGTACGTCTGCGGGTCCTGCATGTCGGCGCTTGCCGAGAAAGTAAAACGCCGCTTCATTCAGCAACTCGGGAGGCTCTTCGGAGAAATGTGCGACGACATCAAACTGGAAAACGGGCGCGTCTTCATACGAGACAAGAATATCGCCGATTACGGAACAATGGTCGTTGCAATCGCACATGGACTAGGAGAGGAAGTCGGAGATTTTCTCACCTATACTCCCCGTGCGAACCCCGCCTCTTATGGCGTTCATTTCGCGGAGGTCGAGGTGGACACGTTCACGGGGCTGGTCAAGGTGACAGATTTTCTTGCGGTCCACGACATCGGGAAAGCGATTCACCCCCAGATGACAAAAGGTCAGATTTACGGGGGGGTGCAGATGGGTATCGGAATGGCTCTCTCCGAAGAAATTCTCTACGATGCGGCGGGGTGTCCGAAAAACGACTCCCTGGGACGGTATCATCTTGTCACTGCCCAGGACATGCCCAACGTGGAAATTCTTCTCGTTGAAAAACATGAACCCGGAGGGCCCTTCGGTGGAAAAAGCATCGGAGAAATCAGCACCGTACCGACGGCAGCCGCCGTTGTCAACGCCGTCAACAGAGCTTTGAACACGCACCTCACACACCTCCCTCTCACGCCGGAAAAAATCATAGAGGCGATTGCTGCGAAAGGAGAGAAAGGCTCCGGGGATTTTTGAGCACCGGCCACGAATTCCGAGAGGCGCGATCCGGTCGCTTTTTCTACGACGGCCATTCATAATTCATAAAGATAAAGGAGGAATTACTTTGAGAAACAGTAACACGAAATCTGACATGGAGAAGACGTTCAGGTTTCCCAACGGAATCGTGATCCTTTTCTGGATCATCGTTTTCGTGGCGATTCTGACGTACATTGTGCCGGCAGGGCAATTCGAAAAAATCACGGTGAACGGACGCAGCGTCGTAGATCCGGGCAGTTTCCACTATATCTCCCAGACTCCGGTCAGGATTTTCGATGTTTTCAAGGCCATTCCTCTGGGTATGCATAACGCCGGAGCACTCATCTTCATGATTCTCATCATCGGAGCCGCAATTCAGGTCTTCGACAGCACGGGAGCCATCAAAGCCGCCATCTTCAAGCTTCTGGACATCATCGGAGAGGCGCGCAAAAAGTGGGTCATCGCGGCACTCATGGTTTTTTTCGCCGCCCTTGGCGGCTTTCCAGGAATGCTCGAGGCAGCGATCCCCTTCGCTCCACTCTGCGTGGGAATCGCGTTGAGCCTGGGATATGACCCGCTCGTCGGAATTGCCATCCCCTTGATCGCCATCGTCGTTGGCTGGACCGCAGGCCCCTCAAACCCATGGACAGTCGGCATCGGGCAAAATTTGGCCGAGCTTCCTCTCTTCTCAGGTTTCGGCTACAGGTTTGTGATCTGGATCGCGCTCCTCGCGTTGAGCATTTTTTTCGTTCTGCGATACTGCAGGATGCTCGAAAGAGACCCCTCCTCCAGCATTGTCGGCGATCTCGATTTTTCCCACCTCGAAAGCAGTGCGCTTCACGAGAAGATTCCCTTCACAAAAAGGCACTCGTTGATTCTTTTGACTTTCGCCGCAACAATCGCCGTCATCCTCTTCGGGACCTTCAACTGGAAGTGGGGGCTCTTCGAGATGTCAGGGACCTACATTATCGGAGCCATCGTCGGAGGGGTCATTGCGGGGTACAACAGCAACAAACTCGCTGAGACCCTCCTCGAGGGTGGACGGGCGATCTTCATCGGAGTCGTGGCCGTAGGCATGGCCAGAGGCATCAACGTGATCATGGATCAGGGAAACATTACGGACACCCTGGTTCGAGCCATCTCCATGCCTCTTTCCGGCCTTCCCGAAAGCGTCACTTCCATCGGAATGTTCGTCGTTCAGACCATCATCAACTTCTTCATCCCCTCCGGAAGCGGGCAGGCGCTGGTCACACTCCCGATCATGCTCCCCGTGGCGGACATCATAGAGCTTAATCGTCAGATCGCCATTCTCGCCTTCCAGTTCGGAGACGGACTCTCCAACCTCTGCTATCCAACGGTAGGCGTCCTGGTGGCCTTTCTGTTGTACACCAAGGTACCCTTCAACAAGTGGCTGAGGTTCATCATGCCCTTCATGCTGCTTTCCTGGGCAATGGCGGCAGGATTTCTCCTCATCGCCACCGCAATCGGATACGGCCCATTCTGAACGAAGCAACCGGTTTGCGCGAGCGAAACCACAAGAGAACCGATTTTTTGTGGTTTCGCTCCTTACTCCTCACCGCCCCCCTTTGCTTCCTGCGGCAGCGCAAAAGAGATCTCCATTTCCCGCATCCTCTTCGCCATGAATTCGACACCGATGTCCTCGTAGATTCTCCCAGCTTCATAAAAATAGGTGACGGGTTGCAAAGAGAGGAAGGATCTCAGTTCCTCCTGCTCCAAACGCTCCTTCGAAATGACCCCCTTAACAAACAACTGCAACGCTAGCCAATATTTTTTATTTAATTTTAAACAAATATCATCTGCTTTTTTTAAATATTCCAGAGCCAGGCGTTCGTTTTTAATTCTTGCGCATAAGAAAGATTTTATGCTATAAACTACAGAATTCCCTCTCCACCATTTACGATCTTCCATAAAATCCAGCGCTTCTTGAACATGATTCTCTGCGAGATCAAATTCTCCCATATCAAAGAACACATGAGCCAAATTACTATGAAAACTAGAATTCCCCCGGTGAATACCCTTTAAATCACAATTTTTTAAACATTGATTAAAAGATTCAACAGCTTTATTAAAAATTCCCTTCTTGTGGAAGACTTCGCCTTGATATTTCCTTGCCGCCTCTTTTTGAAGAGTAAAGCACTTTCCTGCGACTTCGATGTCCTCAAAAAAACCGTTTGACGAATCAAAATATTCTAGAGCCTTTTCAAAATCTCCTTCAAAGGCCGCTGCCAATCCCTTGAACCGTAGCGCCGCTCCATAGGCCGGTTCGTCAAAGCAACGCTCCGCGGCGTGCATGTATCTTTCCGCAAGAGAGTCCAATCTCTGACCCTCTTCTGTCTGGATGAAAAGATAACAGAGATTCTGAAGACATTTCAGCTCCAGTTCCCTCTCGTCTTTCAGCGCCGCCCAACCGAGAGCGCTTCTCAGAAAAGCTCCTCCTCGAGAGTGCTCTCCCCACCACACCAGATATCCACCCAACAATGTCCGGTAGGTCATTTCGAGGCTCTTGTAAGCATCTGTTTCGCCCATTTGTTCTCGTACTTTTCCAAGAAGACCCTGGATTTCAAGGAAGCGTCTTCTCGTCTCTTCGATGTCTTCGAAAGCCGCCGAACTGCGATGCAACGTATCATCATCCAACAAGGGGAACAATTCATAATTTAATCGATTTTGAAAATCTAGCCTCTTCAGTGATAAATATAGCTCGTCCAGGATCATTCCCGCTCTTCGGCAGTGAAAGATCATTTTGGCCCCTTCGAAATCCTTCCACTGATCTCTGTTGTCGTCAACCTTCAGGGCATGGACTACTCTCTGATGAAGCATGCGCCGCTTGGTCTCCGAAAGGGAGCCATAAACATGTTCTTTCACCTTCGCATGCTTAAAAAGAAAGAAAAGGCGGTCCCCCGAATCATGGTGGAGTTCCTTTACGATACCTTTCCGGCACAGGAGTTCGACGGCCTCCGCCAACACCTCTTCGGTGCATTCGCACACGTTTCTCAAAAGATCCCAGTTCACCTCGTTAAGAAAAACGGACATGCACTCCAGAATCCGCCTTTCTTTGTCGCCAAGACCGGCAAGAACTCGTTCGATCGCCTCCTTGACATTATCCGGAATATCCTCGATAGATTTCTTTTGCACGATAAGGCTCAAATAATTCTTCAAATACAGCGGAAGGCCTCCGCTGTACTCGTAAAGCTTTTCCACGATTTGAGGCGAGAGACGCCGGCCGCCGAGACCTTTCCTGCAAAATCGCTCCACATCTTCCATATCGAAGCTCTTGAGGTAGATCATCTTGTACTTGATAAGGCCCATGCCAGCGAAAGATTTCAATGTTTTCACGATTTTAGGGCTCACATCGAGCCTGGAGGCCATAAGGATCTCGATCTCACCGGGATCCCCTCCGAGGAAATTTTCCAGCACCTGTAAAGATGCGTCATCAAACCACTGCAGGTCTTCCAAAACAAGACGGATCGGACCGTTTGCACGCAGCTCCCTGAACAGCTCAGCCAGCATGCGACCGATTCTTGAAAAGCTCGTCGACTCGAAGGCGACCTCCAGGTTGAGTGCCGGAAATGTCTCTCCCAGAACCACTTTCACTCTTTCCGGAAAGGATGGCGCAACCTTCCCCAGATCGATTTGTGCAGCAAGGTTTTTCATGAGATCATGAAACGGGAAAAGGGAAATCTCCCTGCCTTCTTCGACCCCTCTTGCGGAGAGAAGGAGGTATTTATCAGAGTTTTCCAAAAATTTTCCAATCAAACAACTCTTTCCAACTCCCGCTTCTCCGATGACCAGAAAGCAACGAAGTACCCTGGAAGCTCCGTCCAAGAAAGAACGGATCTCATCCATCTCCCTTTCCCTACCATAAAACCAGTCATCACGACATTCGGAAGGCATGCTTTCCTCAACGAAAATTGTTTCGCCATCGGGAAGCTCCCCCTCCAAGAAAGTTTCGTACACATTCCTCGTGCGCTTTCCTGGAAACATTCCCAGTTCTTTTTTCAAATGACGCTCCAGATTGCGATAGAGTTCCCGGATCTTGTTCTTGTCCTGCTGTTTTCCATAGGCCGTCATCAAGAGGCGGCACGCCTCTTCATCAAGTCTGTTTTTTCCATAATAAGCGTGCAGCAACCTCAGCCCATCCTCAAGAAGCCCTTCTTCGCATGCTCTTGCGGCCCTTTTTTTCAAGGCGACCGCAGCTCGCTCCTCGTAGAAATACCTCACCTGTTGCAACCACTCGTCAAACACAGGACACTCCTTGATGTACAAGCCATCAAGAAAGGGAGGGATGAAACCGAGGCACTGTTCAACGCTCATCGTTTCCATTTCGTCGAGTTTTTCAAGATCCGTTCGGATTGCGTCGCGGGCTCCGAGGAAAATCCACTGCCTATCGGACAGAACACATCCTTCGGGAGTCATTTTTTTCAAGAGATACAGGGTATTGCGTAGATTTTTCTGCGCCGTCGCCTCCTCCTTTTCACTCCACAACAAGCCGGCAGCCTTCTCTCTGGTGACTTTTCCTTCCACTAACAAGTAACACAAGAGAGCAAGCGCTTTTCGTGAAGAAAAGACAACGGCACGATCACAATAGAAAAACTCTGGCGATCCAAACAATTTCCCAATGAACATGAAACATTCCTCTTTATGTATTAGGGCGTGTTTACAAAATTGGACAAGCACGTGGGGTCAGTTCTCATGCATAGCGACAAGCCGACATGACATCGATGATGCGGCAGGGGAACGACTTTTCGAAACTTCCGCCCCGGACCGAAGCGGGAGGAATGAGCGCCCTTGCAAGGATAACCGAGCGAGCGTCAATGCGCTACTCTGAATTCTTCGAACGGATGCCCGTGGAAGAACACTCTCTCCGAGCACGGTCCCTGACAGAAGGGTTTCACGCGCTTTTGGAGACGGAAAGCACACGGCATATGACAACGGACTCTTGAGAAAAAGATGCGTCCCGAAACAGACATCGAATCTCTGATGATCGACCGCACGCCGTCTGAGCGTACCAACATAGGACCCCGGCAAGGGGAGAAGAACACACAGGCGTTCGGTCGGTTCCGCAGTGGATTTCCTCAAAAACTCACGCGGTCGTAGACGAATGCGGCAATCCGTTTCGATTTCTTCCGACGGAAGGAATCGCGGCAGACATCGCCATCGTTCCGGAGTTTTTCGCTGCGTGTGACAGAGGCAAATCTACGCCCTCGGAGAGAACGGAATGACCGTGACACTTCCGCCTTCGCCGATCGAACGACGCGGGAGCATCGCCGCCGCACCACCTCGGTCGAACCCAAAACCCCCCGGGAGTGCGACTTCCTGATGCCCTCGCAAGAAACACCTCGTGGAGGTCTTCTTCAACAAGATCAAACACGATCGCCGCATCTCATCACAATCCGAGAAACCCACTTGCCTCTTTCTCTCCATGATCCGCATCGCTCCCTGCATGATCTGGTTGCGATGATTTGAAGATACGTCCTGTTTTTTGCGCCATCTTTTTCGTCCCCACCAAAAAATTCAATTCCTCATCGACCTCTTCTCTCCAATCGCCCTCCTCTCTCTCAGCTATTTCCCGGGAAATAATTGCGATCCTCGCTCCTCCAAAAATTCGAGCAGTGCCGTAATCTGCCCTTTGTCGAGCCCTTCCATTTTAAGCCGCATTCGCGATCCTCGGCCGGAGATTTGGATTTTCATGCCGAAGCGATCCGCAAAACGTTGCGTCACATCGGAGAAAAGGGTCTCGTCCGTGGGAGATCGCCGCTTCCGAGACATGCCGCACCGCTGAGCCGCACGCTCGACTTCGCGAACAGAAAGCCCCTGAGCCACAATTTTTTTCGCAAAAGAAAGCATCGTCTCTCGGGGGAAGGAAAGGAGCACTCTCGCATGTCCTTCAGAAAGGCCACCGTCTTTGAGAAGCGCTCGCACCTCTTCGGGCAAGTGGAGTAGGCGCAGCTTGTTCGTCACCGCACTTCTGCTCCAGCCGACGCGGGTCGCCACCTCCTCTTGCGTGAGTCCAAACTTTTCGATGAGAAGAGAGAGGGCTTCGGCGACGTCAAGAGGTGAGAGATCTTCCCGCTGGATGTTCTCCACAAGGGCAACTTCCAGGAGTTCTCCATCCTCAACGGAGAGCACATGCACAGGAACATCTTCAAGTCCCACCATGCGAGCGGCGCGCCACCGCCGCTCGCCCGCCACAATCTGGTATTCTCCCGAGGGAAGCTCCCGAACGAGGAGGGGCTGCACGATTCCGTGTTCACGAATTGAATCCGCGAGAGATTGAAGGGCGTCCGGGTCCATGAACCGCCGAGGCTGTTCTGGATTTGGAACGAGATGAGAGAGCGGAAGTTTGCGCGGATTCCTTTGCGGTTCTCCGTTTCCCGAGTCCGGGAAAAGAGCCTCCAATCCCTTTCCTAGCGCTTTTCCGCGAACCATCGCGCCCGCACCTCCTTCGCCAGTGCATCATAGGCATCGGCTCCCGCGCTTGTGGGGTCGTAATAGGCAATGGGCTTCCCGAAGCTCGGGGCCTCGGAAAGACGAACATTTCTTGGAATGATGGTTTCGAAGACATCCGAGCCGAACTGACGCCGTACCTCCTCGGCGACTTCCTTCGCAAGACGGGTTCTTCCGTCGAACATGGTGAGCACCACACCTCCGAGGGTGAGCGTTTCGTTCAGATATCCCTGGATGAGCCGAACGGTGCGAGTAAGCTGGCCGACTCCTTCAAGGGCAAAATACTCACATTGGATGGGAACAAGGATCCTTTCCGCAGCCACAAGGGCGTTCACCGTGAGCAACCCTAGCGAGGGAGGGCAGTCGATGAGCACGAGGTCGTAGGGATGGGAACAGTGGAGCTGACGGCGCAGGCGGTTTTCCCGGCTCATGGCTCCCGCCAGTTCGACCTCCGCTCCGGCCAGATCGAGCGTTGCAGGAACAAGATGAACTCCTTTCCAGGCGGTGGGAACGAGAACTTCCTCCATGCTCGTACCCTCGACAAGAACATGATAGATGCTCTTCGAGAGGCTTTTTCTTTCAATGCCCAATCCACTCGTGCAATTGCCCTGAGGATCCATGTCGAGGACCAGTGTTTCAACGCCCAATATGCCCAATGCTGCAGCGAGATTGATGCAACAGGTAGTCTTTCCGACGCCTCCCTTTTGATTGGCTACCGCGAAAACTCGCACGAATCATTCACCTCCACCAGGGGTGCTTCTCCGCCATTCCGGGTCTTCGTGGAATGGCGGAAGGACATGCCGCATTCTTGCGCAGCAGGACGAGATACCGTGATTTGCCGTTCAGTTCATAGGACATCATCTCCGGAGATGCCAGACCGAGCAAGGCCCAGGGATTTCGAATTTCCGCCAGCTCCTTCTCAACACCCGGTCCTTTCATGGCGAGAACACTCCCACCCACTTGCACGAGAGGGGCACACAATTCGGCAACCGTCCCGAGATGACTCAGCGCCCTCGCACCCACCAGAAGGAACGTTTCGCGCTCCCGTGCGGCCAGTTCTTCCGAACGAACCGCCTCGACCCGAACGTTCTCCAGACCGAGGAATGCCACCATAAGGCGCAGCTGTTCCGCTTTTTTCCGAACGCTGTCACAGAGTACGACCTGAAGATCCGGACGGCATACGGCCCAAATCATCCCCGGCAATCCTCCTCCCGAGCCCAGGTCAAGAACCAGTCCTCTCTCCCGGGGAAGAACATCCACCGTGGCAAGGCAGTCCAGAACATGTTCCGACCAGATGATCTCCGGATCGGAAGGGCCAATCAACCGGGCTCGGGAGTTTGCCTCCACAAGAAGGGAGACATAGCGGCGCAGCAGGGCTTCCTGTTTCTCATCCAACACGATCATGCTCGGAACCCCTTTCGTTTTTCTCCATCCTCAGGACGCGAGTCTTCTCGAAAAAAAAGGAGGGCGTGTTCGATTTTTTAGGGAATCTCTGAATAAGACTGCTTCAGCCCCGCAGGGCGCCTCGCAGAGCCTAATGCGACCCGAGTCAAGGGAAAGCAAAAGGTCTTTATTCAGGGCTTCCCTAGCTTTTCACGACGATTCCCCGATGCGCTTTTTTTCCTCAAAAATCCGTCTTTCAAGGACTTCTGAGCGCGCAACATCGCGTGCGCCGACATTGCACACACCCATTTCAAAAGTGGTGAGGCAAAAACCGCCGCGATGACGCCGTTCTCCTCGTATGAGCATTTCGTGTGAGCATTTTGCTCCGTTCTATGTATGAAGGAAGGGTTACACGCTTCATCAACGACGTAATCATCAACGACGTAAGATGAGGAATCGAGAAGATCGTTTGTTTCCCAAGGTGTCTTCGCATCTGCGACGAAGATCGGCCTTCGTTTCACCTTAATGACGGACCTTTCTCATCCTTCAAGAGGAGGTCGTTCACGAGAAGCGCAATGGAACTTACCCGGAGATTTTTCAAGGTTTTGCCCGTGTCTTTTTCGAAAAATACGGTACCATAGGAACCACGGGATGATGTGGGCGTTCAGCCAAAAGCCCCCATCACGAGAGGGAGGACCTCATGCGACTGTACGAGAAGATCCTCGACCACATCCGCAGCATTCCCGACGGCGTCGTGGAACGACTCGTTCTCGGATGGCACGGAAGCTGTGTGCTTCTCCGGGACGGGCGATGCGGCATCGGCACTGTTCCATTGCCCGGCCACGAAGTGCTCCGCAGTATCCACTCCCATACGGAGAACCTTCTCCGCCAGAGCGCCCAGGGATTGGCGGAACTGCTCGTCTCGCCCTTTCCTCAGGAGTTCGCCGCGGCATCCGCGGCGGCGGCGGCGCTGCTTCCTCCTCCGAAAGAGGGTTTTCCTCTCGAAACACTCCGGTTCCTTCCGCGAGGGGGAAAGGTGGCGCTCCTTGGTTATGATGCGGAACTGGTTCCGCTTCTTCGGGAGTGGGGATGGAGCCTGGCAATCTTCGACGACCTTCACTCCGCTCCCGATGTCTTTCCCGCCTGGTCGGGAGCGCACCTCGCCGGATCGTGCTCCTGGGCATGGATCAGCGCCGAAGCGCTTCGGGACAGACAGATTCTCTCTCTCATGCCCACGTTCAAGTCCATGGAAGGATGCATCCTTCAGGGTCCTGGAATTCCCTGGTCGCCGGAAGTGCTGGTGGAGGCGGGCATTACACACCTCCTCCTCCCCTCCTGGTCCAAAAGAGACTTTCCTTCCATTCTCACATATATCGAGGCAGGAGGAAATCCCTTGTCCTGTCCTTCCGTACTCTGGCGCCTCCATTCTCTTCTTTCCACGTCTTCGTCGTCGCTTCTTCCCTTTCCTCCGGAAAGAAGCGACAACCCTCACGCGTCACAGACAGAGACAAGGCAGGAAGCGGTGAAGAACGAAACGAGCTTTCCTCCGAGAGGAGGGCCTGCTCCGTGAAAAGAAGCACCATGCCGTCAAACATCCTGCGAAACCGTCGCAAGGTGAAATCACTCTCAGCGCTTCTCCTCGCACTTCTCGTCGCGACCGTTCATTTTTTTGACAGAGGAGACGCCTCTCTCGGCCTTGTCACAGAGGTTATCGACGGAGACACCATCGTCGTCACCACCGAGGATGGAAAAAGCGAGAAAGTTCGTTACCTCCTCATCGACACGCCGGAGCTGCACCATCCCACCCGCGGAGAAGAGGAACTCGGAAGGATCGCCGCGTTGGAAAACAAAAACCTCGTCCTGGGGAAAAAAGTCCGACTGGAAGAGGACGTGGAACGCCGGGACCGTTATAACCGCCTCCTCGCCTATGTGTGGACCGAAGGACCTGACGGCGAAGTGCTCGTCAATGAGGAACTCGTTCGGCGAGGAGTGGCCATGCCGTTCACCCTGCCACCCAACGTCCGTTATGTGGAGCGCATTCGCGACGCCTTTCGGGAAGCCCGAGAACAGCGACGTGGTCTCTGGAACGCCGCCGCGGGGCGACATTTCACGGGAGAACAGATCTGGGCGGAGCTGCCCACTCTCGCAGGCTGCTTCGTCACGCTGGAGTTCCGCACGGCAAGAGTGGAAAAGAAGGGAACGCGCTCTCTTCTCCTCGAAAAGAAAGGACACACGGCAATAGTAGTCTACGAAAGTGACAGACCGCACCTCCCCTCTCTGGACATGCTTGCCTCGGGTAAATTGGTCTTGATGGGAAAGGTCCAAACAGGACGGGAAGGAGCGGAAATCATTCTCAGAGATCCCACTCAGATCGTGACTTTGAGCCCATAACATCTGTGCTTTTTTCGGCATTTTTCTCGAAAAACATACCCCTACAAAGAAACAACATGATGACGCATTCTTCTTTTGACTTCTTTTTCCACAGGCATCGTTGGGCGTGACAATTCGGTAACGACAGCCTCTCGAAGGCTCTTTTCTCCATAGATATCCACATTTCTTATCCACATATCCACACCCCTGGTGGAATCTGTGCATAAAGGAGGAAGAGTTCCATGTGGAAAATGGATCGTCCCAAAAACGACGCGGATGCTCTTGTGACCTATGGCCCTGGTTCCCCCGAGCGGGAACGCCTGCTCGCGGAACTGGAACGAGTGAGGAAAACACCCCGGGAGTTGCCCTGTCTCATTGGTGGGGAAAAAGTGTACACCGGCAAAACGATTCCGCTTCGCGTTCCCCACGATGCGACACGTTTTCTGGGAAACGCGCATCTCGCAGGACCGAGGGAACTCGAGGCCGCTGTGGAGAACGCTCTCGAAGCATGGAGAGATTGGTCCACCACACCATGGTATCAACGAGCGGCGGTTTTTCAACGTGCCGCGGACATGCTCGCCACGGTGCGGCGCACCGAGCACATCGCCGCCATCATGACCAATCTCTCCAAAACACCCTTCGAGGCGGAGATCGATCTCGCGGAACTCGTGGATTTCTGGCGCTTCAACGTCTTCTACCTCCACGAGATCTATCAGGAGCAGCCCCTTCAAGGACGGATGGAGATCAACCGTTTCGACTGGCGTCCCCTGGAAGGGTTCATCGTCGCTGTCACCCCTTTCAACTTCTATTCCATCGCGGGAAATCTGCCGACGGCCCCCGCCATGTGCGGCAACGTCGTCCTCTGGAAACCCGCGAAGAGTGTCCTTTACGCAAACTATCTCATCATGGAACTCCTCCTCGAGGCGGGACTGCCGCCGGGAGTGGTGAACTACGTCCCCTTCTCCAGCGCCGACGGAGCCACGGTCCTGCGCCACCCTTTCCTGAGCGGTCTCCATTTCACCGGAAGCTATGCGACCTTTCTCACCCTGTGGCAGACCATCGGCTCTTCCGTCGAATCCTATCGCTCTTTCCCCCGCGTGGTGGGGGAGACCGGAGGAAAGGATTTCATCTTCGCCCACGCGTCGGCGGACCCCATTGCCCTGGGAGCGAATCTCCTGCGCGGCGGATTCGAACTGCAGGGACAGAAATGTTCCGCCGCTTCCCGGGCCTATATTCCCGAGAGCCTCTGGGGCAGCGTGGAGGAGTACCTCCGGAGAGAGGTTCCCCTCATCTCCATGGGCCCCGTGGAGGACCTGGGCAATGCCATGGGAGCCGTCATCGACGAGGAGGCATTCCGCAAGATCAAGGGCTATCTCGACTACGCCCGGAACCATCCCGAGGAATACACACTTCTCCTGGGAGGCGGCTGCGACAACCGGAAGGGATGGTTTGTGGAACCCACGGTTATCCGCACGTCCAATCCACGAGGGAAGCTCATGACCGAGGAAATCTTCGGTCCCGTGATCACCGTCTACGTCTACCCCGACGACGCCTACGAGGAGACGCTCCGCCTCTGCGACGTCACCACGGAATACGCTCTCACGGGGGCTGTTTTCGCCGGGGACCGCGCCGCCATCGCCACGGCGGAATGTCTCCTCCGGCACGCCGCGGGCAATTTCTATATCAACGACAAGCCCACGGGAGCCGTGGTGGGGCGTCAGCCCTTCGGAGGATCTCGTCATTCCGGGACGAACGACAAGGCGGGATTCTGGAACAATCTCACCCGGTGGCTCTCACCCCGGAACATCAAGGAGACCACCGTTCCCGCCACGAACTGGAGACGCCCCTTTCTGGGATGACCTTCTCCCACCCCGGGCACGCCACGTCTTCAGACGCGTACTCAGGGTGGGTTCGTCCACAAAAAACCTCTTCCTCCGCAGAGGAGCGCACGCGAATCCGCATCTGCTCCATGGCCGGTGAACTGGTACGCCGCTCTTTCCGCCCAAGAAACGCATCCTTCTTCAAAATTCGAAAACGGCGCCCACTCCAAAGCGTTGTTCAAAGGACTCTTCGAGACGGGAACTCTTTTGTCCAGTTTTGTTCTTTTTTTAGGATAAAAATCTCGAAAAATTCTTTTTATTTGATTGTATATTGACGTTTTGCATCAATATCTTGCCACCCTTTGATTTCGTGCACAATATACATCTTCAAAAGAAAACCGTCTCTTCTCAAAATCACTTGACAGAATTCTTCATTCACAGGAAAATATTTGCAGTTCCATGAGTTTTTCCATTCACAAAGGAGGAGAACAACGATGGCTGTGGATGTTTCCAAGCTTCAACTTCCCGGAGATCTCACCCTGAAGCAGGCCCAGATGGTCCTTGAGGCCGCCCTGGCCGACGCAGTCGCCCAGGGCGTGCCCATGAACATTGCCGTGGTGGATGCTGGGGCCAACCTGAAAGCCTTCGCCCGCCAAGACGGTGCGTTCATCGGCAGCGTGGACATTTCCATCAAGAAGGCAAAGACCGCTCGCTTCTTCAACATGACCACCCGACAGCTCGGCGCCGCATCTCTCCCCGATGGTCCTCTCTACGGCATCGAAGTGTCCAACGACGGCGTCATTATTTTCGCCGGCGGCGTTCCTCTGAAGAACAAGGACGGAGTCATCGTCGGCGCCATCGGCGTCAGCGGCGGCACCATCGACGAGGACGAGCGTTGCGCCGACGCAGGAGCGGCGATTCTTCTCAAGTAAGCCGACCGCTGAATTCCCGGAGCGGGAGAAAGTTCTCTTTCCGTTTCGGAGAATCAGACTGAAAGGGACATAAGCGGACCCTTTCGCTCGGTATCAGGTATTACAACCGAAAATAAAGAAACCTTCCGAGCTGCATCGCCTACAAGAGCGATCTCACGGCATGCAGCCGTTAGGGTGTGTCTGGAAACGGACACGCCTCCCGTGTTTGGCAAGGAAGGCGGAGAAGAATGTTCTTCTTTCGGGACTGCCATCTTTGCGCACGGGCAGTCCCTTTTTGTTTGGAGGTGATGAAAGAAGGACATGTCACCAAAGCGACGGGCGTGAAAAGGCGGGGAATGGAAGCGCAACGCATCTTCTGCGCCAATCCCATGAAACAGAACGAGAGCGCACGAGTGAGCCGGGAAATTACAGGACACACAAAAAAGAGTTCAAGGGAGGTTGAAGAACGGTGATTCAGAAACGTTTCTTCGTCAACGGCGTGGAGCGCAATGTCATTGTCGATGGGGAGGACACCCTGGCGAAGGTATTGCGGGAACAGCTCGGTCTCACGGGAACCAAAGTGGGATGCGGAACGGGACATTGCGGCTCCTGCAATGTCATTCTCAACGGGAAACTGATTCGTTCCTGCGTGTTCAAAATCAACAGAATCACCGAAGGGGATTGCGTGACCACCGTCGAAGGCATCGGCACACCGGAAAAGCTGCATCCCCTCCAGAAGGCTTGGGTCAAGTTCGGCGCAGCCCAGTGCGGCTTCTGCACGCCCGGCTTCATCGTCTCCGCAAAGGCACTTCTCGACCAAAATCCCAAGCCGACCCGGGAAGAGGTCCGGGAGTGGTTCCACGTGAACCGGAACGCCTGTCGCTGCACGGGGTACATCCCCATCGTCGATGCCGTGATGGCCGCGGCGAAGGTACTTCGTGGCGAAATGAGCGAGAGCGAGCTGGAATACCGCCTCCCCGAGAACGGCCGTATCTGGGGCGGCACCTATCCACGCCCCACCGCGGTGGCGAAGGCCACGGGAACGCTCGATTACGGCGCGGACCTCGGATTGAAACTTCCGGAGGAGACGCTGCAGCTCGCGCTCGTGCAGGCCACGGTGAGCCACGCGAACATCCGGGGCATCGACACGTCCGAGGCGGAGAAGATGCCCGGCGTCTACAAGGTGGTCACCCACAAGGACGTGAAGGGGAAGAACCGCATCACGGGACTCATCACGTTCCCGACCAACAAGGGAGACGGCTGGGACCGGCCCATTCTCTGCGACGAAAAGGTCTTCCAGTTCGGCGATGCCATCGCCATCGTCTGCGCCGACACCTACGAGAATGCCTGCGCGGCGGCGGAGAAGGTCAAGGTGGACCTGGAGATCCTTCCCGCCTACATGAGCGCCCCCGCAGCCATGGCGGAGGACGCCCTGGAAATTCACCCCGGCACGCCCAACATCTACTACATTCAGAACCTGGAGAAGGGCGACCCCACGGGACCGATCTTCGAAACGGCCGCCGTCACCGTGGAGGACGATTTCTACGTGGGAAGACAACCCCACATGACCATCGAGCCCGATGTGGGCTTCGCCTACATGACGGACGACGGAATTCTCAAGATCCACTCCAAGACTATCGGCGCCCATCTGCACCTCTACATGATCGCCCCAGGGCTCGGCGTGGAACCCGACAAGATCGCCCTCGTGTCGAACCCCATGGGAGGCACCTTCGGCTACAAGTTCAGCCCCACCATGGAAGCCCTGGTCGGCGCGGCCACCCTCGCCACGGGAAAACCCTGCTTCCTCCGGTACACCTACTTTCAGCACATGACCTACACGGGGAAGCGTTCGCCCTTCTTCGTGAACATCAAGTACGCCGCCGACAAAGAGGGCCGACTTCTCGCCATGGAGACGGACTACAACGTGGACCACGGCCCCTATTCCGAGTTCGGCGACCTGCTCACCCTTCGAGGCGCCCAGTTCATGGGCGCGGGCTATAATATTCCCAACATCAAAGGGACAGGACGCACGGTGTGCACAAACCACGCCTGGGGCTCCGCCTTCCGCGCCTACGGCTCTCCCCAGTCCCTCTACTCGTCGGAACTTCTCATGGATGAACTGGCGGAGAAACTCGGCATGGATCCCTGGGAGATTCGCTTCAAAAACTGCTACCGCCCCGGCGCGACGAACCCCAGCGGTCAGGAACCGGAGGTCTTCAGCTATCCAGAAATGCTCGAGGCACTGAAACCCCGGTACGAGGCGGCGAAGAAAAAGGCGGAGAAGGAATCCACCGACACAATCAAGAAAGGTGTCGGCCTCGCCATGGCCTGCTACGGCTGCGGGCTCGACGGACCGGACAGCTCCGAGGCCTGGGCGGTGCTCAATCCCGACGACACCGTCACCATCGTCTCCGCCTGGGAGGATCACGGTCAGGGAGCGGACATGGGCGCCATTGGCACCGCCCACGAGGCACTGCGCCCCTTGGGCATCACCCCGGACCGGCTGCGCTTCACCTGGCCCGACACGTCGCAAACACCCAATTCAGGTCCTTCCGGCGGCTCACGTCAGCAGGTGCTCACGGGGAACGCCATTCGCGTGGCCTGCACGGAAATGGTGGCGGGGCTCCGTAAGGCCGATGGCACCTGCATGACCTACGCGGAGGCTATCGCAGCGGGAAAACCCGTGAAATACGTGGGAAAATTCACCGTTCCCGGCGTGGCCTGCGATGAAAAGGGACAGGGAAAACCTTTCGTGGTTTACATGTACGGCGTCTTCCTCGCCGAGGTGTCGGTGAACACCGAGACCGGTAAGGTCACCGTGGACAAGATGACCCTCATGGCGGACATCGGCAAGGTGAACAATCGGCTCGTCACGGACGGACAGATCTACGGCGGCATCGCTCAGGGAATCGGCCTCGCTCTTTCCGAGGATTTCGAGGATATCAAGAAGCACTCCACGCTCCTCGGTGCTGGCTTTCCCTTCGCGAAGGACATTCCGGACAACATCGAGATCGTCTACTTCGAGAACTATCCGCGCGAGTTCGGCCCCTTCGGCGCGGCAGGAGTGGGGGAGCTTCCTCTCTCGAGTCCCCACGCCGCCATCGGCAATGCCATCTACAACGCCTGCGGCGTACGGGTCCATCGGCTTCCCGCCCGCCCGGAAAAAATTCTCGCGGGTCTGGGGGGAGAGCACGTCTAGACAAGGTCCCGTCCCTCCGTTCCCCCGCTTCTCCTCTGAGCGAGAAAGCGGGGGAACGGCTCTTCCGGAAACCCGGAGATCTCGATCCGGAACCGGTTTGCCAAGAAGCCCGAACGTTTCTAAACTCTTCCCGGAACGTAGTCTGCCGGCTCAATGGCCGTGTTTGTCGCGAATCCAGAACGCCTTCGAACCCGCATTTTCTGGAATTCTTCGACAACTCGCCGCCCTTCCCGGGGGGAGACGAACCGTCGGAAACGTCTTTTCCTTCGGAGGCGATCCATGGAACAGAATATGCTCAGGGACCTGGAGCATCGCTGTATTCAGGAAGAACCCCCTTACTGTCAGACTGCCTGCCCCCTCAAGGTGGACGCACGGGCTTTTTGTGCCGCCATGGCGCAGGAGCGCTTCGACGAAGCCCGAAAGATCCTGGCAAAGACCATGTCCTTACCGGACATTTTGGGGCGAATCTGCGACCACCCCTGCCAGAGCGCCTGTATTCGGGCCGAAACGGGGGGAGCAGTGGAACTCGGCCGGCTGGAGCGGGCCTGTCTCGAAAGGACAAGCCCCGCCGCACCGCCCCTGCGCCTTCCTGCCAAAGGCAAAACCGTCACCGTGCTCGGAGGCGGCCTTTCCTCGCTGGTCTGCGCCTGTGAACTGGCCAAGAAGGGGTATCGGGTCCTTCTGGGATTCACGGGAACGCTGCCGGGAGGGCGCCTTCTCTCCCTCCCCGAGGAAACGCTTCCGCAAAACATCCTCGCCGAAACATGGGCGTTTCTGCAGAAGCTCGGCGTAACCCGCTCAAGCGAGGAACCCCTCTCTCTCCCGGCCCTCCGGGAGGGCGAGGCGGCCTACCTTGGCATGGACGATCCCGCCCTGGCGCATCTTTCCACCGTCGGGGCAGTGGATTCCGCGACGTATGAGACGACCATCGAAGGCTTGTTCGCCGGAGGTTTTCTCCGGAACGGATCGTCCTCTCCCGTCTGGGAGGCTGCCGATGGAAAGCGCGCCGCGAACTCCCTGGACCGGTTTCTCCAGGGGGCATCCCTCTCCTCGGGCAGAGAGAAGGAAATTTCCAACGCGACCCGACTTCACACACCGCTCCGCGATGTGGCGTCGATCCCTCCGAGGAACGATTCCGCGGAGGAAGCCCAGCGCTGTCTCCAGTGCGAGTGCCGCCACTGCGTGAGAGAGTGCGTTTTTCTGGAGACGTACAAGCGTTATCCCAGGGCGTACGCCAGAGAAATCTACAACAACTTCGCCGTCGTCCAGGGATACCACCAGGCGAACAGGATGATCAATTCCTGCGCGCTCTGCGGACTCTGCGAAACGCTCTGCCCCAACGACTTCTCCATGGCGGACCTCTGCCGCGCCGCCCGGGAGGAACTCGTGGAGCGCGGCCTCATGCCTCCTTCGGCCCACGAGTTCGCCCTGCTGGACATGGATCATGCGAACGGCCCCCGGGCCGCGGGGTTCCGCCCGGGCCGCACGGCAACGAAGGCCCTTTTCTTTCCGGGATGCCAGCTCGCGGGCACCATGCCGGAGCAGACCGAGGCACTTGTCTCCTTTTTGGACGAACGCTTTTCCGGAACCCTCGGAGTGCTCCTGGGATGCTGCGGCGCTCCGGCCTGGTGGGCAGGGCGACGGGACATGCTTCAAAAAGTTCTCGATACCCTGCGGGAAACCCTGAAATCCCTCGGAAATCCTCCGCTGATCCTTGCCTGTTCCTCCTGCGGCGACGTTTTTCGTCGCCTGCTTCCGGAAACCTCTTTTCTTTCCCTCTGGGAAGTACTCCGCGAAAAGGGGCTGCCTCCGGGCCATCCCCTGCCGAACCCACTCGCGCTTCACGATCCCTGTACGACCCGCTCTCTTCCGGCCTGGCGTAATGCCGTTCGGGACATTCTCCGAGCCCTGGGGCAGCCCTTCGAGGAACTGTCCATGACGGGCGAGACCACACGTTGCTGCGGCTACGGCGGTCTCCAGTCTCTTGTGGATCCGGATCTGGCGAAAAAAGGGGTGCGACGACGGCTCGAAGAAAGCGACAAAGATTTTCTCGCCTACTGCGCCATGTGCCGGGAAAGTCTCTCCGACTCGGGCAAACCGGTGGCGCACCTTCTGGACCTCTTCTTTCCTCCCGAGGCACCTTACGAGGCGGTGGGGTTCTCCGCGAGACAAACCAACCGGGAGCAGTTGCGACGACGACTTCTCGGAACCTGCGATCTCCCGCCGGACCCTTGGGAAGATGTGGATCTCATCGTGTCTCCCGACGTACGACGGTGCCTTGAAGAACGCCACATCCTCGACAGCGATCTCCGGCGAACTCTTTGGGAGGCCTCCAATTCGGCCCGCCTTCTCGTTTCACCGGAGGGAAGGATGCTGGCAACCTCACGCATCGGTAACGTCACCTTCTGGGTGGAATACCGAACCGAAGGGGCTTCCTTTCGGATCGTCAACGCCTGGAGCCATCGCATGACCGTGGAGGTTCTGTCATGAGCGGAGAGACGGGACTCAGTTTCAAGGACGAAACAGGTTGGCGGTGCGGTTGCGGCGGCGAACTCAAGCCCCGGAAGGTGGCCGCTTGTTATCTCGGCAGCCGCTTCGAGGTGGAGCTGCCCGCCTGTGCCGTCTGTGGGCTCGTTCTCGTTCCCGAAGCCCTTGCCCTGGGCAAGATGCTCGAAGTGGAGAAAATTCTGGAGGACAAGTAGTGTCGCTTCCCTACGAACACCCCCTGTGGCGTACTGTCATGGGAGAGGCCATGCACCCCGGTGGAAGGGCACTGTCCCTCCGGCTGCTCGGCCTGTGCGGGTTTTCTTCCGGAACGGCCGTTCTCGACGCGGGGTGCGGCGGAGGAGCGACCCTTGAACTGCTCCAAGCGCAGGGCGTCCGCGCCGTGGGATTGGACAGATCCGCGGCTCTTCTTTCCCGGGCTGCGGCGAAGGGCCCGGTGGTGGAGGGGAATCTCCGCCACATTCCCTTTGGGGAGGAAACATTCGAGGGCGTGATTTGCGAATGCGTCCTTTCCCTGCAGAAATCGCTTTTTCCCGTCCTCGGGGAGATCGCTCGCGTTCTGAGACGCGGCGGCCGGTTCGGCGTGACAGACCTCTTCCGCCGTAGCGGCCAACCCTGCGGTGGAGAAGGGGAGTCCTGCGCGCAGGGAGCCCGTTCCCGAAAAGAGCTGGAAACAGCCCTTTCGGAGCACGGATTCGCGCTTCTGCTTTTCGAGGATCACTCCGCACTGCTCCGGGAATGTACGGCACGACTCGTCTGGGAGGGCATCCTGGAGCCACCGCGTCAACCCTGCCGTTCCCTCGGCTACGGTCTCTGGGTGTTCCTACGGAAGAACGCATCCGGCTTTGGCGATGCGGAGCGACAGGAGTGCTTCTCTCCGAGCACAGTGGAACAAGTGCGCTGAACGGAAAAAATCGTCCCCGGACAGACCGGTCGAAACCATTCGCGCCTAGGTATCGAGGAGGGAGAGCATGGACGATCTTCACACTGCGGTGATGGAATGGGCACGGGAGGGATTCTGTTGCTCCCAGATTCTGATTCTGGCTGGGCTGGCCTATACGGGGCGGGAGAATCCGGACCTGGTCGCCTCTCTGGGGGGACTCTGCAAAGGCGGATACGTTCCCTGGGGGACCTGCGGCGCCCTGAGCGGCGCCTGTTGTCTCCTCGGCTTCTACGCCGGAAAGGGTTCATCGTGGGAGCAGAAGGACCCCCGGCTTCTCTTCATGGCGGAGGAGCTGCACCGCTGGTTCCGGGAACGCTGGGGCGCCGGAGGAGAGCGCGTGGGCTGCGGCGATATTCTGGGCGGCACAGCCGCTCCCGATCCGCTCTCCTGTTCCTCCATGGTCGCCGCAACGCTCGAAAAGACACTGCAATTACTCGAAGAACAGGGCTTCGACCTCCAGGAAGGACGCACCTCCTGATGGCGCTCCTGCGACGCACGCACAGCCTCTGTCCCGTCTGTCTCAGGCGCGTTTCCGCCGCTCTGGAGACGGAGAAGGAAAACGTCTTTCTCCGGAAACGATGCCCCGACCACGGAGATTTTTCCTGCCTTGTCTGGGAGGGAGCGCCGGACCTGCGCGCCTGGACATCCTCCCGATTTCCCCTTTCCGGTCCGGAGGACACACCGCACGACGACTGCCCCCGGGGCTGTGGCCTTTGCGAATTCCATGAACAGCGGAGCTGTACCGTCGTGGTGGAGGTGACGAAGCGTTGCCGACTCGGCTGTCCGGTCTGCTTCGCCGACGCGGGGAGCGGGGACGAACCGGACTTCGCCACCCTGGAGACCCTGCTCCGAAAGGTCCGGGACAGAGCCGAGGGCGCGATACTTCAACTCTCCGGCGGTGAACCCACGGAACGATCCGACCTGCCCGAACTCCTCCGTCTGGCATCCGGTCTCGGTTTTTCCGGAATTCAGCTCAACACGAACGGCCTCCGCCTCGCCGAAGAGCCCGGATACGCCCGAAGGCTTCGGGAGGCAGGGCTGGGATGGGTGTTCCTCCAGTTCGACGGCCTTCGGGAGGCGACGCATCTCGCACTTCGGGGAAGACACCTCGGAGCGGTCAAGACAGATGCTCTCCGCGCCTGCGCCGGGGCGGAACTGGGGGTGGTTCTCGTGCCGACCCTTCTGCGGGGAGTGAACGACGACGAGATGGGAGACATCGTCCGATACGGTCTTTCCCTCTTCCCCACGGTACGGGGCGTGCACTTTCAGCCCCTGAGCTTCTTCGGCCGCTATCCCGACCCACCCCGGAACGAGACGCGCCTGACCCTGCCCCGGATCCTGCGGCATCTTGTCGCACAGACCGGGGGGCTCACCGAACTCTCGCACTTCCGTCCCTCCCGATGCGAGCACGAACGCTGCTCCTTCCGCGCGGTGTACCTTGTGGAAGCCCCGGACCGGATCTACCCCGTGGGACATGAACCCTGCTGCGGGACACGGCCCAGGGCGGAAGGCCCGCTCAGAGCTGTGGAGAGCATCCGGCGACGCTGGGGAGCGGACGTCTCCCGGGAAGTCTCCGGAGAAGGTGTTGCGAACCGCTGCGCCTCCGCCTCGTCACCGGAGGACGATCTCGACCGGTTTCTCCGCCTTGGGAAAAGGGGCAACTTCAGCATCAGCGCCATGGCCTTCCAGGACGCGGAGAATCTCGACCTCGAGCGGCTCCGCTTCTGCTGCGTCCATGCAGCCGCGCCGGACGGACGCCTCGTCCCCTTCTGCGCGTGGAACCTCACCGCCCGAGATGGTACACCGTTGCACCGTCGCCCGTGAACATCCCCATCACCCCCCTCGACGCCTGGATCGCTCGCCGCCTGGAAGACGAAACGCCGGGGGGCGGCTACTCCGCCGAAACTCTTCGACCGGTGGACCGAAACAACCTGGAGACGGCACAGGAGAGAGCGTTGCGCATTCTCGTCCGCCATGCCGCCGCGAACGCCCCCTTCTACCGGAAATGCCTTCGCGGCCTTGAGGACGCCCCTCTTCGGGAATTGCCCTTCACCTTCCCATCGGATCTCGCCGGAGCGGAATCCCGCTTTCTCACGGTCTCGCAGTCCGCAATCCGCCGGGTGATCACGCTCACCACGTCGGGAACCACGTCACCAGCGAAACGCCTTCATTTCACCGCCGAGGATCTGAACGCAACGGAGGAATTCTTCTTTCGAGGCATGACCACCTTCACCCCTCCGGGAAGTACCGTGGGAGTCCTCATGGGGGGAACCGGGCCCGACGGAATCGGAGGGCTTCTCGAACGGGCCTTGCGACGCATGAACTGTTCCGTACACGTGTTTCCCCTCCGAGAGAGCCCCGTCGAGACCGCAGCACGAATGGACGAGGTCCGTCCTCTGGTGATGGTGGGGCTCCCCGCTCGAACGGTCGCAATAACAACGCTCTCACGCCACGCACCCGCAATCGTCCTTCTCAGCGGAGACATGGCTCCGCCCTCGCTGCGACGGCGCATCGAGGAACGGTGGGGATGCCGCGTCTTCGTTCACTACGGACTCACCGAATCCGGATGGGGATGCGCCGTGGAATGCGCCGCCCGTGAAGGGTGTCACGTGCGGGAACTCGATCTACTATCGGAGATCGTGGATGAGAATGGTAACACTCTTCCACCGGGAGAGTGGGGGGAAGTGACGCTCACCACTCTGACGCGCCTCTCTATGCCGCTCATCCGCTATCGGACCGGCGACGAAGGGCGGATTCTTCCCGGACGTTGCTCCTGCGGCTCCGTCCTCCGCCGCCTGGAGGTGCGTGGACGCCTCCCCCGGAGAAGATCAGGAGGCGAGCCGCTGCGCCTGTACGACGTGGAGGAAGTTCTGTGGCGATTTCCGCAGGTACAGGATTTCTCCCTCTTCCTCTCCGAAGGAGACCACGATCGCGCCTCGGACGCTCTCTTCCTCGAACTGGTGATTTCTGAAAAGGGTGAAGGCATCGCGGACGACGTGGTCCGCTCCCTGCAGCCCCTCCCAGGAATGCCTCGGCACATAGTGGTGACGCAAAAGCGCTGCTCCGTTCCGGAACACCGGGAAGCGAAGAGAAACTGGAAAACGCGCTCTTCCTTTTCCGGCGTCGGAGAGAGCGGAAAGAGTTGAAAAACGCCGGGGAAAGCCCTCTGGAGAGTGCCTCCGTGCGAATGCCCGCTCAAAGAGTGCTTCTTCAGGGAAACCCTGACCAAGCCTGATCAGGTAGGAATCGCCCTCTCTCGATTTTCGATTGCATCGCGTTTTTCCGGGATCGGCACGGCATTTTTCAGAGGCTCCTCAGAAAAAAGCCTTTCCGAAAAAACCTCCGAAGACCGATTCTCGCACAAGAATCGAAAACAGTGCCCAAAGGCTTTCTGAGGAACCTCTTTTCCGCCTTCTCCGCACCCATGTTCTTGAGAAAAAGACCCGCCGACCGGAACAAGAGTCCCTTCCGAACAGCTTTTCAAGCAGCGCGGAGGCTCGTTCGGGAAACTTTTTCGACTTCGAAAGGGAGCAGCACTTCCTGAATTTCATCGGATGAAATTGGTGGCAATCCTCTCCTCCCGCACCGGGAAAGGAACGCCCGCTTTGATTCCGGCTTCCTTGCACTTGAGGAACCATGCCATGTTTCTTCCCAACACGCGCATGATCTGCAACCCCTCCAAATCTTTTTTCACGTCCTCCGGCGTGGATCCATGCACCATATTCCAATATCTTGAGGAAATCACGGGCATCTCGGATATCATAAAATATTTGTTCAATTGATCGAACGCCGCGGTCGTTCCCGCCCGTCTCGCGGAGACGACTGCGGCAGCCGGTTTGAGGTAGAACGCCTTTTTCCCGGAATTTAAGTCGGTGAAAAACAGACGATCCATAAAACATGTGATGGCACCGCCCATTGCGGCATAGTGAACAGGGGAACCGAAGACGAATCCGTCGGCGCCTTGTGCGATGTCGAGAACATCGTTGACGCCATCGTCGAAGACACAGCGTCCCGCTTGCCGGCAATGGCCACAGGCAATGCAACCTGCCAAAGGTCTCGTTCCGACCTGAAAGATCTCCGTCTCGATTCCCTCGTTGTTCAGCGTTTCAGCCACTTCTTTCAATGCCGTGTAGGTGCACCCCTCTGCATGGGGACTTCCGTTCACCAATAAAACTTTCATATCCCCTCACACTCCTCTCCGTTTTCTTCTTTCACCTGACCACTCGATCGTCCTTGAAGGTGACCCAAATCATTTTTTCGGGAAGAATCGAAACGATCCTCGAATTCCACCTTCTCCTTCGTCACATCCCCGAAGCGGGAGATCTTGACACGAACGAAGCGCTCCTCGCCTTTCTTCAACGGGCGTCGTTCCACAGTGTACCGCATTTTCCGCCGCCCCACGGGCCAGTAGCGGAAACCGATGGTGGACGTCTCCCCGAAGAGAAGGTCCGCGACGCTGTCGAAGTTCTCCCGTTTCGCCAGGACGCGCAGAAGAAAGAGCGGACGTCCCTTCTTTCCGAGGGCCTGCACGAGATGGCTTTCCAGGGCAACCTCCTGGAGGAGCGCGAGGACTCTCCCCATTTCCTCCCCGGTCATGTCGTCGATGGAGACCTCGAAGAGCAGGACCTCTTCAAGAGAGCCACCCTCTTCTTCGCCCTCCGCATCACCTCTGCAGAGGAGTGCACGCAACACGTTGGGAACGGAGAAATCCTTCCTGCCCGCGCCGTAGCCGACCCGAAGAGGCACCACAGAGGGAAGATCCTGCAGAAAACGAGCCCCAGAGGATGCGAGAAGCGCCACCCCCGTGGGTGTGGCGATCTCCTTCCGCACCGGTCCGCCTTCAAGGGGAACCGCGCAGCGGGCCGCCAGGGCCGCTACGGCGGGAACGGGAACCGCGAGCAGTCCGTGGGCGGTGCGCACCGTCCCGCCTCCAACGCGGACGGGGAGGGAGCAGAGCGGCGGAAATCCCAGATCCTCCAGAAGGAGGAAAAACCCCAGCATATCCACGATGGTGTCGAAACTCCCCGCCTCGTGAAGATGCACCGATTCTGGATCGCTGCCATGCACCTGGGCTTCCACAGAGAGAAGGAGTTCCAGAGCCGCTCCGGCACGGCGGCGAACTTCCTCCGACGCATCGACGAAGGTGGCCGCGGCATTCAGAAGCGCCCGGAGTTCCTCTCCCGATCTGGCATGGTAGTGCTCCTTCGGGAGCACATCGACGCAGGTGGCGGAGAGCCCCTGCTTCACTGTCTTCGCGATGCGGATCTCCGTTCCGGTGACACCGAGCCCTTCGAATCGCTCCAGGAATTCGAGACGTGCCCGGGAAGCTCCGAGATCGAGCAGTGCTCCGAGAAGCATGTCTCCACTGACACCGCAATGTGGTTCAAGAACAAGCATGCATGTTCCTCCTCGCCATGACCGTCTGACCGTCAGCGCTCCGGTCTCGCCGGACCGACCCGGCCGAAAAGGGATCTTCCGTCCGAAGCCTCACTTGCCGGAGCCTTTCAGTCCGTGCGGATCTCCTTCGGGATCGAAGAGCCGTTTCCTTCAACCTGCACCGATCCCAAGGAAGCGAAGGTGCTTTCCGGGGTAATCTTGCGGACGTACTCCATGGCTCAAGATGATACAATATCTTCCGAGGATTTCGATGAGTGGAGGAGCTCCGATTGATGGACAGAAACGACGAGCGGAGAGGGGGACAGGTGCGCCCCGGGAAAAATCCGCCCGCCACCCCGAAAAATTCATCCGCATCCACCCCCAAAGATCCCTCCGGAACAGGAAGGTTTCGGTCCCGTTCGGTGCGCCTGTCGCTTCTTCTCATGGGCATCGCCGTAGCCCTGGGCTTTGCGGGCTCTCTTTCCCTTTCCAGGTTCGACTGGGGGGAGGCTCTTCTGCTTGGGGAACTCCAACGCCTTGTCGAGACAAAGGATTTGGGCACACTGTCGGTGGAACAGGTCTCGGGAAATCCTCTCTCGGGATTTCAGCTCTCCGGCGTGACCCTCCTGGGCAAGAACGGAGCGATCACCGCCGACGGCATCCGCCTCTCCTTTCATCTGGACAGCCTGCTCCGGAGAGCTCCCGCACTTCGAGCGGCGACGCTCCAGAAACTTTTCCTCCCTTGGAGCACTCTCGAACCACTCCTCGACACCTACGAACCGGAGGCGGGGAGCATCTCTCCACTGTCGCTTTCTCTTCTGGAAAGCACCGTGGAGACTCCGGTGGGAACACTCCTGTTCGAACGGGGACGCCTCCGCATTGCCGGCGACGCATCGTCCTTCGCGCTCTCCCTGGAGGGACTCTTCGGCGGACTCCCCTTCACCGCCGAAGGAGCGGCACACCTCCGCGAAACGCGCACCGAGGGAGAATCCACAGCACTCTTCCTCGAACGAGGAGAACTGACTCTCGGAAAGAACACCCTCGTCCTTCAGGGCGAGGTGCCCCTCAATCCCGATGGGGCCGTTTCTCTGGAGGGAACCCTGCACCACCTCTCTCTGGAGGAGATGGCGAGATGGATCACGATTCCGACGGGAGACGACGAGACAGAGAAGGCGCTCCTCTCAGCCCGGGGAACGCTTTCCGGAAACTTCCGCCTCTCCGGCACCGTCACAGAACCCGTCGCTGAAGGAACCGCCCGTCTCGAGGCGGGAACCCTCATGGACATTCCTCTGGAGATTGCTTCCGCCCGCTGGGCCTGGCAGGAAAAACGCTTCACCCTCTCGGACTGTTCCGCCCTGGTGAGGAACTCGCCTCTTTCGGGAACGCTCTCTCTGGATCTGGCGCCCTCCTCTCCGGAGATGGCCGTGACGCTCGCCGCATCGTCCCTCTCCCTCGACGCATGGCACGGAGAATTTCCTTTTCTGAGCTTTCTTTCCGGAACCGTCGCCTCCCTCGATCTCGATCTCAAAGGCCCTCTGGACGGAGCCCTTTTGGGACACGTCCGCCTGAGGAATTTCGACGGCTCCGTCGCGGGATACACCGTGACCGACACCACCGCGGAGGCGGAATTGCGGAAGTTCGATGTGGCCTTTCAGAGCAGGGGACTTTGGCTCGGCGCACCCTTCGCCGCCACAGGTTCTGCCGGGAGGGATGACGCGACCTCTCTGAATGTGCAGCTCACTACCTCGTCCGTGCCGCTTCACCGTCTCCCGGAGGCTTTTCCCGATGTGGAAGGGCTTGCGCTGGAGGGCAACCTCACCGCATCCTTATCGCTCACGGGACCCGCCGCATCGCCGAAAGTCGCGGGACTTCTGGAGACGGAGCGACTTCGCTTCCGCAGGGAACCCCTCGATGCGATGGCCCTCCGGATCACCTACGAAGGAAAGCGGCTTTCCCTGGAGAAAGGGACTCTCGTCTGGAGAGGGGCGCCTCTGGAATTCTCCGGCACGGTTGCGGATTTTCCCGGGCAGGGGGCCTTGGATCTTCGGGGCACCGCCAAAAACCTTTCTCAGGAATTCCTCGCCTCCCTCTTGGGAGCGTCCGGAGCGGAATTTTCCCTCAGCCTAGCCGAAAAGGGATCGGCCAAATGGCGCCTCTCGGGAAACGTCTCCCAACCCGTTCTCTCTCTTCAGGTCACGGCACCCAGCCTACGCGTGGAGGGACAAACTCTCTCGAAGGTCCTTCTGGAAGGATCCCTCACGGAGAGGGAATTCCGCATCGCCAAGGCCCTGGCGCAGTTCGGAGGCGGAGAGATCCGCGCCTCGGGATCGGTCGGCCTCGGGCGTTCCGACGGAACCGTTGCCTTGAATATCGACGGATCCTACAAGGACATTTCCCTGAAAAACATCCTTCCCGAAAAGAGCACCACGGGAGCCCCCCTCGACGGAAGCGTCGCGGGAACCCTCACGGTGAGGGGGGACGTCTCTTCCCCGCTGGTGGAGACAGCCTTTCAGGTGAGCGCCCTCGCGGGCGTTCCCCTTCCCGTCCAGTCCCTCCGAGGCAAACTCCGCCTCGAAAAGGGACCGGGGTCGGCTCCCTTTGGGCGCATCCGTCTTCAGGACATTCAGGGCGAACTCTGGGGGGGGAAGGGGAGCATTTCCGGCGTTCTCGATCTTCCCGGCGGAGGCAAACCCGCTGCGCTCGATCTGAAGGGAACCCTTTCCTCCATGGACATGGCCAATTCCCACACCACGCTGGGAGACGGGGGAGGGGTCTATCTCAGAGGAAAGGCCGGCGGTGAGCTTGAGATCACGGGAACGTTCGACGAGCCGCGACTCAGCCTGAGGGGCACTGCGCCGCGACTCGTGGCGAACGGCTTCCCCTTCACCGAAACGGAAGCACTCGTCATCGTCGAAGCGGGACGAATCCGCCTGGAGAAATTCCAGGGGTTCGTCGGGGACTCGCCGGTGGTTGCCTCCATGGACGCCCTTTTCGAGGAGGGAGCGTGGAAGGTGGCCTTTGCCGCCTCGGGGGAGAATCTCGATCTCTCCGCCTTTTCCAAGGAGTGGTTCGGCCCGACGAAAAACGTCCTTTCCGGGCGATTTTCCTTCAGCACGAAGGGACGTTTCGCGGAGGGGCTCTTCAGCGGCAGCGGCCTCATCGACGCCACGCAAATTTCTCTCTGGGGGTTCCGGGCGGAATCTCTGAAGGCTCCCTTCACCTTCCAGGACGAATACGTCACCGTGGAGGACGCAAACGCCGGAGCCTACGGCGGAAATTTCTTCGCCCAGGGAACGATGAACCTCTTCACCCGGGAGTGGGGCGGCAACCTGCGCATCGAGAGCGTGGACGTAGCACCCGCCCTGGCGGACCTGGCATCCCTCGAGGGAAACGTCTCCGGCAAGGGATACCTCCATGTGCGTGGAAACGGCACTCTGGGAAGGCTCTTCGGAACGGAGGCTCAGGGAACACTGGACGTCGAGAACGGCGCCTTTTCGGGCTTTCCAGGCATTCAGGCCATGGCAAAAGCAACGGGAGGCACGGAAATTCCCTTCCGCTCTCTCAAGGGCTCCTTCGCTTTCGACACGGGCATGTTCTACATCATCCCGGGAAGCCGCATGGCTGCGCCTCCCGGAAACCCCGCCTATCGCTATCTCTCCGCGGACGGCAGCGTCTCTCTCGGAGGGCCGCTGGACCTGAAGTGCTACGGAGAGATCAACGTCACCGCCTTCAACGCCTTTCTCGGAGCACTGAAGGGACTCATCCAGGCAGGAGGCTCGTCGGATCTCATGCTCCAGGAGATTCTGGGCGGCCTCGTGAGCGGAGCGTCCCGGAAAGATTTCAGGGAGGTCTCCTTCAAAGTGAAGGGAACCCTGGACGCTCCTTCCCTGGAGGATATTTCCGTCTCCCGGAGGGAGACGGTCTCGCCCATTCCCGTCTCCCCGGGAGATCCGAAGAACAAGAACACCAACGAGCAGGTCCGCATCACCCTTTTCTTTCCCGTCGGTCCTGGCGGCGGTTCCAGCGAGGACGTTGGGGATCAGGTGCAGCAGCAGATCCTGGAGCAGATGATCAAGCAGATCATCAAGCCCGGAGAGAGTTCGGAATAGCGCGTCTCATCCGTCAAGGGCCGTTCCGAGCACGGAGAGAAGGACCGCCTCGTCCACGTTTCCTCCGGAGATGACCACCCCCACCCGGCGCCCCGTCACGTCGATCTTCCCCGCGAGCAGGGCGGCGACGCCCACCGCGCCGGAACCTTCCACCACCTGATGGTGTTCCCGATGCAGAAAGGCCATGGCCCGGGCGATGTCCTTCTCCTCCACGGCGAGAAATCCCGAAACGCGCTTCTTCGCCAAATCGACGAGACTTTGGGGAATATATCCCATGAGGCCGTCCGCCAGGGAGTCCTCATACGTCACGTCCACCACGGTTCCCCCAGGCCAGGAGGCGACCCAGGGCATGGATGCCGTGGACTGCACGCCCCAGATCTCCACCTCGGGGCGCAGAGCCTTGGCGGCGATGGCCACGCCGTTGATCAATCCTCCGCCGCCAGCGGGCACGAGGAGCAGATCGAGATCGGGCTGATCGAAGAAGAGTTCGAGTCCCAGCGTTCCCGCTCCGGCGATGACCCAGGGATCCTCGAAGGAGGAGAGGTAGGTAAGCCCCTCCTCTCGGGCGAGACGGGCTGCCTCGGATTCGGCATCGTCGTAGTAGTGTCCCACTACCTTGAGCGTCACCCGGGAACCTCCCCGGGTGAGAATGGCCTGTTTTTTTGTCTCGGGACAGACGCCGGGAACGCAGACCGTGGCGGCCACGCCCAGCTCCACCGCGGCAAGGGCCACTCCCTGGGCATGATTTCCGCTGGAGGCGGTGACCACGCCGCGGCGCCGCTCCTCCGGCGTCAGGCGCTCCATCCGATTCAAGGCTCCCCGTACCTTGAAGGAACCGCAGAGCTGTTGATTTTCCAACTTGAGATACACCTCTCCGCCACAAGCCTGCGAGAGCGGCGCGGAACGTTCCGTGGGGGTGTGCCGGATACGTCCCTCCAGGGTTTTTCTCGCCAGAAGCACATCGGTGATCTGCGGATCGATTTCTGCGCCATTGCGCCTTTCCATGATCGGCCAACTCCTCTCCCGATTCGTCGCCGGGGAGTGCTCCTCCGGCGCGGGACCTTTTCCGACAGAAAAGACCGGATTTCGCCCACCCCATCGTAACAAAAAGATGGCGCTTGCGCCCTCTCCACTCCCGGCTCTATACTTGTCTCGAAGTCGGACACCTGGATGCATACAGCATAAACTGGAAGAATCTCTGTCACGAACGACATCGGACATCACCCCCGCAAAGAGTGGAGAGAAGGAGACGAAGGAGAAAAGACATGTCATCCCTGACCCTGTTCCTCGGCGGCATGCGGAGCGGTAAAAGCCATCTCGCCCAGATGACGGCGGAGCGCCTCGGCGGCAGCACCGTCACGTACGTGGCCACAGCGGACGTCAAAGACGCGGAGATGGCGGCCCGCATCGCCCTGCACCGGGCCGCACGGCCCGAGACATGGCAGACCCTGGAAGGAGCACCGGAGGAAATCCCCGAAAAAATCCGGGGCATCCGGGGCGTTCTTCTGCTGGATTGTCTTACCCTCTGGCTCTCCAGGCTTCTTCTGGCGGACCCCTCCGCCGATGGAGAGGACCCTGCCGCATGGAACGCGGCGGAAAAGCGGATTCTGGATCTCCTGGAGCACCTGCTCGACGCGCCCGCCCGGAGTGCTCATTTTCTCGTGGTCAGCAACGAGGTGGGGCACGCTCCCATTCCTCTGTACCATCTCGGACGGCGTTTCGTCGATCTTCAGGGACGAGCGAACCAAGTCGCTGCGGCAAGGGCAGACGCGGTGGCCTTCGTGGTCGCGGGCATTCCGCAATGGCTCAAGGGAACGCCCCCGGACATGCCGGACCTATGACGATGATGCGTCCTCGTGCTGCGGGCGCAATGGAGCCCAACGGAACAGAAAGGATCTTCACGCCATGATTCCCACCGCGATTCCGGCGCGTCTCTACGCCGAATTCGTCTTTCTTCTGGGATTTCTCTCCCGAATTCCCATCCCTTCCCGCTTCTGGCCGCGACAGCCCGTTTCTCCCGCGTCGGCCCTCACGTTCGCGCCCCTCGTGGGAGCCCTGCTGGGAGGACTCGCCGGCGGCGGCGGCGGCCTTTGCGCTCTCGGCATGCCTCCCCGAGCCGCCGCGTGGGGAGCGCTGGCGCTCTATGCCCTGCTCGGGTGGTCGCTCCACCTCGACGGCTGGACGGACCTGGCGGACGGGTGGGGGAGCGGCAAACGCGGCGAGGCGCTGCGAAAGGTCATGAAGGACAGCCGCATCGGTGGATACGGCGCGATTTTTCTGGTGGTCGCCCTTGGCCTGTGGACTTCCCTGACGGAAACCCTTCCTCCCGGATCGTGGCCGCTCCTGCTCGCGCTCGGGGCCTGTGCGGGACGCTTTGCGCTCCTCGCGGCGGCTTTTTTCGGCACCTACCCCTGGGAGACGGGGCTGGCCCGGGACTATGTGATTCCCTTCGGCAAGGTGGAGCTCTTCCGGGGGCTGCTCTGCGCCTCCCTTCTTCTTCCGCTGGGGCCGCGACAGTGGCTCGTCTCCATGACGGCGGCCTTTCTGGCCGGATGGGGGCTGTGCCGCTTCGCCCGGCATCTCCTGGGCGGCACGAACGGGGACGTTCTCGGCGCCTCCGCCGTGGCGGGGGAGTTGGCGGCTCTCACCGCCCTGGTCCTGACGAGGAGCTGATCCCATGCGCCTCGTTCGGACGGAAGCGCTGGAAGCGGGAATGCTCCTTGCCCTGCCCATACTCTCCTCCACGGGAGCCCTGCTGCTCCGGGAGGACCTGGTCCTGACGGAGCGAACCATCGCTCTCCTGAAAAAACAGGCGGTTCCCTTCGTGTACATCAGGGATCGGCGTTTTCCCGACGCGGCGGAGGAGCCCCTTCTCCACCCCGAGACGTTCCAACGGGCCCTGAAAGAATTGCAGGATCTTTTCGCCACCGCCACGGCCGCACGGGGCAACCATCTGCCTCCGGAGCGGATGGAGCGGATTCAGAGCGTCCTTCGGGACATTTTGGAGGACGTCTTCGACCGCTCCGACCGTCTCGTCCTCCGTTTTCTCGCCATCCGGGGACACGACGGGTACATTTTCACCCACAGCGCTCTCGTGGCCACCACGAGTCTGCTGCTCGGACAAGAGCTTTCCTTTTCCTACGCGCAGCTCTACAATCTCGGACTGGGCGCCCTGCTGCACGATCTTGGCATGGCCGCCATTCCTTCGGAGATCGTGGACAAGAAGGGACCTCTCGACAGAGAGGAACGCTCTCTCGTGAACCTTCACCCGCGAGGAGGATGGGATCTCCTCGCGGGGCATGATCTTGTTTGGCCCACCGCACGTATCGTGGCGCTGCAGCACCATGAGCGGTGGGACGGAAGCGGCTATCCCGGCGGCCTCAGGGGAGAGGAAATCCATCTCCTCAGTCGCATCGTCGCCGTGGCGGACGTCTACGACGCCCTCGTCTCCCCGAGGCCTTACCGTCCCTGCCGGACTCCCTGGGAGGCCCACGCTCTCATTCTCGAAGGGAGCGGCTCGCTCTTCGACCCACGGGTGGTGGAGGCCTTTTTCCGCGTCGTGGCCCCCTATCCCGTGGGAACGTGGCTTCGGCTCTCCACGGGACACGTGGGGCTCGTCACGGCCATTCCCGCCGAGGCACCGCACCGTCCGAGGTTGAGCCTGACGTTCCACCCCGAGGTGGGAAAACTGACCCCTCCCATGGTGATGCCCCTCGCCGCGTGCGAAGAGATTCGCATCACCGAGGCGCTCGAAGAGGAACCGAACGCGGTATAATGGCCGAAGCATTCGTTGCCGTCCTCTTCGTTTCACACCGGAAGGCTTCCGGACCTCCCGGAGGCCATGCTGGTTTATGTCCCGTGAAAGGATGGTGCTCGTCGTGAAAAAGACGACCACATTTTTCCGCGTCTTTCTTCTTCCTGCGTTCTGCCTCCTCGCGGCAGCCGCCGTGGGAGGAGCCTTCTCCATCTCACAACTGCCGCCCTTTCCTCTGGAGAGCAACACGGACCTCTTCGCCCTGGGAGAAGTCTTCGACGGCGGGGCCTCCCAGACGGAATCCTTTTCCGTCACCGTCGCTTCGGAGGCACCTCTCGTCGTCTTCGGAAACACCCGCTGCGCCGGATCCCAGCTCGACCCGTTCCTCGTGCGCACGGTGCTTCCCAAGGGCACCCTGACTCTTCCGGTCTCCCACGAGGATCCGGCCCGCTCCCTGGATGTGACCCTCGGCGGAACGGGCATCACGGCCCGTTCCCTCTCCTTCGTCTCCGGCGACGTCCGGAAGGAGACCGCGCTCACCTGGGATTTCGGCACCCGTACCTACGGCACCTTTCCCGCCTTTCTCGCGGTCTCCTCCGACGCGGTCTCTCCCGACACGGATGCGGCGCGGCTCCCCTTTGTCATGACGCTCCTCCGGCGTCCTGACCTGTTCGAGGTGGGCTTCGCCGTAGGCTCTGTCGAACCCTCCCGATTCCGCACCTACACCTTCGAACCTGTAGATCAGGCCATTCCGCTCCGGGTACTCGCGGCACCCAACGACCGTCTCTGGATTCGTCTGAGAAACTGGGGAACCAACACGGTGAACGTGGAGGGAAGCGAACTCGTCCGGAACCGCTACCTCTTCGGTGAAGCGAGCGCCGACGTTCCTCACGTTTTCCCCGGATTCGGAGCACTGCTCAGGTCCTTCCGCTTCCTCGGCATGACCGTCTCTCCGGACCTGCACCTCACGGGAGTGGGAGGATACCGCCTGGACGTCACCTACGACATCTCTCTCGACGTCGTCCCCTATACGCCGCTCTTCACCCCCTTCGCCATGGGCAGCGCGACGCTCCAGGCCATCAGCACGGATGTTCCCCAGGGGCTGGACGAGGTGGTGTTTCTCACGAAAATAGGCCCGGTGACCTTCGAGGAGGTCCACCCTCTCTACGTGCCCTCCGTGAGGGACGTCTTCAAAGCGTTCCAGTTCTCCATCAGCGTGGATCAGACCATCCCGCCCGGAAAATACCCTGGATTGCCCCTCCTGATCTCCTGGGAGTTCTCCAGCGCGGATCTTCTCACCGTCTGGGACGCGGCCACCATCGCAGACTTCGAGGCCTCCATGGAAACCGTCCAGGACCAGACCACGGCCATCTTCGAAAAGATCCATCTCTTCAAACATTTCGAGGAGGGCGCGGTGAACCTCGTGAATCTGGCGGGAAATTCCTGGCGGAACTTTTTCGAGGCGGGCTACGATGCCGCCACGGGGCGGTTCACCATAACCTTCCGCCTCCTCCTCGTGGATTCTCCCGACGAAGCCGTGGTCGCTCTCGACGACGGAGGCATCGGCTATCTGGTTATCTATGACGGCGCCTACGACGGCCTCCTCCTGGATCCGCTCTGCCTGGCCCTTTCGAGCGGTAGCCTGCCTCCTCCCGTCCCAACGGGGAGCGGAGACGGCGAGGGCGGCGGCTGTTCCCTGGGCCTGACACCTTCGGGATGGCTGTTGCTCCTGCTTCCTCTGGGAACCCTGGCGCACAGGCGGAAGAGCATCCGAAAAAACTGAGAGCGCGCCGGAAGAACACTGCTCCGCCCCCCGGATTCGGAAGCGGAAGAAGAGCCCGAAGCGACGTAGACGTACAGGAAAGGAGATGTCCGCCCCATGGCCATTGTGGAGGTCGTGGAATATCTCGGACCGGATCCGCACGAAGTCTTCGCGTGGAAATACGCGAACGCCGCCGATCCCTCCCGGAGCGATGAACTGGGCACATGGACCCAGCTCGTCGTCCGCGAGGCACAGGAGGCGATTCTGTTCAAGAACGGTCAGGCCCTCGACCTCTACGGTCCGGGACGTCATACGCTCAGCACGAACAACATTCCTCTGCTGAACAAGCTCATCAATCTTCCCTTCGGCGGCGAGTCCCCCTTCAAGGCCGAAGTGTGGTTCATCAACAAGGTGCACTCTCTGGACGTGAAATGGGGAACCTCCGATCCCATCCAGTTGCAGGACCCTTCATACCGTATCTTCATTCCCGTGCGGTCCCACGGGCAGTTCGGCGTGCGCATCGAGGACTCCCGCAAGTTTCTGGTGAAACTCGTCGGCGCCGTTCCCTCCTTCGACAAGAGCACTCTCCAGCGCTTCTTCCGCGGAGTGCTTCTCACCAAAGTGAAGGATCTGATCTCCACCTACCTGATCAAGAAGAACATCAGCATTCTCCAGGTGAACGCCTATCTCGACGAGATCTCCGAACACATGAAACAGCGCGTCGGCGGAATCTTCGCCGACTACGGCATCGAAGCGGTGAACTTTTTCGTGAACTCCATCAACGTGCCGGAAGAGGATCCCGCCGTGCAGGAACTCAAGAAAGCCCTGGCGGAGCGGGCCAAGATGGAGATCATGGGATACACCTACCAGCAGATGCGGACCTTTGACACGCTCCAGACCGCCGCGGGCAACGAAGGAAGCGGTTCGGGGCTCCTCGGGGCCGGACTCGGAGCCGGGCTCGGCTTCGGACTCGGCGGCGCCTTCGGTGCCGCGGCGGGACAGATGGCAGGGCAGCTCCAGACCGGAGGCGGTTCGGTCTTCTGCGCTCGCTGCCGCACGCACAACCCTCCGGGCGCCCAATTCTGCCTCACCTGCGGGGCCAACATCCTCCGCGGTGAAGAACCTCCGCGCAAGGTGCCCGAAACTCCCTCCGAGGTGCCCCTGTGCAACAAATGCGGCAATCCGCTTCCCAAGGGATCGCGCTTCTGCCCCTCCTGCGGCGACCCCTACCGTCCCTGCCCCAAATGCGGCGCGGACAACCCCGAGCGGGCGACGGCGTGCATGCAGTGCGCCACACCGCTTCCCTTTCCCTGCACCAAGTGCGGCGAGCCCGTCACGCGGGCCATGAAGTTCTGCCCCTCCTGCGGAACCGCCGTGGACGGAGACGAGGCGAAGAGCGCGGCGACACCGCCGAAGCGCTTCTGTCCGGAATGCGGCAAGGAGGTCGCGCCGGAAACGCGCTTCTGTTCCGAGTGCGGCGCCCGGATGGCCGGCCCGTCGGACGACTCCTCCGGAACAGCTTCGTGAGAAACCCCCTCAAGGAAGGAAGACGCGCCATGAGAAAGCTCACGTTCAGCCTGATCCTTCTGTTTCTCCTGGGCATCGCCGTGGCGGGAGCGACGGTGGTGACGTTTCTGCTCACCTCTCCGGAGATGCGGAACACGCATTTCTGGATCTCCTTCGGCACGCTCGCCTTCTGTACCGTCCTCTCCTTCGGCTACGGGATTCTCCAGGTGATCGCGGGGGACGAGCGGGTCGCGCCGTTGCCGTCTCTCTTCTCTCTCGGCACCATGATCTGTTTCTACGATCTCTTCGTCCTCGCCGCAGTCCTCGTCACCCGCAGTTGGACGCTCTCCGTACCGGCCTACGTGGCGCTCCACGTGGGAGGCGCCGTGCTCTTCCTCGTCCTCGGAGGTTTTCTTTCCATGGTGGTCCTCTCCACGGGTCGCAACGACGAGGAAGCGCGCCACAGCCGCCTCCGCCTCGCGGATCTCGCGACAAAAGCGGACCAGGCCGCCGAAGCCTTCTCCCTAGGCGAAGAGACCGGCTCCTTCGCCACACGTCTCCGCTCCCTTGCGGAAGCGCTCCGCTACAGCGATCCCATGAGCCATCCCTCTCTGGCAGCGGAGGAGGAGCGCCTCGCGAACCTTCTGGAGACGTTGCGCCTGTCGGGCGCGGATTCTTCCGACGGAAGTGGACCCCAGGAAGGGGAGCGGTTGCTCTCCGAGGCGGAGCGCCTTCTCAAAGAGCGCAACGCCCGTCTTCTCCGTCTCAAGTGAGACAGCGTACTCCGGCGAGACGGGCCTGAATTCTTCCACCGCCCGACCGCCCCAGCGTCGGTCCGAAGAAAAGATTCCCGGTCGAGCGCGCCAGCGCTTCCGCACAGAGCCTTCCGAGGAGGAGAGATACGTCATGTCTTCTTCCGAGTACGCCAAGCGACTTCAGGTTCCCTGGTATCTTTCCTGGCCCTTCATCGTCGTGTCCATGATCTTCTGGCCCCTCGGCGTGCTGCTCCTCGTGATGCGCCTCGCCCGGGACCGTCATGCGAGCATCTCCACGGGACGCATTCTCAAAGTCGTGGGGATCGTCGTCATGCTGGTCTTCGCCATCGGCGGATACAGCTATTACCAGGAACAGCAGAACCTCTACGGGGACACGCTCGGACGCGAAGGGGAGTTCGTGGTCGGCCTGGCGATCACCTTCACGCTTCTCGGTTTCATCCTCTGGCGTTTCGGCAACAAGCTCGTCTATCGAGGAAAGATGGTGCGGGAATATCTGGACGTGATCGTGAACAAGCGTTTCTTCGAGATCGACGAGATCGCCCGCATCGTCTCCAAGCGCCCCGACAAGGTCGCCTCGGAAATCGGCTTTTTAATCCGCACGGGCTATCTTCCCGACGCCTACCTGAACGAGGGAGCCAAGCGCGTGGTGGTTCCCGCAGTGGAACGCCATCTCGCCATGGAGGCCGATCTGGAACGACGGATGGAAGCGCAAACCGGGGAGGCGAGACAGAGCGAAGCCCCCTCCGCCAACCACCGGATTTCCGAAACGCCGGAGCGGAGTGCGGTTCCGCCGGTTCCGCGGCTCGTCACCTGCCGGAGCTGTGGCGCCAACAACATCGTCACCCCGGGACATCCCCGGGAGTGCGAGTTCTGCGGCTCTCTCATCAGCGAGTGAACGGAGCACGGAAAGCACTTCCGCGCAAAAAATCCTTCTCTGGCGAGTAGAGAAAGGACGGATGCTCCGTGACGGACACATCCTTTCGCATCCTTGCCCTGAACGGAAGTCCCCGGGGACGGAACAGCAATACCGACATCCTCCTCAAGACTTTGCTGGAGGGCGCCGCAACGCAGGGGGCATCGTCGGAGACGCTCTACGCGGTGGATATGGAGATCCGGGACTGCCTTGGGTGCTTCGCCTGCTGGAACAAGACGCCCGGTATCTGCGTCCACAAGGACGACATGCCCCGGGTCCTCGAAAAAATGCTGGCGTCGGACCTGACGATCTGGGCGACACCGCTCTATCACTACGGCATGACGGCCCGCCTGAAACGTATTCTCGAGCGAACCCTCCCTTTGGCCAAACCCTGGTTTGTCCGGAAAGGGGAACACTATACCCACCCCCCTCGCTATCCCGAGCACACGACACGGAACTTTCTTCTTTCCAACTGCGGTTTTCCCGAACGGCATCATTTCGACGCCCTGGTGCGGGAGTTCGAACTCCTCGCGAACGGCGACGACGAGCGCTTCCTGGGCTCGCTTCTCTGCACCACCGGAGAACTGCTCCATGTTCCGGAGATGCGGCAAACTCTTTCCTGGTACTTCGATGCCGTCCGGACCGCCGGAGCCGAGATCGCCACGTCCCTCAACCTCTCCCAGGAGACGGTGGAGATTCTGCGTCGCCCGCTCATCCCCGTTGAATCCTTCGTGCTCATGGGAAACGCTCATTGGAACGTTCCGGGAGAGACTCCACCTTCCGTCGAGGAGGCCCTGGGCCCGGACCGAAATCGTCCCTGAACGAAGGTGACATTGCGGAATAAGCGAAGAAAGCCGTTCCGGAGGTCCGCTGCGATCCCCCGGAACGGCTTTTTTTCGTATCCCTTCCACCCGAAGAGCGTACCTCCCCGAAACCTGAGCACCGCGTCGAGATCGGTGGAACACCGCAGGCGGGACGGGGAGAGATCTGCCTCGAAAGAAAAGAAACGAGAGCAGATCGAACAGATAAGGCGAAATGTCATGGGCATACATTCTCCCCGCCGAGGTGAGCGAACCCGGTGACGTTGCCGGAGAGGAACGCCGCTTCCCTGGGGAAAGCGAGTTCCCCGGCAACGTGAACCGGATGCCTAGAGCTTTCCCTCCTCCATGGAGCGCGCATTGGGGCCACGGAGTTCGCGGAACAGAGCGGCTCCCTTGGCGCCGAGGGGACGTGCGAGGCGAATCGCCTCGTCGACAATCCGCTCCTCGTCGAGGGTGTGAAAACGCCCCTCCTCGTAGAGCACGTTTCCGTCCACGGCCACGAGGGAGATCTCGTCTCCCCGGGCGCTGTACACCAGATTGGGAACGATATTCCGCAGAGGATCCTCATGCACGGGAAGCATGGTGGGCTTTCTCAGGTCCAGCAGAAAGAAATCGGCCCTCTTTCCTTCTTCCAGAGAGCCCACCTCCGCCCCGAGTCCCACGGCACGGGCACCCTCGATGGTGGCCATGCGCAGCACCTTCCAGGCCGGCATGACCTCCGGATCTGCGTAGCGGATCTTGTTGAAGAGGGCGGTGAGCTTCATTTCGTTCAGCATGTTGTGACAGTTGTTCCCCGGAGCCTGGTCGCTCCCCAGGCCGACCCATCCTCCCGCGTCCTGAAACACCCTGGCGGGGGGCACCACGCCGTCGATAATGCCGATGGAGCCGGAACAGAGCGCCAGCGAGGCCCCCGTTTCCGCCACAAGGCGGGCCTCTTCCTCCGTGGCGTCCGTGAGGTGCACCGCCAGAAGATGTTCGTCCGCGAAGCCCATCTCCAAAAGCCAGGGAATGGGCCTTTTGCCGTAACGCCACAGCATCTGTTTCGTCTCCCGGTCTCCCTGAGCGAGATGGAGATGCACCTTCGTTCCGCACTCCAAAGCCAGTTCCCGGACCCGCCGCAGCGATTCCAGGCTTACCGCGTCGGGCGCCTGAGGGCCGAAGAGAACCGTGATTCGTCCGTTTCCGCGGCGGTGCCATCGCTCGAAGACACCGCGGCAGCGCTCCACCCCCTTCCGCCCCTTTTCCGGATCGAAGACGTAGAGTTCCTCCGGTGCGTAGACGCGGTCCTCGGTCTCCCGAAAATGCACCGTCACCTGGGCTCGGAAACCCGCCTCCTCCGCTAGGGACGCCATGAAATCCGCCTCCATGCCGTATTCGCCGAAGGTGGTCGTTCCGGCCCGAAGCGCCTCCAGCACGGCGAGCCGCGTGCCAGCCCGGAGTGTCTCTCCGTCGAGGTGCAGGGCAAAGGGAAAGAAACCGTGCATCATCCAGTTGCCCACGTCCTGGGCCATTCCCCGGAGGAGGCAGGCGGACATGTGCATGTGCACGTCGAGGAAGCCCGGAAACAGCGCGTGATTCCGCCCGTCCAGAATGCGGCGGGCCGTATAGCGGGCGAAAATTTCTTCTCTGGGCGCTACCTTGAGGATGCGCCCCCCGTCCACCGCGAGAGCCGTATCGGGCCGGTATCCCACGCCCTCCCCGGCCATGGTGAACACGTGCGGTGCGGTGACAATACACTCAATCCGCTCCATCTCCGTTCATTCCTCTCGTCGCTGCCCGGAAAAACCCCCTCTGCCCATTCGAGCCCACGTTCCATCCTTCCGTGGCCCGGAAGAGCCTCCATCGTTCCGGAAGCCCTCCGGCGCCGTCCCGCTACCTCAGATCTCGTCCCGGTCCAGGAAGGCGGACATGCAGTGCAGGGAGCCGTACCCCTTGAGAATTTCCGTCACGTCTGTCTCGATGACCTCCACGCCGCCCTTCTCCAGAGCCTTCCGCGTCTCGGGATTGCCCGAGGGAAGGACCACCACGCCGGGTTCGAGGGCCACCAGGTTCACCGCCGCGCCCCGCTTCACCTCTTCGATGGAGGGGGCCTCGATGATGGAGAAGCCCCGATCCACGAGGGGCTTGATCACGTCGTAGGGGGTCTGCCACGGGAAGATCAGGGCCTTCTTCCGGTCCACCATGTTCATCAGCCCGTCCAGATGGGCGTGTCCCCAGGGAATCTGGAAGCGGAGGATGTCCGTGACACCCATGTACCGGAGGGTCTCCTCGACCTGGCGGACTCCCTCCTCGTTGGAGCGCACTCCCGTGCCGAGGATGATGGTCTGCCGGTCCACCCACATGCCGCAGGCGCCCTCGAAGACGCCCCGGCCGGAGACAGTGCGCACGATGGGGCAGCCGATGCGTCCCAGAGCCGCCGCCACGGCCCGCTCCTCACCCCGGCGGAAGCGGGTGGCCTGGCGGCAGAGAATGGCCCCCTCGGGGGTGCCGAGGACGTTGTCCCGCATGAAGAGCGCGTTGGGACGGTCCTCCCGCTGCTCCTCCACGTAGAAGACCTCCGCGCCGGCCTTGCGGTAGATCTCGGCGAAAGCGTCGTGCTGCGCCCGCGCCCTTTCCGAGTCCATGACGGCACCCCAGCGCCAGGCCGCGGGATCGGTCATGTTCTCGATCTCTTTGCCGGGCCGCCGCAGAAGCACCGCCCGGAGCTTGCCCACCTCGGAGGAAACGCTCCAGCGGCGTCCCCAGACGTGCTTCAGGTCCTCCTCGAAGGAAGCGTCGTCGCTGAACCACTTCTCACCGTAATCGTCGAAGTCAAGATGTTCCCGCTCGCTCATGAAAACCTTCCTTTCTCGTTCATGGCAACGTCTCCCCCAGGAGTTTCCGCTGTCCATCTCCGCAACATCCGTTCCCGCAATGGCATCATGCTGTTCCACCGTGCCGTCGAGCGCCGCGGGCCAGTCCCGTCCGGTCTCGCGGCAAGGAGCGACAACGCGCACCGTCCGTTCCGCATGCGCCCTTCGCCCCTTCTTTGTCCCAGAAAAGCGCAAAGGGCGGACGTGGCGCGCACGCCACTCTCCCCTTTGCGCTCACGGTTTTTTGATCAGCAACGTGTACGAAGCCCTCACATGCCGTTCCATGGCCAGCCCCGCATCCTCGCAGCGACGTTCCCGGATGGCCGCGAGAATTTCCCCGTGTTCCGTAAAGGACGTTCCATAGTAGGGCGTGGCCTCCAGGGTTCCCTTTTCGGCACCGAAGAGGAAAAAGGTATCGAAGAAAAACACGTAGATCTGGGACCGCCAGAAACATTCACCGATGTATTTCTCCAGATAGGCATTGCCGCTCATGCGAGCGATGCGCCGGTGAAATTCCTCGTTGTGTCTGGCGAAGGCCTCTCTGCGCCACCCCGTGTAGTCCTCCGCTCCTTCCTCGAGGATCCGCTCCAGGCTCTCCACGTCCTCGGGGGAAGCATGCTCCGCAGCCTGCACCGCAGCCATTCCCTCCAGCTTCTCCCGAAGGGAGAAGACGTGGCGCATGTCCTCCGACTCCAGCGGAGGAATGATGCACCCTCTGGTGCTGTCCCGCTCCAGCAACCCTTCGGCGATGAGCTCCCGAAGAGCGATGCGAACGGGGGTGCGGCTGATGCCCAGCTTCTCCGCAAGGAACACTTCGGTGATTCTCGTTCCCGGGGCGAGTTCGCGTTCCACGATGAGACGAAAGATCTCGTCCCGGGCCTTCGATTCGACACGTCCTCTCGGCATGTTTTCTCCTTCTCCTCCTGGATGGCTCGAGACGTTCGCGACCGTGGCCCTGTCACGAACCCATCCTTCCATCCGGAACACTCCGTTTTTTGGATCCATAAGTGGATACATCACGATTGTCTTTTCTTACACGAGGATCTCCACTTCTGTCAAGATGGATCATTGAACACCTTTCCGGTTCATATCGGAACTCACTTCTCCCTGTCTGTCCCGCGTCGCGTGCTACGCGACAGAATAAACTGATCCGGTAACGACATGTAAAACTGCCCCCGGAGAGGAGGGTCATGGTGCGTAAGGGGAGTACGCTTCCGACGGATCGACCGAAGGGGCATGCAAAAGCCGGAAGACGTCTCGGAGATTCTTCATCTGCATCAAAAAGGTTTTGGAAGCCGTCGCATAGTGGAAGAACTCGGCATCGGCAGGAAAACCGTGAAAAGGTCTCTGCGTCAGGGAGGTTGGGCGCCGAGCCACCGTCCGGAGCATGACACAACCGAAGCGGCTTGATTTTCCCGCTGAAAAAACCGCATGCGTCTGTGTCAAGCGATCTCAGAAATTGACCCGTAGGCGAGGATGAATGACCCACCTCATCCGGCGTTTTTTCCGCAACCGAAAGATCTCTCCCCGGATGGTCAACACCGTGCCGTGGTGGAGGAGACGATCGGCCCTGTTGTTCCACTATACGAAACATTGTTTTAAAAATCTCGACAAGCCGTTCGTCGTCGCTTATACTGTGTTCTATAGAGCAAGATGCTGTCTCGCTGAATGAAACGAAGAATCTTCACGCAAGCCACGTTGACGTGCCCGAGGCACAACAAAGAGGAGGCGGGAACGATCATGAAGAACAGGATCAAGGAAATGCTCGCCGCGGGAAAACCCGTCATGGGAACCTTCATCACGCTGAACTCTCCGGATCTTGTGGAGATCGCGGGCATCGCCGGATTCGATTTCGTCATCATCGACGCGGAACACGGCCCGATGGATCCGGAGTCCCTCCAGAATCTCCTGCGGGGGGCAGAACTGCGGGGAGCCACGCCGGTGGTGCGCATTCCCGAGACGAGCGACACCTGGATTCTCAAAACCCTCGACGTGGGAGCCCAGGGGATCCAGCTCCCCCAGGTGAACAGCGCCGAACAGGCGGCGCGCATCGTTCGGGGAGCCAAGTATTTTCCCCTCGGCAACAGGGGCGTGGCGCTTCCCCGATCCTCCTCCTACGGCCTCATCCCCTTGGACCGCGCCTTCGAGGAAGCCAACCGGGAGACCCTCATCGTGACCCACTGCGAAAACGTGCTCGGCCTGAAGGCGCTTCCGGAGATCGCCGCCGTGGAGGGCGTGGACGTGCTCTTCGTAGGCCCCTACGACCTCTCCCAGTCCCTGGGCATTCCCGGACAGATCGACCATCCGGACATGAAAAGCGCCATCGCCCAAGTCCTCTCCGTGGCCCGCAACGCGGGAAAACCCACGGGGATCTTCGTCACCTCCCCCGAGGAAGCGCTTCGTCGCCTCGATGAAGGCTTTCTCTACATCGCCTGGAGCGTGGACGGCCTGATCTTCGGAGACGCCTGCCGCACCGCGCTGCGGATCATGCGCGGAAACAGGGCATGACCGGCGCTGCGGACTCCTCGAACATCAGGGTTCTCGACCGCGCCCTGGCCGTTCTCAACGCTCTGGTGGACTTCCGCGAGGACGCGGGCGTCACGGAGATCGCCTCCACCGTGGCCCTTTCAAAGGCGACGGTGCACCGCATCCTCGTCACCCTCGAAGCGCACCGGGTGGTGCTCCGCACGGAGAACGGCCGCTACCGGATGGGATCGGCGCCGCTTTTGTGGGCCGAGACCTATCGGCGTCAGACCGATCTGGTCACCCTGGCAAAACCCGTCCTGAAGAACCTCCTCCAGGAAGTGGGGGAGACGATCCATCTCTCCCGGTTTCAGAACGGAGAGACCTTCTATCTGGACAAGCTCGAATCCTCCCATCCCGTGGGCATGCGCTCCCGCATCGGCGCGACCCTCGCCATGTACTGCACCGCCGCGGGAAGGGCCATTCTGGCGAGCCTTCCCCAGGCCGAGCTGGATCTCTATCTCCGCTCCGTTCCCCTCGTCTCCCGTACGGAACGGACCCTCACGAACCAAAAGGAACTTCTCGCCATGCTCCGCACCGTTCGGGAACGAGGATGGGCGGAGGAAAACCAGGAGAACGAGGAGGGGATCCGTTGCGTGGGAGCGGCCATCCTGAACACCAAGGGCTACCCCGTTGGAGCGTTGAGCATCTCCGCGCCGGCCTATCGCTTCGTTGACGATCAGCTTCGCCCCCTGGGAGAAAAGGTCCTCGAAGCGGCCAGGACGATTTCGAAACTGTTGGGATACGACGGCGTTCCGCCATCGTATCCGTGAAGACCATCACGTCACATTTCACTCGGAGGGATTTCGCATGTTGCCCATCGCCAAGTACCAGATCCTCGACGCGATCCATGAAAAGGGAGTCGTGGCAGTCATTCGGGCCAGCGACAAGGAAAAGGGGCTCGGAGTGGCCAATGCCGTCTACGAAGGCGGCATTCCCGCCATCGAAGTCGCCATGACCGTTCCGGGAGCGCTGGAACTCATGGCCTTTCTCGCCGGGCACCACCGGGGCTCCTCGCTTATCCTCGGCGCGGGGACGGTCCTCGACGCCCCGACGGCCCGGGCGTGCATTCTCGCGGGAGCCCGGTACATCATCTCCCCCAACCTCTCCGAAGAGGTGGCGTTCTGCTGCAACCGCTACGGGGTTCCCTACATGCCCGGCGTGGGAAGCGTGACGGAACTCGTCCGGGCCATGGAACTCGGTGTGGACGTGGTGAAGGTCTTTCCCGGCGAATGCCTTGGCCCCGAGTTCGTGAAGGCCGTCCACGGCCCGCTGCCCCACGCCCGCATGATGCCCACGGGAGGCGTGTCGGAGGAGAACCTGGAAACCTGGTTCAAGGCAGGCGCCTTTGCCGTGGGCATGGGAAGCTCCCTCACCAAGGCGGGCGGGGGCGAGAACGATCCGCAGGCCGTCCGCGACGCGGCGGCCCGTGTCGTGGCGGAAATCGCCCGGATTCGAAAAAACCGCTAGAGGAGGTTTGGAGCGATGTCGAAAATCGTCACTTTCGGAGAACTCATGCTCCGTCTTTCCCCACCGCACCACGAAATGTTCCTCCAGACGCCGGGCTTCGTGGCCACCTTCGGCGGGGCCGAGGCCAACGCGGCGGTCTCCCTCGCCAACTACGGCGAGGACGTGGCCTTCGTGACGGCCCTGCCTCCGAACCCCATCGGCGACGCGGCCATCCGGGAACTCCGGGGCTTCGGGGTAAACACATCCTTCATCCGGCGCTCGGGAGAACGGATGGGCATCTACTACACCCAGACCGGTGCCTGCGCCCGCCCCTCGGTGGTGCTCTACGACAGGAACCATTCCGCCATCGCGGAGAGCATGCCCGGCGAGTTTGACTGGGACGTCATTCTGGAGGGGACCGAATGGTTCCACGTGACGGGAATCACCCCCGCCATCTCCGAGGGAACCGCCCTGGCGACTCTTGAGGCGCTGGAGGCGTGCCGCAGGAAGAACATCACCGTCTCCTGCGATCTGAACTACCGCAAGAAACTCTGGAAATGGGGGAAAAAACCCTCGGAGGTCATGCCCGAGATCGTCCGCTTCGTCTCGGTCCTCATCGGCAACGAGGAGGACTGCCAGAAGACTCTGGGCATCGAGGTCGACGTGGACGTCACGGCGGGCGAACTCGAGGCGGAGAGTTACCGAAAGCTCGCGAAGGAGGTGCTCGCGGCCTATCCGAACCTCCGTATCCTCGCCGTCTCCCTCCGGGAGAGCCTCAGCGCGGACAGCAACAACTGGTCGGGCATTCTCGCCGACCGGGACAATTTCTTCGTGAGCCGGAAATACGCCATCAACGACATCGTGGATCGCATCGGCGGCGGCGATTCCTTCGGCTCCGGACTGATCTACGGCCTCCGCAGGCTCGCCGGCCCCCGGGAGGCGCTGGAATTCGCCGTGGGCGCCTCGGCCCTGAAGCACACCATCCCCGGCGACTTCAACCGCATCTCCGTTTCGGACGTGCTCACTCTCGTGGGCGGGGATGCCAGCGGCAGAGTCCAGCGCTGACACAAAGAGGAAAGGAGCGAGTGCCATGCATCTGAGCAATCGATCCCGCACGAACCCCCCTTCGGGAATCCGCACCATGTTCGCTCTCGCCGCAAACTATCCCGACGCGGCCAATCTCGGCGTGGGAGAGCCGAACTACGCCACACCGGAGCACATTGTGGAGCGGGCCGTCCGGGCCCTCCGCGAGGGAGCGACGAAATACACCCCCAACGCGGGTATTGCGGAACTCCGCAAGGCTCTGGCGGCAAAGCTCGCCGCGGAAAACGCCATTCCGGGAACGGAGCGCAACATCCTGGTGGCGACGGGCGCCTGCGAGACACTCATGCTCTGCATCTCCTCCCTGCTCGATCCCGGGGACGAGCTGCTCATCCCCGATCCCTGCTGGCCGAACTATCTCGGCCAGGTCCACCTCGCGGGCGGGGTGGCGGTCCCCGTGCGCACCTACGCCGAGGACGCCTTCCACATGAGGGCGAAATCCCTTGAAGAGGCCATTACTCCCCGCACGAAGGCGCTTCTTCTCAACTCACCCTCCAATCCAACGGGAGCGGTGCTTCGCCGGGAGGAACTGTCGGACATCGCCGAGGTGATCCGTCGTCACGACCTTGCGGTCATCTCCGATGAACCCTACGAACACCTTCTCTACGACGGGCGCGTTCACGTGAGCCTTGCCTCTCTTCCCGGCATGGCCGACCGGGTTCTTACGGTGAACAGCTTCTCCAAGACCTACGCCATGACAGGGTGGCGAGTCGGCTTCGTGCACGGCCCGGAGGAGATCATCGCCTCCATGGCGCGGCTGCAGGAGAATTTCTCCTCCTGCGTCAATGCCGCCGCCCAGGTAGCTTGCCTCGCCGCTCTCGACGGCCCCCAGGATGCGGTGGAGAAGATGCGCCTCGGCTACCAGAGACGGCGGGATCTTCTCGTGGAAGGGCTCCGTTCCATTCCGGGCGTGCGTTGTCACATGCCCGAAGGGGCCTTCTACGCCTTCCCCGACATCTCCGCCTTCGGCAAAAGCTCCGAGGAGATGGCCCGGCTGCTGCTGGAGAAGGCCGGAGTGGTCACGGTCCCCGGAAACGCCTTCGGCGCCGCCGGAGAGGGGTTCTTGCGCCTCTCCTTCGCCGCCTCGGAGACGACCATCGAAACGGCGCTGGAGCGCATGAGAGCGTTTCTGACGTCTCTCGCATGAAACGACGCGCCTCGCGTCACGGAAAACACTGCCATTTCCCGGAACCCATTCTTTTCTCGGGCTGGAGGTGAGACATGACGGAAGAAGCCGCGGCGAGACGGAACCGAATGCGACGCAGCGCTCCGGCGCGCAACACGGAAGATGTGCCAATTCTGAAGGGAGGAAACGGAGAATCATGAAGAGAAATCTGCTCCTGTCCCTGTGCGCACTGCTAGTGGTCACGCTTTTCGGCGGCATGGCCTTCGCCGCCGATCAGATCAAGATCGGCGTGGTGGCTCCCATCACCGGGCAGAATGCCATCGGCGGCCAATACATCAAGAACGGCGTCGAACTGGCCGTAAAGGAATTCGCCCCCGACGGGCTCGAGGTCGGCGGCAAGAAGTACGAGGTGAAGGTGATCTTCGAGGACAACGAGAACAAGCCCGACATCACCGCCAACGCCTTTCGGAAGCTCATCGACCAGGACGAGGTGGTGGCCATCGTCGGTCCCGACGCCTCCTCCACCTCTCTCGCGGGGGGCCCCATCGCCCAGGCTGCGGAAGTTCCCGTGGTGACTACCTTCGCCACGAACCCCAAGGTCACCCAGGTGGGGGACTACATCTTCCGGGCCTGCTTCATCGACCCCTTCCAGGGAAGTGTCATGGCCAAGTATGTCATGGAGAACCTCAAGGCAACGAAGGCCGCTATCCTCTACAACAACGGCAATGACTTCTCCAAGGGGCTCACGGAGTTCTTCAAGCAGAGCTTCGAGGCCATGGGCGGCAAGGTCGTCGCACTCGAGGCCTACGGCGGCTCGGACATCCGGGATTTCAACGCCCAGCTCAACAACATCAAGGCCAGCGACGCGGAAGTGCTCTACCTGCCCAACGCGTTCTTCGAGACAGGACTCCAGATGAACCAGGCCCGCAAGGCGGGCATCACCGTTCCCTTCGTGGGCGGCGACGGCTGGGACAGCCCGGACCTTCCGAAGATCGCCGCGGGAGCCGAGGAGGGCGCGGCCTTCACCGCCGCCTTCTCCCACGAGGCACAGCGCCCGGAAGTGCAGGCCTTCGTCGAGAAGTACAAGGAGAACTACGGCACGGTGCCCAATTCCAACGCAGTCCTCGCCTACGAGGCCACGGCCATCGTCCTCAAGGGACTGAAGGACGCGGGCAAGGTGGAAGGTCCCGCCCTGCGGGACGCCATCGCCGCCATCGACATCGATCTCCCCTCGGGGAAGATCAAGTTCGACGAGAACCGCAATCCCCAGAAAGCGGCGGTGATCATGCAGTTCATCGGCGGCAACACCACCTACGTTACCACCATCAATCCGTAGCGCCATCCTCCGGACCCCGAAAGAGGGCGGCGATGCCGCCCTCTTTCGGAGACGAATCGCTGCAGGGAGAGGGTCAACGTGCGAGAAACACTTCAGCTTCTCATCTACGGCGTGCAGTTGGGCGTCATCTACGCCCTCATCGCGCTGGGCTACACCATGGTCTACGGCATCATCAACCTGATCAATTTCGCCCACGGCGACCTGGTCATGATCGGGGCCTTCGTGGCTTACTTCGCCGCGGAACTCCTGGGGGCGAATTTCCCCCTGGCCATCTTCCTGGCCATGCTCATCCCCGCCTGCCTGAGCGTGGCCATCGAGCGCCTCGCCTACCGGCCGCTGCGGAACAAGCCGCGCCTTTCGGCTCTCATCACCGCCATCGGCGTGTCCATCTTTCTCGAGAATTTTCCCCGCATGCTGCCCTTCATCGGTCCCAACTACCGGCCGTTTCCCATGCTCATCCCCTTCAAGAACTTCACTCTTCCCACGGGAGCGGTGCTGAACTCCATCCAGATCGTGAACATTCTCGTCTCCGTCGCCCTCATGGTGGCACTCACCTACATCGTGCACCGCACCAAAGTCGGACGGGCGATGCGAGCCGTTTCCTTCAATAAAGACGCGGCATCACTCATGGGTATCAACGTGAACCGCATCATCGCCGTGACCTTCTTCCTCGGCGCGGCCCTGGCCGGAGCGGGAGGCGTCCTGTACTCCATGACCTATCCCATGATCGACGTTCTCATGGGCATCTGGCTCGGCACCAAAGCCTTCATCGCGGCGGTCCTGGGGGGCATCGGCTCCGTTCCCGGGGCGATGCTGGGCGGGCTGATCATGGGCATCTGCGAGGTCGTGGCCACAGCCCTCTATTCTGAGCTGGGATACGGATCGGGATTCGTGATCCTCATCCTCATTCTTCTCTTCCGCCCCGCGGGGCTGCTCGGCAAGGTCAAGATCGAAAAGGTGTAGGAGGCAAACGCGATGGACACCCTACGAAAATATCTCCCGATTCTCGGGCTCGCCGCCTTCTACCTCCTCGTCATGGCACTGCGCAAGGCGGGGATTCTGACCTCCTACTACGTGCAGATTCTTATGTTCGCCATGATCAACTGCATGGTCACCCTGGGATTGAACCTCATCAACGGCTTCACGGGGCAGTTCTCCATAGGCCAGGCGGGGTTCGTGGCCGTGGGGGGGTACACCTCCGCGGCGGTGACGACCCTGCTTCTTCCCTCGTCGGTGCTCGTTCCGGCCCTCCGCCCCCTGGTCTTTCTCGTCTCCGTCCTCATCGGGGGCATCGTGGCGGGAATCTTCGGCTACCTCATCGGCAAGCCCTCCCTGCGCCTCAAGGGAGACTATCTGGCCATCGTGACCCTGGCCTTCGGGGAGATCATCCGTTCCCTCATCCGGCTCATTCCCCAGGTGGGCGGGCCGCGGGGCTTCTCGGGGATTCCCCGGTACAGCAACCTCCTCTGGATCGTGCTCTTCTTCGGCGCCACCGTCTGGATTCTGCGGAACTACATCTACTCCGCCTTCGGAAGAGCCTGCATCGCCTGCCGCGAGGACGAACTCGCCGCGGGCACCATGGGCGTGAACACCACCAAGTACAAGGTCATGGCCTTCACCATCGGTTCCGCCATCGCCGGTGTGGCCGGAGGGCTCCTGGCGCATCTGCTGGGCTATCTCCATCCCGACCAGTTCAACTACCTCAAGTCCATCGATTTTCTCGTCTACCTCTATGCGGGTGGCGCGGGAAGCATGACGGGCTCCATCATGGGAGCGACACTGCTGACGATTCTTCCCGAAATGCTGCGCTTCCTCTCGGGATGGCGCCTCGTCATCTACGGCATCGCCCTGGTCTTCCTGATGCTCTTCAGGCCGCAGGGCATTTACGGCGGCAAGGAGCTTCCTTTCCTTGTCCCGAAGATCCGGCGTCCCGAAGGCTACGAAGGGGGGCAGTGAGCCATGACGACTCCACAGGACACATCCCGGCCGATTCTCGACGTGCGTAACCTGAGCATCGCCTTCGGCGGTCTGAAGGCGGTGACGAACTTCACGCTCTCCCTTCCGGAGGGAGAGCTGGCGGGGCTCATCGGACCCAATGGAGCGGGGAAGACCACGGTCTTCAACATGCTCACGGGTATCTACGCGCCCACGGAAGGAGAAATCCTCTTCCGCGGTGAAAGTCTGGTGGGGAAACCCACCCACGACTACACGATCCGGGGCATCGCCAGAACGTTCCAGAACATCCGCCTCTTCAAGAATCTGTCCGCCCTGGACAACATCAAGATCGCCCGGCATCCCCGGATCACCTACGGGCTCGTTCCCGCCTTCCTGCGCTCTCGAAGCGTGGCGGAGACGGAACGCCAGGTGGAGGAGGAGTGCCTCGTCCTCCTGGAGAAACTCAACCTGCTTCCCTTCGCCGACACGCTGGCCACGAACCTGCCCTACGGCATCCAGCGGCGGCTCGAAATCGCCCGTGCCCTGGCCACTTCGCCGAAGCTCCTTCTTCTGGACGAGCCCGCAGCGGGGATGAATCCCCAGGAGGTGGACACCCTGGCGGACTCCATCACCTGGATCAGAAAAGAGTTTCAGGTGACGATCCTCCTCATCGAGCACCACATGCAGCTCGTCATGGAGATCTGCAACCGCATTTCCGTCCTGAACTTCGGCGTCACCATCGCCGAGGGACAACCCGAGGACATCAAGAACGACCCGAAGGTCATCGAAGCCTATCTCGGCAAAGGGGGGAAGGTGGCATGATGCTCGACGTGAAGGACCTCCGCGTCGCCTATGGCGCCATCGAGGCCGTGAAGGGCGTCTCCTTCTCCGTGGAAAAGGGGGAGATCGTCACGCTCGTGGGCGCCAACGGCGCGGGCAAGACGAGCATCCTCCGGGCCATCTCAGGCCTCGTTCCGGCCAAAACGGGGGAGATCCTCTACCAGGGGCGAAACCTCGTGGGCGTTCCTCCTCACGACATCGTCAGCGCCGGCATCACCCACGTTCCGGAGGGACGCCTCGTCTTTCCCAATCTCACCGTGGAGGACAACCTGCTTCTGGGTTCCTACATCCGCAAGGACACCGCCGCCATCGCCGAGGACATGGAGAGAGTCTTCTCGCTCTTTTCCCGTCTCAAGGAACGGCGGCATCAGGAGGCGGGTACTCTTTCCGGAGGCGAGCAGCAGATGCTCGCCGTGGGCAGAGCCCTCATGGGACGGGGAACGCTCATGATTCTCGACGAACCCTCCATGGGACTCGCGCCGATCCTCGTCGAGGAGGTCTTCCGGACCATCGTGGAAGTCCGCAAGTCCGGCATGACCATTCTCCTGGTGGAGCAGAACGCCAACATGGCCCTCGCCATCGCCGACCGGGGCTATGTCCTTGAGACGGGGCGCATTGTCCTCAGCGGCAAGGCGTCGGACCTGGCCGCCATGGACGAGGTACGTGCGGCCTACCTGGGGCGCTGAAGAGAGAAGAGAGCAGCCCGCTCCGACATACCTCGCACCGCCTGTTTTCGGAGCGCAAGGTTCCCGAAGGTGTTTTTTTCACCGGGATTGTGCGATGCGGCAGGGATTTCGCGGGATGCCGCGAAAGATTCCGCGAACACGCGGACAAAAATTCCGTTCCTTTCCCTCGCCTCCAGGCGAGCAAGGCCGGAGGAGAAGGGTGCCTCAGGCCTTGCAATATCTGCACGAAAAGCCTATGCCTGTTCTTTTTGAAAGTTCCCGGAAGAACGGAATTTTTGCTCCTTCCGCAACAAAAGATGACACTTTTGAAAAAGAGGGTTGACACAGAACACAAAGGAGCCTAGAATGTCCAACAACTCGAACGGCCCAGCCGAACGATGACCGAAGCTCACAAAAAGGAGGGATGACTCGTGCACGAGACACAGGCCGCAACAGTGATTCGCTCTTCTCTGGCCCTTATTCTGCTTGTAGTCCTTATTCTTCGCTGCGGGTCCCCTCCCGGAGCGCTCGGTCGCATGTAACCGACCGAAGGGCTACCAGGGCCGGGACCCGCAAGACGGGTCCCGGCCCTTTTTTCATATGTTTTGCCTTACGCAATTACCGTAGCAAAGAAAAGTTCGAGACACGACTGCGGAGAGTCCGAGCGCCGCGAAGGGCGGCGGGGAAGCATTGACAGTGCACCACCATCCGAGTGAGGAGGGAAGGGCATGCGGCACAAACACACCACCATCAGCGTTCTGACGGAGGATCATCCCGGAGTTCTCTCGCGGCTTTCCGGGCTCGTGTCCCGGAGAGGGTACAACGTGAACAGCCTAAGCGTGGGGCGCACGCATCAACCTGGACTTTCCCGGTTCACTCTGGTCGTAGGCGGGGACGACGTGCCCGCGGACCAGATCGTGAAGCAGCTGGAAAAGCTCGTGGAGACCGTGGAGGTCCGCAGCCTGAACAGAAATCCCTTCGTGGAGCGGTGGATGATGCTCGTGAAGGTCCACGCTCCCATGGATGTCCGTCCCCACGTCCTCCAGACCGCGGAGGTCTTCCGTTGTCGCGTGGTGGACATGGGGGAGGATGCGGTGATCCTGGAGCTCACGGGCGATCAGGGGAAAATGGATGCCTTCGTCGAGGCGGTTCGCCCCTTCGGCATCCTGGAAGTGGCCTCCAGCGGCGCCGTCGCCATGGAACGCGCCGGATTCGCCGCCGATTCCCGCACGTCCCGGCAGGAGATTCCCGTCCGCGAGACGAAGACGGAATCCCTGCGACATCCCGAACCTTCATTCGCATGAATCCGCGCCGGGGAGAGCAGATGTGCTCCCCGGCGCGATCTCTGAAACGACCGAGGAAGGGAGGAGAAAAGACCCCGGCATCAACCCGGGAAGAACGTCTCGGAAAAGACGCGTTCAAAGGGCTGCAACATCGGACGAAGACAGGACAAGGCATTCTTTCCGGGGCGCATTTCGCGCTTTTTTCGGAGAGATCCCGAATCGGATCGAGGAAAAAGCTGAAGGAGGAAGAAACGTGGCAAACGTGTACTACGACAAGGACGCACAGATGAAGGTACTCAAGGGCAAGACCGTGGTCATCCTCGGATACGGCAGTCAGGGTCATGCCCATGCCCAGAATCTCCGCGACAGTGGTGTGTCGGTGCTCATCGGTCTTCACGAGGGCAGCCGTTCGAAAAAAACCGCCGAAAAGGACGGCTTCGAGGTACTCTCCGTGGCAAAGGCCGTCGCCAAGGGAGACATCGTCATGTTCCTCATGCCCGACCACGTCCAGGCGAAGGTCTATCGGGAGGACGTGCGCCCCAACCTGAAGAAGGGTGCCACTCTCGCCTTTGCCCATGGGTTCACCATTCATTTCAACCAGGTGGAGCCCCCGAAGGACACGGACGTCTTCATGATCGCCCCCAAGGGACCGGGCCATCTGGTCCGCCGCATGTATGTAGAGAAAAAGGGCGTTCCCGGCCTCCTGGCCATCTACCAGGATGCCTCCGGCAAGGCGAAGGATGTGGCCCTCGCCTACGGTTCCGGCATCGGCTGCGGCCGGGCGGGCATCATCGAGACCACCTTCGCGGAGGAGACCGAGACGGACCTCTTCGGCGAACAGGCCGTTCTCTGCGGCGGCGTGACGGAGCTGGTGAAGGCCGGATTCGACACGCTCGTCGACGCGGGATACCAGCCCGAGATCGCCTATTTCGAGTGCCTCAACGAGCTGAAGCTCATCGTGGACATGATGTTCGAGGGCGGCCTGGGCTGGATGCGCTATTCCGTGAGCGACACCGCCAAGTACGGCGATTGCGTCGCCGGTCCCAAGGTGGTGGATGCGCACGTACGGGAGAACATGAAGGAACTCCTCCGCCGGGTGCAAAGCGGCGAATTCGCCAGGGACTGGATCCTCGAAAACCAGTCCGGCCGTCCGGTCATGAAGAAGTGGATGGAGCGGGAGAAGAATCATTCCATCGAGAAGGTCGGCGCGGAACTGCGCAAGATGATGCCCTGGATGGAGGCCAAATCGGCTCCGGAGGATTGAGGAACAGCGTTCCTTCTCCGCTTTCGGGAGGCGCCGGAGCGGAGAAGGGCCTTGGCAGGGAAGGAGTCTGAGAGAAGATGAGCGAGGATTTCGTACGCATTTTCGACACCACGTTGCGGGACGGCGAACAGTCCGCGGGAATCAACCTGAACTGCGCGGAAAAACTCCAGATCGCCCACCAGCTCGCCCGCCTCCAGGTGAACGTCATCGAGGCGGGATTTCCCGCCGCATCGCCGGGGGATTTCGAGGCCGTCCGGAGCATCGCCGAGCAGATTTCCGGCCCTGTCATCGCCGGGCTCGCCAGAACGAGGACGGAGGATCTCCAGGCCTGCGCGGAAGCGGTTCGTCCCGCCGCTCGTCCCCGGATCCACACGTTCATCGCCACCAGCGACATCCATCTCCAGTACAAGCTGAAGATGACCCGTGAAAAGGTCCTCGAAGAAGTCAAGCGCGCCGTCGCCGTCGCCCGGTCTCTCGTTCCGGACGTGGAATTCTCCGCGGAGGACGCGAGCCGCTCGGACATCGACTTTCTCGTGGAGGTCTTCAAAATCGCCATCGCCGAAGGGGCGACCACCATCAACATTCCCGACACGGTGGGCTACGCGGTCTCCAAGGAATTCGGCGCCTTCGTCCGGGAGATCATCACCCGGGTGAACGCGGGACCCGACGTGATCTGGTCCGTGCACTGCCACAACGACCTTGGGCTCGCGGTGGCGAACTCCCTCGAGGCCGTGGCCTCCGGGGCCAGGCAGGTTGAGTGCACCGTGAACGGTATCGGAGAGCGGGCGGGGAACGCCTCCCTGGAGGAGATCGTCATGGCCCTGCGGACGCGGAAGGACCGTTTCGGCGTGGAGACCCGGCTGGACACCAAGCGCCTCTACGGCGCGAGCCGTCTCGTGTCGCGCCTCACGGGCGTGCAGGTTCCGCCGAACAAGGCCATCGTCGGCGGCAACGCCTTCGCCCACGAGGCGGGAATCCACCAGCACGGCGTGCTCTGCAACAAGGCCACCTACGAGATCATGACTCCCGAGGACGTGGGAGCTCCGGGAAGCCAGCTCGTGCTGGGAAAACACTCGGGAAAACACGCCTTCCGGAAACGCCTGGAAGATCTGGGGTACAACCTCACGGAAACCCAGGTGGGAGAGGCCTTTTCTCTCTTCAAGGAACTCTCCGATAAAAAGGAGATGGTCACCGACGGAGATCTGGAGGCCCTCGTGGTGGACGACATCCTCGCCGTTGTGCCGAGCCGGCGTTTCGTCCTCAAGGACTTCAGCGTCAACCTCGCCGGAAAGGGAAGAGCCACTGCTTCGGTAACCCTCCACGATGGCACGGAGGAGCGAAGCGACGCCGCGACGGGGAACGGTCCCGTGAACGCCTCCTACGCGGCGATGATGCGCATCGTTGGCTTCAAGCCCGAACTCGTGAGCTACAAGATCACCGCCGTGAGCGAAAAGTCCGACGCGGTGGGAGAAGCGGACATCGTCCTCAAAACGGACAAGCTCGTGGCGAGGGGACGCGGCGCCAGCACGGACGTCATCGAGGCGAGCATCAAGGCCTACGTGAACGCCGTGAACCGCCTCTATCAACTCGCCGCCGCAAAGGGAGTGACACTGCATGCCTCGAACGCTGCCTAGCGCGATTCTGGCGGCGCACACGGCTGATTCCGCCAAGGAGGGGGACATCTGTTCCGTCCGGGTGGACTTCGCCTTCGCCAACGACATCACCGCTCCTCCCGCAATGCGCGCATTCCGGGAGATGGGCGCCCGCAAGGTCTTCGATCCGGACCGGTGCGCCATTCTGCCCGATCACTTCACGCCCAACAAGGACATCGCGGCGGCCCAGCAGGCCAAGGAGGCCCGGGACTTCGCCCGTGAGATGGGCATGCTTTACTGGGAAGTGGGACGGGTGGGCGTGGAACATGCCTTCCTTCCCGAGCAGGGGCTTCTTCTTCCCGGCGACATCGTTGTGGGCGCGGACAGCCATACCTGCAGCGGCGGCACCCTCGGGGCCTTCGCCACGGGCATGGGTTCCACCGACCTGGCCGCCGCCTGGGCGCTGGGAGAGACCTGGTTCCTCGTGCCCCCCACCATCCGGGTGGATTTCGAGGGAACGCGTGCGCCCTGGATCACCGGCAAGGATTTCATTCTCGCTCTTCTGGGGCGCATAGGTGTTCAGGGAGCACGCTACGCCGCCCTGGAGTTCGGCGGCACCGCCGTGAAGGATCTTCCCCTGGACGACCGCTTCACCGTGGCCAACATGGCCGTGGAAGGCGGCGCCAAGGCGGGGATCTTCGTTCCCGACGAGGCGGTTCTCGCCTACGCAAAAGCCCGGGGCAGGCGCTCCTTCGAGGCGATCTACCCCGACGAGGATGCGTCCTACGCCCAGCGCATCGAGATCGACGTAGCAGCTCTGGAACCACTCGTGGCGGCCCCCAGCTCTCCGGGGAACATGCGGCGTGCGGCGGAGCTCTCCGGGACCAAGGTGGAACAGGTCTTTCTCGGCTCCTGCACCAACGGAAGGCTTCGGGACATGGAGCTCGCGGCGAAACTGCTCAAGGGACGGCGCGTCGCCGATTCGGTACGGTGCATCGTCATCCCCGCCTCCTACGAAGTCTTCGCGGAATGCATGAAGCGGGGCTATCTGGACATCTTCATCGAGGCGGGTGCCGCCGTGAGCACCCCTACCTGCGGCCCCTGTCTGGGCGGACACATGGGCATTCTCGCCGCGGGAGAACGTTGTCTTGCGACGAGCAACAGGAACTTCGTGGGACGCATGGGGCATCCTCAGAGCGAAGTCTATCTTGCGGGCCCCCTCGTGGCGGCGGCCACCGCTGTGACGGGCCACATCACCGATCCCCGGGAACTCGTCTCCGGGGATTTTTGGAAGGGCCTTTGAGCCGGAAGAGGCTTCATTAGAGGCTTCATTTTTGTGCAACAGAGCAATAGAGCGGCACAAACAAACGAAATGAGGTGGAGAAGATGACACGCAAGGAATCGGAAAGAAAGGAACGCATGGAGTTTCCCCAGACCTACTCCCATTTTGCCTTCTCCTTCGAGAACGGATCTCCGCTCTTCACCCGGGAGAAGCAGGACGTGCGGAGTGCGCCGGAGAAGACCGACTATCTGGGAGGACTTTTCTGCGGCCCCTTCGGAGAACCGTACCGAGACCCTTGGCAGGACGACCAGGTCTGAGAGGAGACCTTCTTCATGGCAGAGACCGAGAACCGGAGCAACCAGGCATCTCCCCGGGAAACCCGCCTTGAGGGAAATGCCTGGAAGTTCGGGGACGACATTGACACGGACGTGATCATTCCCGCCCGCTATCTCGTCACCAGCGATGCGGCGGAGCTGGGTAAGCATTGCATGGAGGACGCGGACCCCGCGTTCGTCTCCAAGATCTCCGGGGGAGACATCATCGTCGGGGGCGAGAACTTCGGCTGCGGCTCCAGCCGCGAGCACGCGCCCCTGGCGGTGAAGGGGGCGAAGGTATCGTGCATCATCGCCGCCTCCTTCGCGAGAATCTTCTTCCGCAACGCCATCAACGTGGGGCTTCCCATCTTCATCTCCCCCGAGGCGAGCGCGAAGATTCAGCCCGGAGACCGTCTCTCCGTGGACGGAGTTGCCGGGGTCATCACCAACCTCACCCGCAACGAAACCTATGCCGTCGCGCCCTTTCCTCCCTTTCTCCAGGAACTTATCGCCACGGGAGGACTCGCGCCCTATGTGAAAAAGCGCCTCGCCGCGCAGGAACAGGCCGTCTCCGCCTGACCGCCCCATATCCCGAGAGGAGCGAAAACGCATCCATGAAGTCGACCTCGAAATCCTACAGAATCGCCGTCATCCCCGGGGACGGCATCGGCAAGGAAGTCACCGCCGAGGCGCAAAAAGTGGTGAACGCCGCGGGAGAGACCTGCGGTTTCGGTGTGGAGTGGCATCCCTATCCCTTCGGGGCGGACCACTATCTGCGCACCGGGGAAATCTTTCCCGACTCCGTCCTCGGCGAACTCGAACAGTGCCAGGCCGTGCTCCTCGGCGCCATCGGCGACCCCAGAGTCAAGCCGGGCCTTCTCGAGCGGGGCATTCTGCTGCGGCTTCGCTTCCACTACGACATGTTCGTGAATCTGCGCCCCGCCCGCAGTTTTCCCAACACACCCCTTCCCGTGGCCATTCCCGAGGGAAAGCGCATCGACACCGTGGTGGTCCGGGAAAACACGGAGGATTTCTACATGGGCATCGGCGGCGAGGGACGGGGGGGCGATCTCTCCTTTCCCGTCGAGATCTCCCGGGACCTCTACTCCGTCAAAGGCACCACGACCCTTTCCTTTTCTCCCGAGACGAACGCGGCGGTGCAGCTCGGCCTCGCCACAGAAGAGGGCGTGCGCCGCATCGCCGCCTACGCCTGCGACACCGCACGGCGCCGGGGTGAAAAGAGCGTTCTTCTGGCGTCCAAATCCAACGCCCTGCCCCAGATCTACGGCTTCTGGGAGACCATCGCCGGAGACGAAGTGCGCGGGCAGGGGCTGGACTTCCAGGTGGCCAACGTGGACGCCCTCTGCTACCACCTGGTGCGGAATCCCTGGAAGTACAACACCATTCTCTGTCCCAACATGTTCGGAGACATCGTGAGCGACCTCCTGGCGGGCATCGCGGGAGGACTGGGTGTCGCCGCGGGGGCGAACATCGGCAAGGGGCTCGGCATGTTCGAGCCCGTCCACGGCTCCGCGCCGGACATCGCAGGAACGGGAAGGGCCAATCCGCTCGCGGCGATTCTCTCCGCTGGGCTCATGCTCTTTTCCCTCGGAGAGACCGAAGCGGCGGCGAGAATCGAGAGTGCCGTGGAAAACGTCCTCGGCAAGGCCGACAAGGCCACGCTTCCCGCGGAGTTCGGCGGCGGAGCCACTTGCAGCGCCGTCGGGGACGCCGTGGCGGCGGCAGTGTAGCCGGAACGGAGACGATCCGCGAAAAGCTCCGAAAAACGCTCCAGAAAAGAGAGGAGAGACGATCATGACGATGACCGGAGCCCGAATGGTGGTGAAGGCTCTTGAGGCGGAAGGAGTGGAGGTGGTTTTCGGCATTCCCGGAGGCACCGTGGTGACACTTTACGACGCGCTCTACGACGCACAGTTCAAACACGTCCTTGTACGACACGAACAGGCCGCCTGCCACGCCGCCGACGGATACGCCCGCGCCTCGGGAAAAACCGGAGTCTGCATCGCCACGTCCGGCCCCGGAGCGACGAATCTCGTCACGGGCATCGCCAACGCCGCCATGGACTCCGTTCCTCTCGTGGTGCTTACCGGGCAGGTCCTGACGAGCCTCATCGGCACCGACGCTTTTCAGGAGGCGGATATCTTCGGCGCCACGCTTCCCATGGTGAAACACAGCTTCTTCGTGAAGAATACGGAGGACCTCCAGCGGGCTCTTCGGGGGGCTTTTCACATCGCGGGGTCGGGGCGTCCTGGGCCGGTCCTCGTGGACATCCCCGCGGACGTACAGCGTGCCTCCGGAGCCTTCGCCTATCCACCGGAGATCTCTTTCCCCGGCTACGACCCCAAGGGAAAAGAAAATCTCGCCGATCTGGACCTCGCCCTGGATGCACTGCTCTCCGCGTCCCGACCCGTTCTCATCGCGGGAGGCGGCGTCATCCTCAGCGGGGCCTGGGACTCCCTCCTTCGTCTGGCGGAGGAGCAGGGTATTCCCGTGGTCAACTCCCTCATGGGCAAGGGAGCGTTCCCAGAGACACACCCTCTTTCCCTGGGGCTCGTGGGAATGCACGGCATGCCCTGGGCGAACCTGGCCGTCTCGGGCGCGGATCTCGTGATCGGCGTCGGAACCCGGTTCTGCGAACGCAGCACGGGACGCAAGGACCGCTACGCCCCGAAAGCGCGGATTCTCCACATCGACCGGGATCCCGCGGAGATCGACAAAAACATTCCCGCCACGTACCGCCTGGTGGGAGACGCGAAAAAAGTGCTCGACCTGCTTCTGGAAGGAACAAAGAGGAAAGGCCGGGAACGGACGAAGGCGAATCGGGAGGCGTGGCACGCCGCCATCGCGGAGTGGCGCCGGGCCTATCCGCTGCAGTCCACGTTCCCCCGGGAGGAACTCGCCCCCTGGAACATTCTCGCGGCCCTTCGGGAGCGGGCGGGAAAGGATATGCCGGTGGTCACCGAGGTAGGACAGCATCAGATGTGGGCCGCCCAGTACTGGACAACCGAGATCCCCAGAAATTTCATCACCTCCGGCGGTCTCGGCACCATGGGCTTCGGCCTTCCCGCCGCGGTGGGCGTCTCCCTCGCCCGAAGCACGCCCCGGGGACCAGCGCCGGTGGTGTGCATCGCCGGAGACGGCAGCTTCCTCATGAACTGCCAGGAATTGGACACCGTCGCCCGCTACGGACTGCCCGTGAAGATCGCCCTGTTCAACAATGCCTCTCTGGGAATGGTCCGGCAGTGGCAACAGCTTTTCTGGAACGAGCGATACAGTTTCACTCGCACCGAGGGGTACGACGTGGAAAAACTGGCCGGCGCTTTCGGCATTCCCGCCCGGCGGGTGGACTCGAATGCGGATCTGGCCGAGGCCGTCTCGTGGCTCTTCGACACCGAGGGACCTGCGGTGGCGGATTTCCGCATTCCCCAGAAGGACCTGGTCCTTCCCATGGTCCCCGCCGGAGCGGCTCTGGATGAATTTCTCCACACCATCGTTTAGGGGGAGGCACCGAACGGAATCCTTCGATGCGCGGCGTTTCCGCCGGATCGTCGCATTCTTTTCCGGAGATGTCCCGGGAGAAAAGTCAACGGGACTCTCCATTGACGGCACTACGATGATGAGGTATAGAAAATGCACCGTCCGCGGGGGAAGGCGGCTTCCGAAGAAGTGCGCCTTCCTCTCCTCTTGCGGTCGGAGGGCATTCATCTTTCAGGAGGTGTAGGGATATGAAACGTCTTCTGCTGTTGTGCACCGTCGCGTGTCTTCTGCTCGCCCTCGCGGGGAACGCCCTCGCGGCGACGGAGATCAAGCTCGCCCACGTGGTGAACGAAAAGGACGCGTTCCACCTGGCGGCGGAGAAGTTCAAGGAACTTGTGGAGAAGGGCTCCGGCGGAGAACTCTCCGTGACACTCTTCCCCAACGCCACGCTCGGCGACGAGCGGACCCTGCTGGAGCGCATGAAGATGGGCGTGGTGGACATGGGCATCATCACCAACGGTCCCATCATCAACTTCGTGCCCACCTTCGGCGCCATCGACCTGCCCTTCCTGTTCCGGGATCCCGAGCATGCCTACAAGGTCCTGGACGGCCCCATCGGCCAGGAACTCCTCGCCGCTCTCGAGCCCCAGGGATGGAAGGGGCTCGCCTTCGCGGAGCGGGGCTTCCGGAACCTGACGAACAACAAGAGGGCCGTCAACACTCCCGAGGACGTGAAGGATCTCAAGATCCGGGTCATGCAAAACCCCGTCTACGTGGATTCCTTCAAGGCTCTCGGCGCCAACGCGGTCCCCATGGCCTGGACGGAGGCCCTTACGGCACTTCAGCAGGGAACCGTGGACGGGCAGGAGAACCCCCTGAACGTCATCGTGGCCTTCAAGCTCTACGAGACCCAGAAACACCTGGCGCTCACGCGCCACGCCTATGCCCCCGCACCCTTCATCATGAGCCTGAAGACCTGGGACAAGCTCTCCGACGCCCAGAAGGAACTCGTGAAGAGCGCCGCCCAGGAAGCCGCGGAGTTCGAGCGTGCGTCGAACAACAAGAGTGAGGCGGAATGGCTGGAGCTGGTGAAGCAAAACGGCATGGAAGTCACCACCCCCGACACGGAGGCCTTCCGCAAGGCCGTGGAATCCGTGTACGCGCAGTACGGGCCCCAGTTCGGCGAAGAGCTGATCCGGAAGATCCTGGACACCAAGTAGGGGCGTCATGACTGCAGCGACGAACCGGGAGGAGGGGCCTCGCCCCCTCCTCCTTCTTCTCAGCGACCGCATCAACGACGCGAGCGAGTGTTTCCTCTTCTTCCTCATGCTCCTCATGATCGCCGTCACCACGCTTCAGGTGGTCTGCCGTTTCTTCTTCACCGCCCTCGCCTGGTCGGAGGAACTCACCTGCTTTCTCCTCGTCCTGGCATCCCTCGTCGGAGCTGCCTGCGCCTTCAAAAGGGGCAGTCATATGGCCGTGACCTTCCTGGTGCAGCGCCTTCCCCAGGGGCTCCAGAGACTCCTCGCCCTGCTCGTGCACATTCTTGGCGTGACCTTCTTCGCCGTGGTGGCTTGGTACGGCGCCGCGCTGGTCCGCTCCGAGGGTTCCCAGACCACGCCGGCCCTGGGCATCTCCATGAGCTGAGTCTATTTCATGTACCCCCTTTTCGGCAGCATCATCATCCTTCATCTTCTCTCGGGACTTCTGACATTGTGGAAGGCGAAACGCCTTCCACAGGAGGAATGACCATGGGGCTTCTTCTCGGCGGCAGTTTCCTTCTACTCATGCTCCTGGGCGTTCCCATCGGTCTTGCCATCGGACTCGCCGCGCTGGCCTCCTTCGTGGCGAGCGGCTTTCCCCTGGAAATGGTGCCCCAGACCCTCTTCGAGGGAAACAACTCCTTCGCCCTCGTGGCGGTACCCTTCTTCGTTCTCGCCGGGGACATCCTCGCCGGCGGCGGCATTTCGGAGCGCATCGTGGCCTTTGCGGAAAGCGGCCTGGGACGCATCAAGGGAGGGCTCTCCATCGTCTCCACCATGGCCTCCATGTTCATCGCCGCCATCTCCGGCTCCGGTGCAGCCACCACGGCGGCGGTGGGGTCGGCCCTTCTTCCTTCGCTCAAGCGCAAGGGGTACGACCTCTGCTTCTCCTCGGCGCTCATCGCCAGCGCAGGCACCACCGGCGTGGTCATCCCTCCCAGCGTTCCCATGGTGCTCTACGCGGTCATCGCCGGAGAATCCGTGGCAAAGCTCTTTCTCGGCGGTTTCCTTCCCGGGGCGCTCATGGGAACGGGGCTCATCGCCTACGCCATCTGGATCGCCCACCGGCACGACTATCCCCTGGGAGATCCCGTACCGGGAGTTGAGAAGTGGCGCCGTTTCTGCAACGCCCTGTGGGGACTGCTGACTCCGGTGATCATCCTCGGGGGCATCTTCTCGGGGATCTTCACTCCCTCCGAGGCGGCGGCCATCGCCGTGGACTACACGCTTCTCGTGGCCTTCCTCATCTACCGGAGCCTCACGTGGAAACAGTTCTACCGCATCGTCGTGGGCGCGGGGATCACCTCGTCCCTGATCATGTTCATCATCGCCACGGCAAAGCTCTTCGGCTGGGGGCTGGCTTTTTACCAGATCCCCGAGGCCGTGGCGGGAACACTCATGAACCTGGCGGGCAACCGCCCTCTGTTGATCCTTCTCATGGTGAACATCATCATCCTCCTGGCGGGGATGTTCATGGAGACCGCATCGGCGCTCATCATCCTCACGCCCCTCTTCCTCCCCACCATCCAGAAGATCGGCGTGGACCCCATCCACTTCGGGCTCATCCTCGTCATCGGCCTGGCCATCGGCATGGCCACACCTCCCGTGGCGATCAACATCTACGTGGCCAGCGCCATCACGGGGCTCACCCTGGAGCAGATCAGCCGGGCCATCGTGCCCATGGTGCTCATCCTCGTGGCGGTGCTCCTTCTCGTCACCTACCTGCCGGGGATCACGCTCCTCCTTCCCCGGCTGCTTCTCTGACCGCGCAGTCCGGAGGAGGCAACCGCTCATTCTTTCGCGGAAAAGGCAGGGGCGGCAGGGGCTTGGGGGAATCTCGTTCTACACATTGCAAAGGGGGAAACGGACATGCGCAGTGATCTCGCAAAACAAGGGCCCCATCGGGCACCGCACCGCTCGCTCATGAAGGCGGCGGGCTACACGGACTGGGAAATCCGCCGTCCCTGGATCGGGGTGGTGAACGCCTACAACTCCATCATTCCCGGCCACGTTCACCTGGAACGTCTCGTCGAGGCCGTCAAGGCCGGTGTCTACGCCGCAGGCGGGCTTCCTCTCGAATTCCCCGTGATCGGCGTCTGCGACGGCATCGCCATGAACCACATCGGAATGAAATTCTCCCTGGCGAGCCGGGAACTCATCATGGATTCCATCGAGGTGATGGTGCAGGGACACGCTCTGGACGCCCTCGTGATGGTCACGAACTGCGACAAGATCATTCCCGGCATGGCCATGGCGGCAGCGAAACTCAACATTCCCTCCCTCATCGTGAGCGGCGGCCCCATGATGGCGGGACGCCACGGCGGGCGCGACATCGACCTCTCCAACGTCTTCGAGGCCGTGGGAAAGCACGCGGCGGGACGCATGACCGCCGAAGAGCTGGAAGAGATCGAGAACTGCGCCTGCCCCGGATGCGGTTCCTGCGCGGGCATGTTCACCGCCAACACCATGAACTGCATGATGGAGGCACTGGGGCTCGCCCTTCCCGGCAACGGCACCATTCCCGCCGTCACCGCCGCCCGGGAGCGCCTCGCCAAGGATGCGGGGCTCGCCGTCATGACGCTGGTGGAGCGGAATATCCGCCCCAGGGACATTCTGACAAAAGATGCCTTCGACAATGCCGTCGCCGTGGATATGGCCCTCGGAGGCTCCACGAACACGGCGCTGCACCTTCCCGCCATCGCCTGGGCTGCGGATGTGACCCTTCCTCTCGAACGCTTCGACGAGATCGGCCGCATCGTCCCCCACATCTGCAGCATGAGCCCCGGCGGATCCCATCACATTCAGGACCTCGCCGCCGCGGGAGGAGTCCAGGCGGTCATGGCACAGCTCCTCGCGGCGGGAAAGATCTCCGGCGAATGCCTCACCGTCACGGGGCGCACCTGCGGCGAAAACGTGGTGAACGCACGGGTGCTGGATCCCACGGTGATCCGCCCCCTGAGCGACCCCTATCACGCCGAGGGGGGCATCGCCATCCTCAAGGGGAACCTCGCCCCCGACGGCGCGGTGGTGAAGCAGTCCGCCGTGGCCCCGGAAATGCTCCGCCACGAGGGCCCCGCCCGGGTCTTCGACTCCGAGGACGAGGTCACGCAGGCGATTCTGAAAGGGGAGATCCGCTCCGGCGACGTGGTGGTCATCCGCTGCGAAGGCCCCAAGGGAGGGCCGGGCATGCGGGAGATGCTCACCCCCACCTCCGCCCTGGCGGGCATGGGACTCGACAAGAGCGTGGCCCTTCTCACCGACGGACGCTTTTCCGGCGCCACCCGGGGTTCCTGCACCGGGCACATCTCCCCCGAAGCGGCGGCGGGCGGTCCCATCGCCCTCGTGAAGGACGGAGACCGCATCCGGATCGACATTCCGGCGAGAACGCTGGAGCTACTCGTCTCCGAAGAAGAACTCGCCGTCCGCAGGACATCCTGGACACCAAAGCTGCAGCCCGTGGACAGCCCCTTCCTCAACCGCTACCGTCATTTCGTCACCAGCGGTGCCCGCGGGGCTGTACTGGAGTTATGAACGAAAAAAGAGTACACTTGATGTAATCATTTCGGTCCGCGTTCGACGAGAACCCCTTCTCTCGTCCACCGCCGCTCCGGTGAGGTTTCACCGGAGCGGCGGTGTGTGTGCATCCGGAAAGGGCGTCGACGCGATCCAAGGAGGACTTTCATGACCCACGCATGCACATCCCAAAAGTACAAACTTGTCGCCATCGATCTGGACGGTACGCTCCTCCGGTCGGACAATACCGTCTCCTCCCGTACCCTCGCCGCCGCCCGGGCCTGCGGCGAGGCGGGAGTCACGCTCACCATCGCCACGGGGCGCATGTTCCGTTCCACCTCGCCCGTGGCGGAGACTCTCGGGCTCGACGCGCCGCTCATCACCTACAACGGCGCACTGATCCGCACGGCCCGAACGGGAGAAACCATCTTCCATCATCCCATGGATCTCGATCTGGCCAAGGAAGTCCTTCGCTTTTTCCGGGAGCGGCACTGGTACATCCAAAGCTACATCCGGGACGTGCTCTACGTGGACACGGAGAACGACAAATCCCGGTATTATGGCAACCTCGCCTTCACCGACCCGGTTCCCCTCGGCTTCGAACTCTATGTTCCCCAGGATGCACCCACAAAGCTCCTGGCCATCGCCGACGACGAGGAGCAGATCCTTCTCATGCGGGACAGCGTGAAGGCCCATTTCGGGGATCGCCTCTTCGCGGCCATTTCCAACCCGCTCTTCCTGGACATGGCCTCCCCGGAGGTGAACAAAGGAAAATCCCTGGCACTCCTCGCCAAACGCCTCGGCGTCTCCCGGGAGGAAACCCTTGCCATCGGCGATTCGGAGAACGACCTGCAACTCTTCGAGGCCGCGGGGTTCCGCGTGGCCATGGACAACGCCAGACAATCCCTCAAAGATGCCGCCGACGCGGTGACGACATCCAATGACGAGGACGGCGTCGCCCTCGCTCTGGAGCGCTACGTCCTGGAAAACTGCTGAAAAGACACATCCCGTCCGGAAAGATCTCCCCGGACGGGATGTGTGCACTGCGCTTCCTCTTTTTTCCAGGATCGGAATCCGCTTTCCGGAGAAAACCTCCTTTGCAGTTCCACTCCGTCAGCGTCGCTCCTTCGCAAGAGTCGCCAGCCCCTCAAGGCAGACCCGCAGCTCCCTCTCCTCGGTAAAGACCCCCGGGGAGAGGCGCAATGCCCCTCCCGGAAAGGTCCCCAGCGTCCGATGCGCCAGGGGAGCGCAGTGGAGACCGGGACGGGTTTCGATGCCCCACCGCTCCGCGAGCTCGAAGGCGAGGGTGCCGTTGTCCCATCCGTCCACGTTGAGGGCCACCACGGACAACCGCCGCTCCGGGTCGTTCCCGCCTCCGGCGATGCGGCATCCGGGAATCCGCGTCAGCTCCTGCCGCAGCATCTCTCCGAGGTCTTTCTTCCGGGCCCTCCGGGCCGCCATGGCATCGCCCCGTACCTCCCGCAGCGCCGCGAGAAGCCCCGCCACCCCCAGCAGGTTCGGCGTTCCCGCCTCGAACTTGTCCGGAAGCACAAGGGGCTGCCGCTCCTCCGCGGAGAAGCTCCCCGTTCCTCCGTCCAGCAGGGGAAGGACTTCCCGGGCGAAGTCCGGTCGCCAGACCACACCCCCGATGCCCGGAGGTCCCAACAGACTCTTGTGTCCGGTAAAACAGAGAGCCGCCAGGTTCAGCGACGACGCCGAAAGGGGAGTTTCGCCCCCCGTCTGGGCCGCATCGAGCACCAGAGGCACTCCGTTCCGGAAACAGAGGGATGCCACCTCCTCCAGGTCCTGCACGGCGCCGCAGACGTTGCTCGCGTGACTCAGCACCATCAGGTCCGCCCCCTCGCCGAGGCGGTACTCCAGCTCTTCGAGGCGAAGAAATCCCTCGTCGTCGCAGGGAAGGACGTTCACCTCCAGGCCGCGCTCCTCCTGAAGCCGTCGCAGAGGGCGGATCACCGCGTTGTGCTCCATGGAAGTGGTGAGCACCGTCATGCCAGGCTTGCAGAACCCCTTGAGAACCAGATTCAGGGCTTCCGTCACGTTTCCCGTGAAGGTCACGTACCGCGGATCGCCCTTTTCGTAGCCGCCGAAAAAGGAAGCCAGCTCCTCGCGGCAGGTAGTCACCAGATCCAGTGTGCCCAGATCGCGCTTGGAGGCACTTCCCCTCGCCAAATTCGCCCCCCCTTCGACGAGAAAAGCCGTCACGGCCTCGGCCACTTCGGGTGGCTTGGGCCAGGTGGTGGCCGCATTGTTCAGATAGATCGCCATGGAGCGTCACCTCGCCGCACGTCAAATGATATGGAATATCATTTATTGTAACACGGAATTAGAGTGTTTCCCCCTGTTCTCGCGTTCCCCAGAGGAGTATGCTTAAAAACAAAGGCATGTATTACCTCCGAAATAGCATAGTGCTGATAAGAAGAAACATTGAGAGGAGGAAAACGACAATGACGGAGAAACGGACCCAATGGCTTCGCTACGCCGTACAGGGGAGCTTTTTCGCCTTTCTCATGTGGATTGGATGGCGTCATCAGGTTCTGGGGGTGGCCCCCAGGGAGTGGGGAGTGTGGATGCCTACTGCCCCCTCGGCTTCGTCGAGAGCCTGTACAGTGTTTTTACCTCCGGAGACTGGCTCCGCCGCACTGCCCCGAGCACCTTGGTCCTCCTCGCGGGAATCGTGCTGGGAGGACTTCTCGTGGGGCGCGTCTTCTGCGGCTGGATCTGCCCCCTCGGCACCCTGGGAGAGTGGAGCGCGACCCTGGGAAGAAGGCTGGGCATCCGGCGCAGGGAACTTCCCGAGGCAGTGGATCGTTCACTGCGTGCGCTGAAATACCTTGTTCTCGCGGTCGTGGTGGGACTTGCCTGGCGCACAGGATCGCTCGCCTGGCGCGATGTCGATCCCTGGGTGGCGGCCATGCATGCCACGGAAGGGTGGGCGGGTGTTCTCGAGCGCCCCTGGGCCTACGGAGTCCTCTTCGGAGCCGTGCTCCTCGCCTCTCTTTGGATCGAGCGTTTCTGGTGCCGCTACCTCTGTCCCCTCGGCGCACTCCTGGCTCCGCTCCAGAAACTCGGACTCGCCAAGATCCAGCGGAACGAGACGACATGCATCTCCTGCGCCGCCTGCACGTGGACCTGCCCGGTGCGTCTCGATCCGATGACAACGGTCCGAACTGTGAGCAGCGAATGCATTGCCTGCGGGCGCTGCATCGCCGCCTGTCCTGTTCCGCGCACGCTGGAATTCGCCGCTCCCGGAAAGCCGGAAAAACCGCCCTGCCGTTTTTCCACCCTGACGGTGGGACTCGTGGGGCTTTTCTTTTTCTTTGGTGCCTACGGCACCGCAAAAGTGACGGGACACTGGGCGACCTTCTACGCGCCGCCGGAGGGTACGCTCACGGGGGTCCGTTCCGTGGAGGGCGTCTTCGGCTGGATGACCTTCGAGCAGGCGGCAAAAACCGTCGGACTGCCGGTGGAACAGGTTCTCGCCCTAGCGGAACTTCCCGACGACACTCCCAGGGACGTGTCCATGAAAAAACTCGACGGCGTGAACGACGAGGCCGTCAAGAATGCTCTCGTCGCCTATTTCACCTCCCTGGAGTCCAGGGAAACCTCGCAGGGACAAACTACGGGACAACCCGGAAGTACCTCCACTCCTCCGTCAAGCCCTGACAGCGTCCGGGGTTCCATGACCCTTCTCGACGTAGGGTCCACCTTCGGACTCGACCCCGCAGCCATCCTCGCCGAGGCACACTGGCCGCAAGAATCCTCCCTCGACCGTCCGCTCAAGGAGTTGGCGGTGGAATCTGGAAAGGAAGTTCAGGAGATCCGGGACGCCGTGTCGCGGCTGCTGAAGCGATGAACGCCGGAATTCGAGCCGAGCCAGACCGCAGCCGTATGTTGTTCGTCCGGCAACGATGAGACGCACCTTCTTCCTTCTTCTCTCGGAAGGCATGACATGCAAAAAATGAGGGGGGACGATCAAGTCCCTTTGATCCGTTCCTCGCACTTGTGCGAGAGATCTTGTGTGTTATCGATCTATCCTTGGTCTTCCGAAGCGCTCAAGAAATTTTACGTGTCCACATGGAGATGAACGCAGGCTCCGAGTCCGGGCTTTCCGGCCTCGGGGCCTTTTTGCTTGACTCTCTCGATTCGTTCGTAAAAAAACGGTTTCTGTGCGTCCTTCAATTGGGAAGAGCGCGAATGCGAACCTCATCACCCTCCTTGACAGATGAAGAGAGGAGATTTAAAGTATCTGCGTTGATACTTAAATAAAAAGGAGGCACCATGACGACTCCGGAGGAATTGGCCGCTCTTTTCAAAGTGCTTTCCGTGGAGACAAGGGTGCGGATGATCGCCCTTCTCAGACAGCGTCCGCTCTGCGTCAACGCCCTCGCCCGAGCTTTGTCCATCACCCCCGCGGCGGTGTCCCAACATCTGCGGATCCTTCGGGCCGCTGCGCTCGTCCGGGCGGACAAGCGCGGCTATTTCGTCCATTACGCCATCAACGAGGAGACGCTAGCGGCATGGCGGGGCACGGCACTCGAACTTTTCGGCGCAGCTCCTCCGGAAGAGGGACATTACGGCATCGCCGTCTCAACGGCGCAAAAAGCACTTGATGAGGGCAACCCCCTCGGGAAAGGAGAATGACCATGTGTGAGAAGGAATGCTGCTGCAGAAAACCTGAGCATCTGAAGGGCAAACCCGGAGAATGTTCGCCCGAACGGATACGGGAGTGTCACGGCGACGAAAAGCCCCATCCCTGTATCTGCAACGAGGACGAAAAGCCCCTTTCGTGATGACGGACGTTCTGGTCGCCTCAGGGCTGCGCAAGCGATTCGGAGACGTACAGGCCCTGGCGGACGTGTCCTTCTCGGTCCGCCGGGGTGAATTTTTCGGCTTCCTCGGCCCCAACGGAGCGGGAAAGACGACCACCATCAACCTTCTCACGGGGCTTGCGCGCCCTGACGCCGGAACGATCCGAGTGGGCGGACTCGACTGTACACGAAACCCCAAGGCCGCCCAGCACCTTCTCGGCGTCGTCTCCGACGAGAGCAATCTCTATCCGGAATTGTCCGGATTCGACAACCTCGCCTTCTGCGGTGCGCTCTACGGCATGGGCAAGACGGAGCGCCGACACCGTGCCGGAGAGCTCCTGGAGATCTTCGGCCTCGCCGAGGCGGGGCATCGCCTCTTCGGAGGCTATTCCAAAGGAATGAAACGCAAACTCACCATCGCTGCGGGGCTTCTCCACAAACCGGAAATCCTCTTTCTCGACGAACCCACCACGGGAATCGACGTAGCCAGCGCCCGGCAGATCCGTCGCATTCTGGCGGATCTCCATCGCGACGGAACGACCCTTTTTCTCACAACCCACTACATCGAGGAGGCGGAGCGCCTCTGCGACCGCATCGCCTTTCTGGTAAAAGGGCGCATCATCCGCATCGACTCGGTGGAGCACCTCCTCACGCCTCTCCAAAAGCGGCATCGCCTGCGGGTTTGCTGCGGCGGTCTTTCCGGAGAGGTTGTCGACATCCTTCCACCAGTCTTTCCCGATCTGACCTTTTCCTGTCCCGCCGAGGACATGCTTCTCGTCGAGGCGGACCAGCCCGTTGCCATCGGTCCCCTCGTGCGCCTTCTGGAAGAACACGGCGCCCAGGTGCTCGAAGCGGTACGGCTCCGCCCCTCCCTTGAGGATGTCTTCGTGGAGATCACGGGCATCGAGGCGGATGCACTGCACCGGGAAAAGGAGAAATCGGGAGCGAAGGGGGGAACGTCATGAAGCAGTGGATCGCCTTCTGGAACATCCTCGTCAAGGACATGCGGGCCTATTACCTGAAACCGCCCAACATCAGCTGGGGAATTCTCTTTCCTCTCGCCTGGACGGGCATGTTCTTCCTGCGCTCCGGCAGGGGCATGGAGGATCTCCCCTCCGTCCTGCCCGGCGTCGTGGCCGTGTCCGTTCTCTTCGGCAGCACCTCCATGCTGGCCGTGACGGTGACCTTCGAAAAGAAAGAGCGCGCCTTCGACCGGCTCCTTCTGGCGCCCATCTCCCTTGAGCTGCTCATGCTCGCCAAGACAGCAGGGGCGGTCCTCTTCGGCGTGGCGGGTGCCTTCGTCCCCGTGCTTCTCGCGGGCTTTTTCATCACTCTCCCCCCCGTCGCGTGGGGCATCTTCGCTCCCACAGTACTCCTTCTCGCCGTGGTCTCCACCTTCTTCGGGCTCTTCATCGCCGTTGCCGTGCGAGAGGTCTTCGAGGCCCAGACTTTTTCCAACTTTTTCCGTTTTCCCATGCTCTTCCTCTGCGGTCTCTTCGTTCCCCTGGAGCGGTTGCCCCTTTTTCTCCGCCCCCTGTCCTACGCACTTCCCCTCACTTACGGTGCGGATCTTCTCCATGGTGCCGTCTCGGGAACCAACACCATGTCCTATTCGCTGGACTTCACCATCCTCGGCGCCTTCTGCATCGGGCTCTTCGCGGCGAGCCTTCGGAACATCCGCCGCAAATGGATCCTGTGACGGCAAGGGGGGGATCCTGGAATTTCGAAGCTCTGGAAAGCGAGGGAACAGCGCGCCAGCGAAACGGCAGGCGGAGAGGGACTTCCTCTCCGCCTGCCGTCTGCGTCACCGGTGGGAATGCGTGTCGCCCTCGCTCTGGGCGACGGTCTGCGCTCAGTCCACGAACTTGGGAAGGAACTCCTTTTCGAGGGTCCGGAAGGTAGTGTATCCCGCAACCTCCTTGAACTCCGCGAAGGAGGAGACGAGATCGGTCCGTCCCGGCGCGAGCGCTCCGCCCTTGATGGCCTCAAGGTAGCGCTCCACGCCGCGGAAGGCGGCGAAGGTCGTGCCCACGGGAATGCTCACCCGAGCGACTCCCATCTCGCGCAGCTCCTCCACGGGAATAAGGGGAGTCTTGCCTCCCTCCACATTGTCGAAGAGATTGATGCTCACGGGAGCCTTGATCTCCTTCACGGCCTTGACGATATCCTCCCGGGTTCTGGGAGCCTCGACGAAGATCATGTCCGCTCCGGCATCCGCATAGGCATTTCCCCGACGGATCGCTTCGTCGATGCCGGAGACGGCGATGGCATCGGTACGGGCGTTGATGACGAAATCCGGATCGAGTTCGTTCCGCACTTTCGCGCAGGCCTTGATTTTGAGAACCATCTCCTCCGTGGGGATGATCTGCTTTCCCTCCATATGGCCGCACCGCTTGGGAAAATACTGGTCCTCGATGTTCATGCCCGCCGCGCCGATGCGAATGAAGCCCTCGGTGACGAACATGGCGTTGATGCTGTTGCCGTATCCGGTGTCGGCATCGGCCATGACGGGAATCTTCACGGCCTTGATGATGTTGAACGTGAACGCCTGAACTTCGCTGAACGTGATGAAAGCCATGTCGGGCAGGCCGAGATACGTGGCGGCCAGGCCGAAGCCGCTGACCTGGAGCGCCTCGAAACCGGTCTTTTCGATGAGCTTTGCGGAGATCACATCGTGTGCTCCGGGAACAACCAGGGCCTTCCGCTGCTGAATGAGTGCCTTGAGTTTCGTCGATGTCTTCATGAGAAATCTCCTCCGTCAGAGAGAATGGAGCACGTCCCGAATGTGGCACGGCCCTCGAAAAACCTTGCGAAAAAAGACCTGCGGAATTGCCCGGGTCAGGCTCGTCCGCTTTCGCCCCCTTTTCGCGCACGCCATTTCTGAAACATGAAAATTCCTCCGAAAAGCGCCACACCAACCACGTCGGTGGCGGATCCGGGCATAAGAAGGAACAACGCCGCGGCAAAACAACACAGGCGCTCCACGAAAAGCAGAGGGGAGAACAGGTATCCCTCGGTGGCGACGGCAAGAACGTACACCCCCGCGAAGGCGCTCAACACCGCGAGCCCGGTGACCCACGGAGAGGCAACATTGGTGAGCAAAATCTCCGGGGAGTACATGAAAATGAAGGGAATCAGAAATCCTGTGAGTGCCAGCTTCACCGACGTGAACGCCGTTCTGTTGGGATCCGATCCGGCAATGCCCGCCGCGGTGTAGGCTCCGACGCAGACCGGGGGCGTGATGGAGGAAAGGGCGGCGAAATAGAACACGAACATGTGCACGTCCAGAGGTTCCGACCCAAGCAGGATGAGAGCCGGAGCGGCCACCGCACTGGTCATGACGTAGCTCGCCGTTGTGGGCATGCCCATGCCGAAGATCACCGCGAGAATCATGGTGACCACCAGGGTGGGGAAGAACCGTCCCTGCGTCACGGCGAGTACCACGTCGCCGATCTTGAGGGCCACCCCCGTGGCACCCATCATGCCGATGACCACACCCACGATGGTACAGGCGATGGCAACGGAAAGGGCCGTTTTCGATCCCGCTTCGAGCGTCGCCACCAACCCCTTCAGATCGAGACGGCTCTCCTTTCGCACATAGCTGAAGACCACGGCGGCACCGATGCCCCAACAGGCAGCGTAAAGGGGATTGTAGCCACGGAGCAGAAAATAGATGATCACCGCCAAAGGAATCGCCTTGTAGCCGTCCCGAAAAAGCACGTCCCGCAGCCGTGGGAGCTGGGAACGGTCCAGGCCCCTGATTCCCAGCTTGTCCGCCTCGATACCCAGCGCACACCAGATACCCCAGAAGTAGAGCAGTGCCGGCACGATGGCCGCCAGGAGAACCTTCATGTAGGGAACCCCCAGAGCATCGGCGATGATGAACGCCGCCGCCCCCATGACGGGAGGCATGATCTGTCCTCCCGTCGAGGCCGCGGCCTCGACCGCTCCTGCGTAGTGAGGTTGAAAACCCACCCGTTTCATCAGGGGAATGGTGAAGGCCCCCGTGGTGGCCACGTTCGCGGAGGTGCTGCCGCTGATGGTCCCCATGAGTGCGCTGGCCAGTACGGCGATCCGTGCGGGACCGCCCTTCATGTGCCCTGTGAGAGCCATGGAGAAATCGTTGAAGAACGTGGACGTCTTCGTGGAGTCCAGAAAGGCCCCGAAGAGGATGAAGAGAAAGATGTACGTGGCCGACACGCCCGCCACGAGGCCGAAAAGTCCGTCCGTGGTGAGGTAGAGTTCCTCCACGATGCGGGGGATGGAGAGCCCGAAGTGCCGGAGCGGTCCCGGCAGAGACCTTCCGAAATAGGCGAAGAGCAGGAACAGACTGCAGAAGACGGGCATGACATTACCCAGGGTTCTTCGGGCCGCCTCGAAGACGAGCGCCGTGAACACGATCCCCAGATAGATCTCGTAGTCCAGATACATGCCCGCCCTGGAGGCGATGGCGTCGTAGTTGAAGAACACGTAGAGAGAACAGAACGCCCCGAGGCCGGCACAGATCCAGTCGAGCGGCGAAGGCCGCTCCATGGGAGAACGGGAGGTCGCCGGATACAGGAGAAAAATCAGCGCCAGCACGAAGGCGATGTGGAAGCTCCGTTGCTGCATCGAAGGAAAGAGCCCGAAGAACGCCGTGTAGAGATGGAAGACGGCGAGAAGCACCGTGAGCGCAGTGACCACGTACTTCACGGGCCCGGCGAAGGAGCGCTTCCTCCGCCCCGGTTTTTTTTTCCGAAGAGACCATTTGCGCGGAACCGTCGTTTGGCGTTCCGATCATCGTTCATTCCTCCATGACATCCTACAGAAACGGACGGAGCGGGTGAAACCGGAGAGACGGAAAAGGAGTTCCGCCCCGCCCCGCGTCGGCAGCGACATGTATCCCTCCCAAGCCGTCGTCGCTACTTCAGAAGCCCCTTCTCGCGGTAGAATTTCTCCGCGCCGGGATGGATGGGAATGCATCGCCCGTCGAGGGCCTTCTGAAGAGAGAAGTTCGCGAAATACTTGTGCCGCTCCTTCAGGAACGCCTCGTTTTCATAGAGCATTTTCGTGATTTTGTAGGCCAGTTCGTCGCTCATGTCCGCGCCTGCCACGAGAGCACCCACGGCGGCAACGGTGAAGAGGTCCCCGTCCTGTCCCGCATAGCTCTTCGCGGGGATCATGTCCGCGGCGAAGGACGGATATTTCTGCACGATCTCGTTGATTTTCTCCGGCTCGATGCCGATGAGCCCCACCTTGCCGGAGGTGATCATGTCCGTCACCTCCGCATTCGGCGCGTTCGTGGCCCAGATGTGCGCGTCCGACGTGCCCGTCTTCATGGCCTCCGCAACTTCGGATCTGCCGAAACGCTCCACCTTCACGTCCTTGGGCGTGATGCCGAAAATGTCGAGAATCTGGGCCGTGTTCACCTCGATACCGCCCCCTACGGGACCGAAGTCGATGCGTTTCCCCCTCATGTCCGCTACGGAGGTGATTCCCGCGTCGAGGTTCACCAAAATATGGCAGGGCATGGGATAGATGGCCGTAATGTACCGGAGCGACGTGATCGGCTTCCCCTCGAAGGAGCCGACGCCCTGAACGGCCTCGAGCAGTGTTCCCGATTGGACGATGCCGAGCTCGACCTCTTTCTTGTCCAGGTTGATGCAGTTTTTGATGGAGCCTCCCGTGACGGCGGTGAAATTCACCTCGGGCATGACTTTCGCGCCAAGCTGGGCGATGACGTTGCCTATCTGATAGAAGCCGCCTCCCACACTGCTCGTGCCGATCCGGACGAATTCCTCCGCACCGGCACAGGCGGAGAGAACGAGGAGCATCATCAGACTGAGAAGAATCGCACATTTCTTCACGAAGAACACCTCCCATACCCTCTCGAAAAACATCAAACAACCCAGAACGTCTCACAACATCCCCATAGCGCTCGCGGACAGAAGAACCTTTCCGTCTCCCTTGTCGCGTCAGACTGCGGCGCCGGCCACCCATGCCTCAACTCCTCCGCGTGGTCCTTCCTTTCCCCCTCCCTTCTGCATCGTTTTCCGAAAAAAGCCCTCTCGTGCGAAACGCTGTTTCCGGTCCAACAAAATTCCACAATATGGAAGTTATATGCTAAAATATGGAAGCTTGGCGTAAGTATAGCTTTTCGAAGTTCCTTGTCAAGATTTTTTGAACACTCGAGGTATCCAGTGCTTTCGACAGCCCTGGAGAAACACGACTCCTGCACTCCGGGGAGGCGAAAGATTCTTTGACGAGGAGGAACGAACCATGCCTCACGAAGAACGGGAGATCGAGGCCGGAAACACCTCGATCAAGAAAGCTCTCGCGGTATTGCTGTGCTTCTCCAGAAAAGCTCCGGAATGGAGCATGACGGAGCTCTCCAGAAAGCTGGACCTCCCTCTTTCCACAACGTCCCGGATTCTGGGATCCCTGGTGGAGGAGCACTTCCTCGACCGCGATCCGGAGACAAAGACTTTCCGTCTCGGAACACGCCTGATCTATCTCGGAGCACTCGCAAAGGAGTCCCTGAACCTGCGCAAATATGCGCTTCCCGTCATGGTGGCGCTCCGGAATCTCTTCGGAGAAACGGTGAACCTCTACATCAAGCAGGGGAAATACCGCGTCTGCTACGAACAGGTGGAAAGCCTCCACACGCTGAAACGCTCCGCCCAGCTCGGCTCGAGATTTCCCCTGTGGGCAGGGGCGTCCGGACGGTGTTTTTTGGCGTTCTCCGATCCGGACGAAGCGGAACAGATCATCGCCGAGGCGAAACCCCTCACGGCGAACACCATCACCGACCCCGCCGTCATACGATCACGCCTGGAAAACGTGCGTGCGAACGGCTATGCCGTCAGCGTCGCCGAACGAGAAGAGGGGGTCTTCTCCGCGGCGGCGCCCATCTTCGACGGAAGCGGTGCCATGGTGGCCTGCCTGGCCATTTCAGGCCCCACCTTCCGTTTTTCCGAAGAGCGTTTTCCCGAACTTGCGGAGGGGTTGAAAACCGCTGCGGAGACGCTCTCCCGCAGCCTGGGGAAAAGTGACTGAGCCCTTTCTCGGGTTCTTTCGTGCCGGAACATTGCCGACTCGCCGCCGAACACCATGAAAACCTTTCTACACCACGTGACGCACACAACTCACCGCCGCTTTGGTCGCTTCCGTCAGGCTCAGGAAACACTGGCTCCTCATCGTCCGCAGAGAAGAACAGACGACATTGTCCCTGTCCCGTTTTAGGGACGCTCTGATCAGGCAGGAATTGCTCCTCTCTCGAATCGCATCACGTTTTTCCGAGATCGGCGTGGCATTTTTCAGAGGTTCCTTAGGGATGACATTCTCCCTGCCTCGTTCCAAGTCTGCTTCGTTCCTCTTGACATTTTTGGATCGTCGTGTAAGATTCTTCGCAAACAGAATTTCCGCAGGATCCCTCCGGAGGAAACTCGCGATCACGAAAGCGCTTTTTTTGTGAAGAGGGGATCGGAACCGAGCGGAAAGGCAATGGCGATGAAGCGAGAGGCACGGAAAAATCCCGCCAGAGAGAGGCGCTCACCGGCTGCGAGGCGCCTTCGGGAAGGTTCCGGAAATGCCGAAAGCTCGCGGAGCTGGAGCGGAAAGGGGTTTTCCTGGAGTACGCGTCCCGGAGTTCGGCCGCCGTGACAGGCCGGGAGCGGGAGCGCACAGGTGTGCGCTCAAGCAGGGTGGTACCGCGGGTTCAAGGCCCGTCCCTGAGAGGGGACGGGCCTTTTTGTATGCACGGAACCGGTGCAAACCGCTTTGCCGGGCGACGGACGAAGAACCGAACCGGAGGGCGCGCGGTGGAGAGTGGCGACAAAAAGAAAGGAGAGAGCACGATGGCGGAATCGGAACGACGGGCGGTCTGTGTGGTCTGCGAGGGAAGCGTGGCGCTTCCCGAAAATGTTCTGGTGGGGGAAATCCTCCTCTGCGGGGACTGCGGCACCGAGCTTGAGGTGGTGTCCCTGGACCCGGTGGCGGTGGAGGAAGCCCCCCAGGTTCAGGAAGACTGGGGCGAGTAGGATGGGACAGGCACGCCCCTTGCGGATCTTTCATTCCCGCCTCCGCACGGAGGAGAAGCTCCTCGCCGAGGCGGCCCGGCGCCTGGACATTCCCGTTCTTTTGGAGGACGTGACGGACGACGCCTGGGGAGATCCCTCGCGGACTCTTTCTGGTGATGTCGTGTTGGCCCGGTGCATCGCCCACGGACACAATGAATCCCTCGCGGCCTTCCTGGAGACCCGGGGCGCACGGGTGATGAACCCCTCGGCGGTGATGCGGCTCTGCGGAGACAAGCTCGCCACGACCCTCGCCCTGGAGCGGGCCGGAGTGCCACAGCCCGCGTACCGCGTGGCCTTTTCCGTGGAGGGCGCCCTCGCCGCCGCGGACGAACTGGGCTATCCCCTGGTGATGAAACCCGTCTCGGGAAGCTGGGGACGCCTTCTGGCGAAGGTGAACGACCGGGACGCCGCGGAGGCTCTGGTGGAGCACAAGGAACATCTCGGAGGGCGACACGGCTTGTTCTACCTTCAGGAATACGTGGACAAAGCGGAGGGATACGACCTGCGGGCCTTCGTGGTGGGCGGAGAGCCGCTTTGCGCCATCCGGCGACGGAGCGACCACTGGATCACCAACACCGCCCGGGGAGGACGGGCGGAAAACCACCCTCTCGACACGACACTCGAAACCCTGCTGCGGCAGGTCCAGGAAGCTCTCGGAGGCGATTTTCTCGCGGTGGATCTTTTCGCCTCCGCCCGGGGATGGCTCGTGAACGAGGTGAACGACAGCGCGGAATTCCGCAATTCCATCGAACCCACCGGCGTGGACATTCCCGGCGCAGTGGTGCGCCACGCCTGGAGTCTTGCGGCGGCGGCCTAGCAGCCCGGAAAAGGATCTTCCGTGATGGAGAACATTTCCCGGACACGAACAAAAACGAGACGGAACAAGCGTTGTAAGCGGGCTTCCAAGCGAAGCGCCGCAGACGGGTCGTGGGCGGAGGCGGAGGAGGAACCGGAGCTTTGGTTCTCTTCCATACCGGAAGGAGTTTCCCGACGACCCGCGACTCGAAGGAGCGCGGGTCTTTTCTTTTTCCCTACCCCCGAAGAGGAGGTCGAACTATGCGGAATGTACTGACCGTGGCCGTCTGGGGCGGCGCGGGCATGACCGGAGGCGAGCTGCTGCGCCTTCTTGCGCGCCATCCCGGATTTCGAGTGAGCCGGGTTATCTCCCGAAGCCATGCGGGGCATCCCGTGACGAGCGTCCATTCCCACCTCCGGGGCGCCTACGACGAGCTTCGTTTCTCCGGTCCGGAAGAGACCGAGGACAATACGCCGGATCTGGCGTTTCTGGCCCTTCCCCACGGCGCGTCTCTTCCAGTGGTGCAGAACTATCTTTCCCGCGGGGTCCGCGTGGTGGATCTCTCGGCGGACCTCCGCCTCGCCGACCCCGAACGCTACGCCCGGTGGTACGGTCATCCCCACGAGGCGCCGGAGCTGCTCTCGGAACGCGTCTACGGCCTTCCCGAACTGCACCGGGAGGAGCTGCGGCAGGCCCGGTGCGTCTCCGGAGTAGGGTGCAACGCCACCTGCGCCATTCTCGGACTCCTTCCCCTTGCCCGGGCAGGAGTGGTGGAGGAGGCCCATCTCGACCTGCGGGTGGGCTCCTCCGAGGGCGGAGCCGAGCCCTCTCCGGGGAGTCATCATCCCATGCGGAGCCGCAGCCTACGGGTGGTCACACCCTTCTTCCATCGGCATCTGGCGGAGGTCGCCCAGGAACTGGCGCTTTCCGAGGAGTGCCTTTCCCTCTCCCTCACGGCGGTGGAACTCGTCCGGGGCGTGCAACTCCTCGCCTCGGTTCGCCTTTCCACTCCATTGAGCGAGGGGGAGATCTGGAGCCTCTACCGGAACACCTACAGAAACGAGCCCTTCGTGCGGTGCACCGCCGCGAAGCCGACCCATCTGCGCCTTCCCGATCCGCGCTACGTCCTCGGAAGCAACCAGGTGCTAGTTGGCTTTGAACGACATCCCGGAGGCAGGCGGCTTCTCGCGGGGTGTGCCCTGGACAATCTGATCAAGGGCGCCGCGGGAAGCGCACTGCAGTCCGCGAACCTCATGGCGGGCTTCGACGAAACCCTCGGTCTGGACATGATGCCGGTCTTCCCGGCCTAGCGGAACAACAGCCGCGCGAAGCGGCTGCAACGAAAAAAACGAACGAAAGGGGCGATATGCATCATGAAAGGCGTGGTCAAACTCGGCGGCGCATGCGGCAACGAGTGCAAGGGGCTGGTTCGGGAGCTGGCGGAGCGAACGCGCCAAGGAGAGCAGTGGCTCCTCGTTCACGGCGCGGGGGGCGCCATGAACACCCTCTGCGAGGAACGGGGCGTTCCGCTGCGGCATGTGATGAGTCCCTCGGGATATCGGAGCCGCTTTGTCGGCGAGGTGGAGCGAGAGCTCTTCGAGACCGCCGCGTCCCGAGTGTCCCGAGATCTTCTCTGGGCCCTCCGCGCCGAGGGAGTCCGGGGCGTCGCGCTCTTTCCCGACCTGGCGAACACGGCGGAGGCGGAGCGAAAGGACATCCTCCGCTCCGTGGAGGACGGTCGGGTGCGGCTGCTCCGGGGAAACTGGAGCGGCACCGTGACACGGGTGGAGACGACGCTTCTCGAGGAGGCGTGGCGGAAGGGAATGCTTCCCGTCCTTCCACCGCTCGCCCGGGACCGAGAGAGCGGAAAAAACCTCAACGTGGACGGAGATCGTCTCGCCGCAGTCTTCGCGGGCGCCCTGGGCGCGGAGGTGCTGCTCATCCTCTCCAACGTTCCTGGGCTTCTGGCGGACCCGAGAGACGCCACGACGCTCATTCCCTCGGGAAGTCCCGAGACATGGGACTCCCTGGAGAAGGCGGCCCAGGGAAACATGAAACGCAAGCTTCGGGCCTGCCGGGAAGCCCTCGAAGCGGGCGTACCGAGGGTCATCCTCGGGGACAGTCGCGTGCGGCGTCCTCTGGAAGCGGCCCTCTCAGGAAGGGGAACGCATCTATGGAACAGTCCCTCCTCTACGGTTCTCGCGGGCTGACCGTTTTGTCCGGCTCGGGAGACCGGGTGACGGACGCGACGGGACGGGAGTACGTGGATTTTCTCGCCGGGCATGGCGCGGCCCTCTTCGGGCACGCTCATCCCCGCCTTCGCCTCGCGCTGGAGGAGGCCGCGGCATCTCCCTGGACCATCGGCGCAGGGCTCTCCTCTCCCTTTCGGGAGCGTTTCCTCGCAGATCTGGAGTCGGTGCTCCCCGAGAGCCGGGCCTTTCTCTGCAACAGCGGCACCGAGGCGGTGGAGGCGGCGCTGAAGCTCCTCCGGGTGGTCCATCCCGGGCGGAGGCGCATTCTCGCTCTCCGCCGGGCCTTTCACGGCCGCACCCTGGGCGCGTTGGGGCTGACCTTCAATCCACGGTACCGCGCTCCCTGGAAGGAGTGGCTCCTTTCCGTGGAGCATCTGGAGCCGGAACAACTTCCGGACGCCGTGGACGAGCACGTGGCGGCGGTCTTCGTGGAGCCCGTCCAGGGCGAGGGAGGCATGGCCACCCTTTCCGCCGGGGTGGGCAAGGCTCTCACCGAGGCATGCCGCCGGTGGGGCGCGCTCCTCGTTGCCGACGAGATCCAGACCGGATGGGGGCGCTGCGGTGCGCTCCTCGCCTCTTCCAGGACAGGGCTCGACCCCGATCTGGTCTGCCTCGCCAAGGGGCTCGCGGGGGGACTTCCCGCAGGGGCTCTTCTGTGGCGCCGGCGGCTCGGCTCTTTCCCCCCGGGAGGGCACGGCTCCACCTACGGAGGCAACCCGCTGGTCTGCGCGGTGGGACACGCCGCCTTCGGCCTGCTCCAGGAAGGCCTGCTCGAGCGGGCGGATGCCCTCGGGAAGATCTTTCGTGACGCCCTCGGGGCGATTTCCTCGCCCCGGATCACCGGCGTGCTCGGCCTGGGGCTTCTGGTGGGGGTGTCTCTCGACGAGCCCGCAGCTCCCATCGTGACGGCTCTGCAGGAACGGGGCGTTCTCGCCCTTTCCTCAGGACCCAAGGCGGTGCGCTTTCTCCCGCCTCTTTCCGCCTCGGAGGAAAGCGTCCGACGCGCCGTGGCCGCTCTCGCGGACCTTCTCTCGGCGGCGTGACATGTCCGCGGCGGAACGGCTCCTTGAAGACCTTGCGGCGATTCCGAGCGTCTCCGGCCAGGAAGAGCGAGCCTGCCGCCATCTCCGGGACACCCTTCCCTCCCTCGGATGGGAAGAGGCCTTTCTGGACGAGGTGGGCAACGTGGTGGCCACGAGAGGGCGGGGCGAACGGGAACTCCTGCTGGTAGGACACGTGGACACCGTCCCCGGGGGACCTCCACTGCGCCGGGACGATCGGATTCTCTGGGGGCGCGGCACCGTGGACGCAAAGGGACCGCTCTGCGCTCTCGCCGTGGGGGGTGGGCGTGCACGCCTCCCCGAGAAATGGCGCCTCACCTTCGTGGGCGTCGTGGGAGAGGAGCGAGATTCCCTGGGCATGCGCCATCGCCTCTCCCGACACACCCCGTGCGGCTGTGTTATCGGCGAGCCCTCGGGAACGGACGGAGTCACCCTCGCCTACCGGGGACGGCTCCTCCTGCGCCTTTCCGCCCGGGACGGAGGTGCGCACCGAAGCGGTTCCTCCGGCCCTCTGACGGCCTGCCTCCGGGCCGCCGCCGCCGTTCTGGACGAAGTGGAACTCCGGGACGACAAAACGGCCCCTCTCGCGGCCCGCACCTCCGGCTCGGTGGCCTTCATGGAAGGACGGGAGGAGGGGGCGCGGCATGCGCTGGTGGAGCTGGACCTGCGCCTTCCTCTCGGAGCGGACCCGGAGGAATGGACCCGGAACCTGGAGATTCTCGCGACGCTTCAGCAGGTGGAGCTGGAGGTCCTGGACTCCGTAGCCGCGGCGGAACGCCCGAAGAACGACCCCGCCGTGCTCGCCTTTCGCACAGCGGTGCGCTCCGTGCTTGGCACCGCTCCGCGTCTGCTCGCCAAAGGGGGCACGGCGGATTTCAATCTCGCCGCCGCCTGGGGATGCCCCCTCGTGGCCTACGGCCCCGGAGACAGCAAACTGGACCACACGGACCAGGAACGGCTCAACCTGGACGATCTCGAAACGGCGACGACGGTGGTGGAGAGAGCCATTCCGGCCTTCACCGCCTCGGAAAGAGCCTGAACGCGCTCGTTTTCACCCGACTGCGCAGGCGACGGGTACCGGACACCCCTCTTTCCCGGAGGAGTTTCCGGTACCCTTTCGCGCCTTCTGTAGGAACATTCCCCCACACCCCGAAGAAACCGCCCGGCGACGAGGACGAGCTGTGTGATCACTCCTGCGAAAAAAGGTTTTCATGGTGTCTGGCTGCCACCTGCGGCGGTGAGCCACACGTTTCCAGGAGTGCCTTTTTGTGTTCGAGCAACAGGTTCATGTTGAGGTAGGGGCTGGGCTCCGTCCGCGCCTCGTGGGTTTTGCGCCACAGAGGCGCCCCCGCGGAAATATCATTTCCCTTGAAGAGGACTTTCGAGATGTGGTACTGTTGCTTCTGGATTCCGAAAGCAGCACTGCTTTTCTGTCTTTTCGGAAAACGATCTTCCCCGCGTCCGCATCGAAAAGGAGAGATCCTCGTCTCCCTCTCGGCGGTCCCCAAAGGAGAGAGCACCCATCATGTACAGGGAGAAACTGCTCCAGACACTGCGAAGACAGGTGAAACCCGCCGTGGGCTGTACGGAACCCATCGCCGTCGCTCTGGCGACGGCGAACGCACGAAAATTCGTCCGGGGGAAACCGGAGCGGATTCTCGTCGTCGTGAGCCCGAACATCTACAAGAACGGTTTCAGCGTCACCATCCCCGGAACGGACAAGACGGGCAACGCCTACGCGGCGGCCCTCGCCTTCGCGGGAGGAAATCCGGACCTCGGCCTGGAGGTGCTGAAGAACTGCTCGAAAGAGGACTACGAACGGGCGGAGGAGCTGCTTCCCTTCGTGGAGGTCCGCTTCGACCGGGACAAGACCGGCGTGTACGTGTCAGCCACGGTCGAGACGGCCACGGACGCGGCCGAGGCGGTCATCGCGAACAGACACGACGAGGTGGTTCGCATCACGCACAACGGCGAGATCGTCTTCGCGTCGGCTCGGTGCGCGGAAAGCGGCGCTTCCGGCAATTCCGGAGACGACTTCGACGTGACGTGCCTCTCCCTGGCGGAGCTCCGCCGGGAGATCGGGGAGATTCCTCCGGAGGAGCTGCGATTTCTGCTGGAGGGCGTGACCATGAACATGGCCATGGCCGAGGAGGGGCTCCGTCTCGGGGCCGGACTCGGTATCGGGAGGTCCTTCCGGGAGCTGCTGCAGGAGGGGGTCATCGAGGACAGCCTGCTCTGCAAGGTCCGCATGGTCGCCGCCGCCGCCACGGACGCCCGCATGGGAGGCGTTCCCCTTCCGGTGATGAGCAGCGCGGGAAGCGGCAACCACGGCATCACCGCCGTCGTTCCGCTGAAGGTCCTTGCGGACGCCCGGGGGTTGGGCGAAGAGGTTCTCGTGAGGGGGCTGGCCTTCAGTCACCTGGTGACGCTCTACATCAAGAACTTCACGGGACGGCTCTCGCCGGTCTGCGGCTGCGCCGTGGCCGCCGGAACGGGAGCCGCCGCGGGAATGACCTGGATGCTCGGCGGCGACGACGACGCCATCGCAGCGGCGATCAACATGATGCTCGGCAACCTCGCGGGGCTGCTCTGCGACGGGGCCAAGCACGACTGCGCGCTGAAGATCGCCACCTCCGCGGGAGAGGCCCTTCTCGCGGCGCTCCTCGCCGAAAAGGGCGTGGCCATGAGCGGCAAGAACGGCATCGTCGTCTCCAGCGCGGAGGAGAGCATCCGCCATCTCGGACGCATCAGCACCACCGGCATGAAGGACACGGACGAGGTGATCCTGCAGATCATCACCGGCGCGTGAGGCGACTTCGCGTGCGTCTTATGAACCACCCCGATGGCTTCCGAAGCACCGGGGCGATCTGTCCGTTTTTCAGTGTGCGCGCCCCCGCGGGGGCGCTTTTTTATTGCACCTGCAGGAACTCCTCTCCGGTGGCGCTCCTGCGAAAGCGCAGCACCGTTTCGTCCCGCCCGCCGGGATTCTCCGAGAGAAGGCAAAAGAGTCCCGCCGCGATCAGGTCCGCAGTGGTCCCGGGATTGGTCCGGTTTCCTCCGGAGCGGAGAAGGGCATCGAACTCCCGGAGGAACGGTCGCTCCAGCGGAGAGACAGCGGCGGAAGGCGCGGCGGCGAAAAGCTCCGCCGCCAGGCGGGAGATGCGCCGTGCCTCCTCGTCTCCGGCCTTTCGGGCGATGAGCGTGTCGGGAACGGCCGCGAGCACCTGCAGAAAGGTGCGCACCACCGCGTCGCTCAGGTCCGCTCCGGCGGCGAGGTGTCCGCGCAGCGCGGGCAGGACGAGACCGAAGGTGTACTCAAAATCCCGAACGTGCTCACGGGCCACGGAATCCCTTTCCGCGGCGGCTTCCATGGCCTTCGACAACGAGGGAGGGTCTGCTGTCTTATCCGTCACGTCGTGGGCGGAAGCGTTGCCGAGTCCTCCCGGCGAGGCTCGCCGGATGGCCTCGTAGACCTGCCGGGCATCCTCCGCGTCCGTTCCGCGCAGCACCTCTTGAACGCCCTGTCGCAGCTTTCCTCGGGGAGAGGCGAGAGCCCCCATGGCGAGAGGAGCCAGCAGAAGGAGCATGCCCAGGTTCGTGTTGGTCCCCGTAAGACGCCGGGTCGCGGTGACGCCCCGAAGCACCAGCGTTCCCACGGACCAGCGCCGGATCCGCCGGAAGGTTTCACCCACGGCGACGGCGCTCACGAGAAAATCCTCCAGGGTGGCGTCGCTGAAGTCGGCGAAACGGTTCACGTTGCCCGGTTTGGGCGCCCCCACCTCCAGAAGACAGGCGAACTCCACGTGGCGAACTACCTCCATCCGGGTCCGTCCGCCCTTCATGACACATCCCCGGGGAGGGAAGCGCCGAGAAGACGCTCCACCAACAACTCCGCCATGCACACCCCCAGGGCTGCCTCAAGCCCCTTCCACCCCGGAATGCCGTTCACCTCTCCCACCAGGGGACCGTCGGGACCGGGAAGGATGTCCACTCCGGCGTAGAAGGCACCCACGGCGCGGGCGGCCCGAATCGCCAGGGACCGGAGATGCTCGTCGGGAGCGAAGCGCTCCCCCCTGCCACCCCGGGCGAGATTGCTGCGCCAGTCCTCCCCGCGGCGGACCATGGCGCCCGCCACTTCTTCGCCCACGACGAAGAGGCGGAAGTCCTCGTTGCCGTGGGGGACGAACTGCTGAAGATAGAACACGGAACGCCCCAGATCCAGGGCGCGGAAGGTCATCCATGCCGTCTCGGAATCACGGAGGCGGACGATCCCCTTCCCCTCGGAGCCGAAAAGAGGCTTCACCACCACGTCCCCGCCGAGCCTTCGAAAGCACGCCAGGGCCTCGTCGAGATTCTCCGTCACCTCCGTGCGGGGTGTGGGAATCCCCGCCTCCTCCAGCAGAGCGCTGGTGGTGAACTTGTCCACCGAGCGCTCCAGCGCCTCCGGGGAGTTGACCACCCGGACGCCTCTGCGCCGGAGGAGGTGCAACATGTCGAGCCTGAAGATCACCTGTTCCAGGGAGCCCGAAGGAATCGCCCGGACCAGGACGAGATCCTGGTCAGCGAGGGATGCCCCGAGAGAGGACGCACCCGGAGAGGCGCCGATGGAGCCGGAGAGCCGCGTGGCAGGAAAGCGGCTCACCGTGACACCCCGGCGCTCCAGCGCCGCCGCGAGTTGGGTTGCGTGCCATCCCTCGGGGTTGCCCACGAGGGCCGCTCTCACGACCCGAGCCACTCCTTCCGGAGCAGATCCGCACGAATCTGTCCCGCGCAATAGGTCCTTCCCGTCGCCAGGTCGTTCACCGCCACCTCCGCGGGGCTGAAGAGCAGGGGATCCATCTTGTAGAAATCCCCCTCGTAGCGCTCGACGATCTTCCGGAAGGGAAGACCGAAGTCGGGGGAACTCGACGAGGCAAGCCGTTCCGCCGGAACGGACAGATCCTCTCCGGAGCGCAGGGCATACCAGGCGGAGCCGCCGTAGAGGACCGCGTCGTTGGTGCGTCCCATGGCCTCGGTATCGTCCGCGCAGAGGGGCGGAATGGGACAGGTTCCCGTTGCGGCGAAAAGCGTCTCCACGGGAAAGTCCACCTCGATCATCTTGTGGATTCCCGTCTCCACCACCCGGGAAGCGATCTGCACCGAGCCCACAAGGCTCGCCGTGGGCGCCGTGAGGAGCACAAGCTTTCCCGGCGAGACCGCGCAGGAAAAGGCGATGGCCGTGGCCGTCTCCTCGTCGGGGGGCGTTCGGGTCTCCAGAGCGAGGACCGCATCGTCCGTCCGCTCTCGCAGGCCGAACCGGTCCAGCAGCGGCTCCCTTGAACCGCGCATTCTGCCCGGACCCGATCCCATGGCCCGATACGTCCCCGACGTCCCCTTCACCTCGATGTTCCACCCCGCGTACTGGCATCCCAGGCAGGCCAGCAGAGGACGCGACACGGAGACGGAGAGGGAGGGCCAGGTGATCCCGTCCAGATCGAACGTGTCGAACCGAAGGTCCGCCATGCCTCCGAGGCAGGCGAGCGCGTAGAGTCTTCCCGCCTCCAGGGATCCTTCCACCTCGATGCCGCAGTCGATCCACAGAGTTCCGTTTCCGAGGCGGTGCACCGCCACGCCGAGGACATCCGCTTCCTCCACGAGCTGACGGACCACTTCGACGCTCCGTTCATTGCAGGTCTTTTTCATGGACAAGAATCTCCCCCTTTCCCAACTCGTTCGCGTCGCCCACCCAGCGCCGAAATCGACCGCTCCGGTGCTCCGCAGTGACGGGAAACCCCTCCCGCTCCAGAAAACGCAGAAGGCGGTCCAGAAAGACGGGCCGATAGGCACAGGCCTCCCGGTAGGTGGGAAGCATCTCTCCTCGGGCACCGCCCAGCGCCACGAGGGTGCCTCGTTTCGAGCCAGCCCCGGCGCGGATGCCCAGCGTACCGAAGGCCACAAGCGTCCCTGCGAGCATGCCGAGCCCCGGAAAATCGCCGGTGCAACCTCCCACAACGATAAGGCCGCGGCGGAGTCGTTCGCCTGCCCGGAGTCCCGTATCCCCCCGGACAAGGACCATGCCGCCCCGCATCCCCCGAGTCTCCCCGGGGTAGGCCCCCGCGAGGGAGGGACCGGCACTGCCGGTGATCTCGATGCGCCCTCCGGACATCATAGCACCTGCCCAGGCATCGACGTTGCCGAGAACGCGGATCGTCCCGCCGGACATGCCCGCTCCAAGGTGCATGCCAGCGTTTCCACGGATTTCAAGAGAGCCCCCGGCCATGTTCTCCCCGATGCGCTTGACCCGGGAAAAATCCCCCTCCAGCACCACCGCGGCATCCGCCGCGCCGTCCGCCTCCACGTCGAAAAGCTCTCCGAGAGGAACGGAAAACCGTCCGTACGCCAGAGGCAGCCGGAGGAGTGCTTCCGTCGTCATCTCCGCGAGCCGCTCCGGAACGAGACCTTCCGCCTCCACAGGGCAGTCGAGGGCACATCGGGGCCGCAGCACCTTCACGGTGCATCACCTCCCAGGAGATCTCGAAGAGCGAAGACGTACTGCCCGAGCTTCCCTCCGTAGTTCCCTGCGGAAATGCGGCAGACCCCTTCGCGGCAGGCGGCCTTCACACCGTCCCGGAGGGCCTGCCGAAGAGGTTCTTCCTCCAGGCCGTCCGCGACGATCTCGTAGACGCAGTTCACTCCCTCGGGCAACGCCGATTCCACGAGGGGGCGCAGGGAAGGACAGTAGGCGGTGTTCGTGGAGGCGGAGAGGAACCTGTAGCGGGACCCCACCTTGCTACCGCTCCGGACGATCCCCCCGGGAAAGGGGAGGATGATCCCGGGAACGCGCCGCATGACTCGGACGGCGGCCTCGGCGGCCTCGAGGGCCGCCCGGGCGTCCGCGCCGAGGATGAGGAAATTGCCGCCTCCGATGCCCCGCCGGATGCCGAAGCGGTCCTCCACGAGAAACTCTCCGTCCATGACGGGAATCCGCCAGAAACGGGACCCCTCCAAAACCTTGCTTCCCTGCCAGCCGTCGCCGAAGTAGCGGAGCTTGCCTCCCACGGAAAGTTCCTCCTCTCCGGCGAGAGCATTGTAGCAGGCACTGGTGGGGCAGGTCATGACCGCCTGTCCCACCCGAAGGAGCAACTGCTTCTCCAGGTCCTTCCGGGACGAGGCGAAGAGGAGCACCGTCGCGCCAGGCCTGCCGTCGGGCGTCTCTTCGGGCGGAAGAAACCGTTCCACCCCGGCCTCGCAGCCACAGCCGATCACCGAGTGGGCGAAACCCGCCGCGGCCTCGGCAGCGGTCTTCGCCCACTCGGGAGAACTTCCGGTGACGAGTAGCCGGGTTCCCCACATCTTGAAGGCCTCCGCGTAGGTATCCTCGATCTCTACTCCGGCAAACCGCACGACACTTTCTCCCCTTCCGCATCCTTCCGGCAATGGATACGCGCACCCTCCCGCGCACCCCCCGCCGCAAAAATCGTCCCTCCCGCGAATTCCCTGGACCCGAGGAGGCGCTTTCGCACCTGTTCCGCCGTCAGAGGGTCGTCGAAGAAACCGAACACCGCAGGCCCCCAGGAACTCTGCCCCGCTCCCAGGGCTCCCATCTCCAGGAGAAGGGTCACCAGGTGCTCTGAAAGCGGGGAGGCGTAGACGCCTCCCTGGGCGGCGAGGAAACAGGAACCCACAAGGCGCTGGATTTCCGTCAGCGCCCGCCCGAAGGCGATGCCGTCCTCCTCGACCAGGGAGGGCAGCAGGCCCAGAAGAACGAGACGGCAGAGTTCGCCCGTCACCGAAGGATCTACGAGAGGAAGCGTCGCCAGAGCCTGTTCCTCCGCCGCTCCGGAGATGCCCGGCGCCGTCTCGGGAAGCACCACGAGAAAACGCCACGACGCCGGAAGAGACCGCCGGAGGAGCAGCGGCGGCGTGCCGCCGTCCCCCCGGATCCCGCCGTCGAGGAGAAACCCTCCTCCGGCGAAGGCCTCCACGCCGATCCCGGAGCGGCGTCCCCGCCGGAGCAGAGTGGCCAGCTGCCGAGGGTCCGTCCGAACGCCCAAGAGTTCCGCCACGGCCGTCCCTGCCGCGAGAGAGACCTGCGTTCCCGAGCCGAGCCCCACGTGGGGCGGAATGACCTTGCGAAGACAGAGCCGGATCGGTGGAACTCCCTCCGTTCTCCCCGCGAGGAGCGACACCGCGCCGGCAGCCTCCTCCACCCGTTCGCGGAAGGCTTCTGGACCCTGGTAGAACCAGGCGGCAGCCTCCTCCGCCTCAAGGAGCACACCGGGGCGGTTCAGGGAGATGCCAAGGCTGCCATAGCGACGCCCCACCCCTCCTTCGAGATCCAGAAACCCCAGGTGGAGCCTTGAGCCCGTTTCGACGCGAACCTTCACACCTTTTCCTCCTCCCCGAAGAAACAATCCTGAAGGACCGAGAGCGCCTCCAGCTCCCGAGGACCTCCGGTGCGCTCCACGCAGCGACATGCCTGGTTCCACAGGGGCTTCCACGCCTCCTCGGGAAGCAGGGCCCTGCGCGTGGCCGCCACCGCCAGCTCCAGGAGCGCTCCCGCCGCACGATTAAACCCGAGAAACTCCCGAATCGTCCCCGTTCCGACAACCTCGCAGGAAAAACAAATCCGTTCTCCCTCGCCGAGAGCGGCGAGGAGGCGCAGCTCCCGATAGGAGCAGGCCCTTTCGAGAATGGCCCCGGGAACCCTGCCGGAGGGGCGGCAGGGCTGTTCCTTCTTCGCCGCCTCGTCAAGGGCGCAGCGAACGAAGAGGAGCGCGTCGTCGCAGAGGTTCGCCACGGCGCCCCGCCCCTTGAGAAGATTGTCGCAGGTCCGGCTCGTCCGGTAGGAGACGAGTTCCAGGTGCGTCTCCCCCCAACGGACCCCCGCGGGAACGATGCGGGGAGATCCGTCCTGGTCCAGCGTGGAGAGCAGGACCTCAAGGATCATGACGGTCATTCCGGTAGCCGAAGCGAAGCGGCTCTTCCTGGACATAGTGTTTCCCCAGACGCAGCGCCGTCTGGGCCCGCTCGAGCTCCCGGCCCAGATAGAAGGCGTGGGCGGCGTCCACCTCGCCCAGAGCCGGAAAAAGCTCTCCCGCCTCCGTTCCGGAGACGAAGCGCTCGCCGTTGAACGCGTGAATCCGCCCCTCTCCGACGAAGATGCGGAAGTTTTTGTCCCGCACCTTGGCGGCGATCCGCCGGAGTTCCTCCTCCGTGTACTCCTCGAAGGGGATCTCCTTGGCCACCACGAGACTTCCCACGAGGTGCTTCGGGAGCATGCGCCTGCTTCCGGCGTAGTGCATGAGACGTCGGGCGAGATCGAGTTCCCGGATGCTGCCCGCGGTCCAGGAAATCTCTTCCACCGTCAGGAGATAGTCCACCTCCAGCTCCTCGGCGACCCCCGCGAGGAGAGCGTTGATCCCCACGCTGTCCGCCTCCACCAGTTCCGTCACGTTTCCGACCCCCATCAGGAGAGGCATGCCGGGATAACGGCGTCGTACCTCCGCGAAGCGCACCAGGGACTCGGAAAACCCGAAGAGAAGGGGGTCCAGCACGGGGTCCGCCACGACGGAGAGCCCCCGTGCGAGGGCTCTCTCCAGACAGCGGTGGAAGGAGGTCATGTCCGTCTCCGGCTCGGGAATCACCACCACGGGACAGTCCGAGGAAACCTTGTCGAGCGTTCCCGCGTGCACCGAGAGGAGCAGGTCCGCTCCGGCCCGGGAGGCCTCGTTCAGCGTCTCCGGATCCAGAGAGTCGACGCTGACGGAAAATCCCTCCCGCTTCAGCAGGGACACCGCTTCTCCCACCCGGGGATAGGGCTCCTTCGGCGGGCCGCCCAGATCGATGATGTCCGCTCCCGCCGCGGCCCGGACCCGGGCGGCGGCGAGGAGGGCCGCCGCATCGAGCGTCCAGGCGTTCGTGATCTCCGCCACGATGCGGGTGCGGTAGGTGCCGTATCCCCTCAGTTCCATCCGCTGTCCGAAGCGGCGGGGAAGCTCCTTCAAGTCCCGGGGGCCCCGCTCCACGGGAACGCCCAGGCGCTCCGCCAGAACCGCCGGGTCGCCCCGAACGAGGCCGGGAAGCACGACCAAATCGCACTCTTCCGGCAAGGAGAGGCGCTCCGCGATCCATTCCACGGTCATGAGGGCCGCCACGGTGATGGGCATGACTTCGATCCGCCAGCACACGACATCCTCAAGGCCTCGAAGAACTTCCTCCAGGGCCTCCGCGGCGAGAGTTCCCGTCACAAAAAGCGTGCGAGCCATCGGGCGAGCTCCTCCGGATCGGCCACGACGGTCACTCCCTCGAAGGAGGCGAGCCGGCGCGAATTCTCCAGGTCCACCGCCCGGGGCCGGATGCGCACCCGGTTGCCCGAGGGCGTGAGGGACCAGGTTTCCGTCACCGTGTCCGTGGGAAGGACGAGGGCGGGAACGCCGGATTTTCCCGCCTGGGCGAAGAGGGTGGAGACCAGGCTGTCCGACAGGCCGAGGACAAACTTGGCCACGGAGTTGGATGTCGCGGGAGCGACCACCAGAAGGCGGTAGCGGCCTCCGGAGAACCGTCCCGAGATCGGCACCGACGCGGTGGTGTCCCGGAACACCTGTCGTCCCGCGAGGAGATCCCCGAGACGGTACATCCGCACCACCTCCTCCGCCGCCCGGGAGAGAAAGAAGTCCACATCGTCCCGGGATGTGGCGCTCCGGAGCGAATCCTCGAGAAAGTGCCCCGCCCCGGTGATGCACCAGGCGATGCGCCCCGCGCATGTTCCGTTCCTCACGACCATCCCTCCCGAAGCCACGCATCGAGGGAGGTGTGTTTCACCCTCGGGCGCCCTTCCTCGATCTCTCCGCGGATCTCCGCGAGCGTTCCCTGATATTCCGCAAAGGCGTTGTGGCGATGGATGCTTTCCAGATTCTCCTGCCGGGCGAGCACGAAGGTGTTCCCTGGAAAATCCGCGTAGACGAGGAGCAGGTTCTGGAGCATTTCCCGCACCACGTCCTCCACAAAGCGGGGGTTGCGATGCGCCTTGTTGACCAGAAAGAATTCGTCGGGGCGTTTGAGGAGTTCGTAGACCTCGGAACTCATGGAGACCTCCACGATGGACACGAGATGCTCCGCCCGAATGCCCTCGCCGCCTCCCATGAGAAGCGTGCCACGTCCCCGCTGATTGTGGGAGGCGATGGGGAGCAGGTCCAGGATCTTCTCGGCCTGCTCCTCCGAAAAACCCTCGTCCAGGAGAAGCCGCCGTTCGTAGGAGCGAACCATCTCCTGAGCGCAGGGACAGACCGTGAGACCGTCCATCTCGACGCCCACGAGGTGGCGCGTCCGCTCTCCGTCGCTTGCGGCGATGCTCAGGAAGGTGGCCATGTCCTCCACGCGCTTTCCCGAAATGGGGGTGATCCGGGTGAGGGGATAGCGTGCACGAATGCTGACCTGAGAGAAACGGGCCTTCTGCGTTCGAGCGACGGCGAGGGCGAGGCGCTCCGCCAGGGATTCCACGTCTGGAAAGGCGCTTGTGGTGAGCTCTTCCACCAGTTCCTCCAGAGCGTCGGAGAAGCGGGACATGTGCACCCCCGCCTGTTCCGGGCCGAGGTCGGCGAAGAGGTCGAGCCAGGCGTGAAACAGGGCGGGATCCGACCGCTCCGAGCCTCCGAGGCGAATGACCCGCTCCAGGTTGGTCACCCCTACCCGGGAAAGGCCCACGGACACCTCGGGAGCGCATTGCTGGGGATCGCCGGAGAGGCGAAGTCGGAGGCTCCGCTCCACCTTCTTCACTCCAGAGGTTCCCACCGCCTCGGCCAGCTCCGCCGCGGAGCGCCCCAAAAGAGGATGCGGAAACTCCGGAGCGATTTCCGCCAGCGGGATCAGCACGAACCCCCTCTCGGCGATGCGGGGATGGGGCACCACCAAATCCGGCTCATCGATGCACCGCTTTCCGTAGAAAAGCAGGTCGATGTCGATGGGGCGCGGTGCGTTTCGGAAGGGGCGCAGGCGGCCCATGCGCTTTTCGATGCGCAGCAGAAATTCCAGCAGTTCCCGGGGCTTTAGGTCCGTGGCCACCTCGCACACGGCGTTGAGAAAGGGCGGTGCTCCCTCGCACCCAACGGGATCCGTCTCGTAGAAGGAGGAAAGACGGCGTACGGTGGCCCGGGCTCCCAGGTACTGCAACGCCTGGAGGAGATTCCCCTGGCGGTCGCCGAGGTTCGCCCCCAGGCTCAGAAAGATCCGCTCGTCCCCGTTCATGTTCATGTTTTCGAGCACGGCACCACCTCCCGGTGCGGAAATTCTCCCTCTTCCAGGGCATAGTTCTCGAAGGCCACGGAATAGGTCTCGGAGAACTGTTTCCGGAGTCGCGGCTCAAGGCTCTCGTCGAAGGGCGGAATCACGCAGAGCCTCCTCCCCGAGACCTCTTTGACGATTTTGCCGTCCCGGATGACCACCTCGCCTCCCTTCACCAGATGCCGAACCCGGGAAAGAGCGCGGCGGCAGGAAGGATATTTCGCACAACGGCAGGGCGTTCCGTCGGTGAAGACCCGGTCGTAGAGCGCCACGTCGGCGTCGGCCCCGATGCCGAGATGTCCCTTGTTCCGCAGGCCGAGAATTCTCGCCGGAGCCGCCCGGGTGATCACGGCGATCTCGGAGAGGGAGTACTCCCGGTCCAGGGAGGAAAGGAGCGCCCCAGAGCGGACCTTCGGCGGAAGGGTGGCGATGACCTCCTCCCGGTAGCTCCGGTCCATGAGGAGCCGCATGATCTGAGGATAGCAGAAGAAGGGACCTCCGTTGGGGTGGTCCGTGGTGAGAGCGAGCCGCCAGGGATCCCGAAGGAGGAGAAAGAGTTCCAGACCGGTGATCCACTGTTCCGCGGAAAGACGGCTCCTTCGGTCGTAGGCGAGAGGAAGAACGCCGCCGCCGCCCTCGCCCTCCACGTCGTCGTTGATCCACTTCGCCCCGGTGAGGCGGTGGAGAGCATACTCCAGCGGCCCATCGGAGGTCATGGTCGTGGCCCCGCCGAAGACGATCTGCCCCACGTCGAGAGAGAGTTCCGTCGTCTCCAGAGCCGCCGCCACCCGGGAGGCGGCGGAGCGGAAGAGGGAGCTTCCCTCGCCGACCTCCTCGTAGCTCAGAAACTGGAGATGGCAGAGGTGTCCTCCCATTCCGTCGAGGGTTTTCACGGTGTCCACGGTGGTGCCCGCGCTGCGGGTCTGCCCGAGGTTGATGCCGTGCACGTGCAGCGGATGGGGAAGGCCGAGCTTCCGCACTGCCCCGGCGAGGCCGGAGAGAATTTTCCGGGGCGTTACGCCGAAGGAAAGCACCTCCTCGTCCAGGGAGGACACGTTGCGTCCCCATTTCCAGTTCTCCACGCCCCCCGGATTGACGACCTTCGCCGCGTAGGCGCCGGTGGCGCGGAGGAGCCAAGCCACGTAGTTGCGGAGCAGCTCCTCCTCCCCCCCGGCGAGACATTCGAGGACGAAGTGGTTGTTTCCGAGGGTGATGAAGAGCCCCTTGTCCACCATGGGGAGATCCTCCAGCTCCTCCTGGGCATGGCGGGCGAAGAGCGGCGCCGACGCGGCCTCCATCACCGTGGTGTAGCCCATTTCGGCGTAGAGATAGCCCGAGAGGAAGGTGGAGGGAACGGTGAACCCCGATCCGGAGCGGAGAGATCCCTCCCGGGGGCGCACGTGCTCCCGGTGATCCTCGGGACGGAGCTTCCGTCCCAGATTCTCCTTGCCTCCCGCCACATGGCTGTGTAGGTCCACGCCTCCCGGAAGGACCACCATCCCCTCCGCGTCGAGCACCTCCACATCCGGTACCGGCTCCGGAGGTGGGGCCACGATGCGCCCCTCCCGGATCCACAGATCCCGGACCTCTCCATCGACGCCGTTCGCGGGATCGACGACGCGCCCACCCCGTATGCGGATCATGGCGCCACCTCCTCGAGAAGCCACCCCAGGACCTCCTCGTCGGAGGGGCGCCGAGGCGCGAGAAAAGGCCGAAGCCGCAGGGGAACGCCATCCATCCGGTAGGCGCTCCCGGAGACGTCGATACCCGCCTTTCCCGTGGGCAGCCACACCGTGGCGCCCCTTGCGGTGAGGCTTTCCTCGGGATCGAGGACGACCGTCGGTATCGATGCGAGACGCGCCGCCGCCCTGCTCGGAAAATGCGCCGCCGGATCGGAGGCGAGAATGAGCGCCGCGTCCGCGTCCCCTCGGCGAAGCAGGTCCACGGCGGTGAACTCCCCCGGACCGTACCGGGGATATCCCCTGGCGTAGCTCACCGCGAAGGGAAAGCCGCTCTGCCAGGTGAGGACCTGGTCGGCACCGGTGACGTTGCCGTGCCCCCGCATGGGAATCACCGAGAAACGGGTGTAGGTGTTCAGCTCCGCCACGAGGCGGAACAGTTCCGCCACGTTCACGTCTCTTCCCCGGGTCATGGTGAGCCCCATGCCCATGAAGGCGACTCCGTAGCGACAGCTTTTGAGCCGCGTCGCCACGTCCCGGAGCACCCCGAGAGGCACGCCGCCGACGCAAGCCTCCTCTGTCCCCCGGAGAGGTTTTTCACGGACCAGGGCACGAAGGGTCGTGAGCACCTCGAAATCGCACCCCGGATCGACCCGGAGAAAGAGATCCGCGCTGCGCGCCCCCGGCGTGAGGCGCACATCGACGAAGATCACCGTCCTTCCCTTGCGTCCCTCGGGGACGAAGCGCCCCTTCGCGGCGGTGGAATAGCGGGCGAAGTGCCGTGGATGCGAGGCCGCCGGATTGCACCCCCAGAAGAGGAGCAGATCCGCCCGGCTCCGCACCTCGCCGAGCGTGCAGGTGGGTTCTCCCACGGCCTGCATGGCAAGGCCCGTCGGGCCGTGGCAGACCGAGGAGGTGCTGTCCACGAAGGCTCCCAGGCGATCCGCCAGAGCGACCGCTTTCCGGATCGCCTCCGTGGAGGCCGAGGAGAGGCCGTACAGAAGTGGGCTTCGAGCGGCGTTCAGAATGCGCGCCGCCTCGGCGAGGGCCTCCTCCCAGGAGACTTCCTCACCCTGAATGCGGGGAAGGTGAGGTGCCGAGGCATAATCCAGGAAATGGGCCCTGCCGTTCGGGCAGGCCCGGCTCACCGAGGAAATGCGGCCATCCTCGTGCTCCACGGCAATGTCGTCGCAGAGACAACCGCAGAACGTGCAGGTCACGTGTTCCGTCCGTTCCATCACAGGGGCTCCACCTCCACGGGAATTCCCTTGAAGGAGGGCATGCCCGTTCCCTCCGTCTCATCGCCCACGAGGGCATTCGCGCAAGGTCCCAGAGGAAGGAAGAGAAGTCCCGCCGGCAGGTCCGCGGAAAAGAGCCGCACCTCCGCCGCACCGTGCTCCGTGCGGAGAAGGGCCGCTCCTCCCTCGGCGAGGGAAAGGGCCGCCAGGTTTTCCGGGGCGATCTCCCCTCGGCTGACGGCGGCACGATACTCCTCCGAGCACTTTCCCTTGTGCATCCCCGCCGCCTGCTCCAGGGTCCTTCCCGTCACGAGGACGAGCCGCAATCTCATCGCTCCGCCTCCCCTCTCTCCCGGCGAAAAAGACGATCCCCGATCTCCCTACGGACCCGGAGCGCAGCTGCCTGAAGCGCTTCGAGACACTCCTCCCGGGTTTTTCCCTGTCCGAAAACGGTACAGACGGGATTGCCCCGGTCGATCACCCCCCCGTCGTGGGGAATGTCGGCGCGGCCCGATGCCCGCCATTCTCCGGTGGCGGAGACGGTCACCTTCCGCCTGGCGAAGACGATCCCCTTTCCGAAGAAACCGCTTTTCGGACGGAAGGGCTCTTCGGGGAGCACACCCCGGCAGGCCCGGACATGCTCTCCGAAGAGGGACCGTCCCAAAAGCATTTCCAACACCTCCAGCGAGGCGGAGGGGCGCGGATTGATCTCCACGGGGACGGGAAGGCGTTCCCCTCTTTTTCCGGCGAGGACGAAATCGACCGTGTTGAGACCCCGAAGGGAAAACATCTCGGCCAGGACCTCCGCCATCCGCCGGAGGAGCGTCTCCGTGCGTTCCGCCTCCTCTCCGCCCGAAGCGAAGGCAAGGGGCGTCACGTTGCCGCACCAGGCAAAGGGTTTTCCTCCGAACTCCTTCCTTCCGATCAGTTGTTCCGTGCATCCCACCGGGACGGCGCGCCGCCCGTCCGCGAGAAAGGTGAAACTTCCCGAAAGACCCGGAAGAAATTCCTGGAGCACGTTCCCCCGGGGCAAAACCTCCCCCCTCCAGAAGTGGATTCCCGCGCCGGCGGCGCTCCACCGGGGTTTTACGAGCCACCGTCCTCCGCTTTCCGCTCGTCCTTCCTCTCCGGGGAAGAACATCTCCGGCGCGGGGAGGTCCGCCTTCCGCAGAACCTCACCCAGCCGTTTCCAGTCGCGAACCGCCACAAGCACTTCCGGCGGATTTCCCAGAAGTTCCCGCCTCCGGCTGAGCCTGGCCACAAGGGAGGGGTGATTTTCCAGTCCTCCTGCGTAAACGAGGGCTTCTCCACCAAGCCGTTCCGCCACGGCGAGAAGCGCCGCCGGAGAGAAGGCCTCCCCGAGATCCCTCAGGACCGAGGCGCTCTCCACCCGCTCCCGGAGATCCCTGTCGCCGAAGTAATCCGCCGCGCGGACCTGAAAGCCTCCGGAGAGGGCGGACTCCGCCAGAAAGCGGGCGCTGTAGGCCACCAGAAGAATGGTCACGTCGTCATGTGCTCCCTTGCCTCCGCAAAGACCTCCTCGGCGTCCCAGATGCGGTCGCTCGCCTCGAAGAGACGTTTCAGGCATGCCTTGTGGACCCGCATCTTCAACTCCCCGATGCCGAGAGCGCCGAAGAGAATCTTGCCCTCCCGCTCCCGGCCGTTCCAGCCGGGCTTGATGCCCTCGATGCCCGCTGGAGGAACGGCATTGCAGTCCGCCAGCACCTTCAGTTCGGAAAGAGAAGTCCAGACAGATTCGGGAAGGAGCGTCACACCTGCGGCACCCGCGGCGAGCACGATCTCCGCTCCTTCGAGGATGCTCCTCGTTTCCTCAGGCGACCTGGCGACCACGGGACAAACGGTGGCGCCGAAGCGCTCCAGCAGGGACTGGGCCGTCGCCTCCGCCCGGGAGAAGGTCCGCGACGTCAGGAACACCCGCGCGCCCGCCTTCGCCAGAAGCGCCGCAGCCCGACATCCCACCGGGCCGGTGCCTCCGAGAACCACCACGTGTTTCCCCTCAAGTCCTCCCGCGGCGGCGGCGATCTTCGCCGTCGCCGCCGCCGCGGTGGTGTTGCAGCCGTTGGCGTCGAAGAGGACGGAGACGCGAAAAGGGCCGAAGAAGGCGGCCTTTGTCGCGTCGAGAATTTCCTCTCCCGCAGTGACGGAGGAGCCGCCGATGAAAACGGCGCTATGATGGAGTTCCTCGGGACCACGGGGAAAGAGCAGCCCGTGAATGAGGGCTTGGACGGACGCTGCCCGGACGTTTCCGTGGCGAAGCAGCACATCCACCTCCGCGTCAAGGGCCGTCACCGCGTCGAACACGCTGGGATGTTCATCCGCGTCGAGCTGCAGCAGTATTTTTTTCATGCGCTTCCCTCCCGAAACGAAGCGGGAGAACCGGAGCACGCTCCGGCCTCCCGCGGGGATGGAGCCGAACCTAGACCGACAGATGCCACTCGCAGTAACCGTTGTCGCCCTGGCCGCACCCCTTCACGTAGGGAACGTTCCGCTTGATCAGAGACGTCACGGCGCATCCTTTACAGGCCCGGACGGGGGCACCGGGCTTGTCGGGATTGAGGGCGATGATGTTCGTCATCAGTGTCGCCGTCGTGCACTCGGGAGTGAGATAGCAGGGGAAATCCGCCAGGCTCATAAGGGCGGCGAAGCGCTGCGTGATGGCGCAGGCGGGGTAGGTGTAGCGCTGCGGATTGGACACCACGGGATGCTTGTCGATGGGGGAGAAGTCGAGGGGAATTCCCTTGATCTTTGCTCCCGCGCCGATGGGGGAAATGTCCAGAATCTGCTCCCCTCTGGCCAGAACATCCATGAAGTCCACATTGTGCAGCTCGTCCGCCTCGCCGCGCTTGGGATTCATGGCGGCGTAATTGTAGAAGCGCTTCGTGAGGAGATCCACCACCATGGGAACAGTGAAACTGTCGAGCCAGAGGATGTAGGCCGACGCCGCCGCGGGCGCTCCCGTGGCCACCGCGAGAACGTCCCACTCACTCTTGAAGGCCTCCATCTCGATTCCCTTCCGGAGCGTCGCTTCGAAGACGTCCATCACCGATTCGTAAATGCCGAAGACCATGTCGTCCTTGAACATGTTGTAGGCAGACTGGGCGATATGGTGCCCCACGTCGCCCACACAGTAGGCGGGAACGGCGCAGATGTTCGCGTAATGCACCCCTGCTTTCGCCGCTGCCTCGATGGAGCCCCGCATCCTGTCCTTGTACTGCTTCATGTATTTTCCCACGTCGAAGGAACTGTGGCCGCCGTGGCCACCGAGATTGTGGGTGGCCATGAGGTGGGTCTGGGCGGCGATGGGTTCCCGGTAGATGAACTGGAGCATCTCGACCTCGGCCTGTTCCGCCTCGGCGGCGCTCTTGCCCGCCTCCAGAGCCGCCCGGAAGGCTCCTCCGAGACCGTAGGACGTGTTCATCCCCCAGGACTTGGAGGCGAGAATGGTCTTCTTGTGCGCCTTCGGCATGTCCATGTTGCGAAGAATCCGGTTCACCAGGTTCGGAACGGAACCCACGGACATGGCGAAGTCCACCACGCAGGTGGGACCGTACATGCCGCCGTAGCGCCGTACCGCCTCAAGGCCGATGAGTGCCTTGTTCGCGGCGATGGCGTCGATGAACTGCCACATGGACTTCTTGAACGCCGGATCGCTCTCGTAGAGGACTTCCAGGATCGCCGGAGTCTGGTAGTGCTCCACGAAGGGATCGTCCTCGGGACGAATCGTGTCGGTGAGACCGCACAAAATCTCATAATGAGCGTTCACGGACTTGACGTGGAGATCGATGACCTCCTTGCACTGCCCTCCTTCGGCGGTCATGGTGTTGACCGCGTCCACGTAGGGCTTGGCATCCGTCAGCTTGAACACGCCTCCCCGCTTTTCCTTGATGACGCCATAGACGGAACGCGTCGCTCCGACCGCCTCTTTGATCATCTTTTCGTGGATCGACATCCTCGTTTCACCTCCGAATCCATCAATGAATCCACTACAGTTCCTCTCGGGCCACCCTTTTTCGCGTAAAGATCCGTTCCTTCCACGTTTCTCCCGACGCTCACCTCCCTCGCGTCCTCCTTCGGAAACGCTTTGCCGATCCCAAGGATCCCTCCCGGAGAAAAAAGAGGGGTTTTATAATTTTTTCATTTCTAGGGAGTCTTTTTACATACAAGAGGTGGTTTTAAGTCAAAAAACCGATGGCGGCAACGAAGAACGGAGGACCTTTTCGAAGTGCATCCAAGGGAAATCGAAGAGAACGAAGAGTGGCGACGCCTTGTAAAAACTGAAATGAAGCCATATATTCTCCGCGTGTCAAAAAATCAGAGTGCTCTGCAAGCACATCAGCGAGCATAGAATAACGCATGCAAAAGATTTTGTCAACGAATGATTTCCCCAGTAATTTTCTTGATAATTTCATTTTTTTCAAACAAAAAATTCTTTTTTAGATCCGGATTCTCTTGACCGGCTGCCGCGGTGACTCCATCTCAGCGAAGAACGTGCCATGAGACTCTCCGCTTTTTCCGGAGTTCTCTCTCTTAGCCCTTGTTGTGCTTGACGTGTGTAAAGCCATCCAGGGGAAGGCGCACTCCGGAAAACAGGGAGGCGCGGGGAAGATGCCACGAAAACGGCGTGAGGAAACCTTGTCGTGCAGGGGACGGCTTGTTCGGGTGGTCCGCATCCGGACGACATGACGACATGTTTCTAAAGGGAAAATACCGGAGAAGAAGTTTCCGGCGGAGGGCACGCCTCATTTGCCCGGCGAATCGCCGTCAGGCGCCGAGGGTCTTCACCGCCTCGATGGTGCGCACCACCCGTACGTTCTCCCGCACGTCGTGGACCCGGAGAATCTCCACGCCCTGCCAGGCACAGAGGGCGGTAACCGCCAGAGTGCTCTCCAGTCGATCCTCCGGATTCGGCAGACGGAGAATCTTGCCAAAGGAGCTTTTTCTCGAATGTCCCACGAGAAGAGGTCTTCCGAAGGCGCGAAAGAACTCCGGATGGTGCAGGAGTGCCATATTGTGAGCCGTGGTCTTGCCGAAGCCGATGCCGGGATCGAGGACGATCCGGTCCCTCGGAATGCCCGCCGCTTCGGCCCTGGAGAGGCGTTCTTCAAAATACGCATTCATCTCCGCCGCCAGGTTCTCGTAATTCGGATCGTTCTGCATCGTTTCAGGAGTTCCGCGGATGTGCATGAGCACCAGAGGAACGCCGAGTTCTCCTACGGCGGAGGCGAGATCCGGGTCGAAACCGAGTCCGGAGATGTCGTTCACCAGATCGGCTCCTGCGGCGACACAGGCCCTCGCCACGGATGCCTTCGTGGTGTCCACGGAGAGCACCGCCTCAGGGAGACGTTCCCGAATCGCCCTCAGGGCGGGAACGAGGCGGGACGTCTCTTCCTCTTCGGAGACAGGAACTGCACCGGGCCGGGTGGATTCGGCACCGAGATCGAGGATGTCCGCCCCATCCTCGACCATGGAAAGAGCCCTGGAGATGCAGGAGGAGCCGGTCACGCGGCTTCCGGCGAAAAACGAATCCTCCGTGAGGTTGAGGATCCCCATGATCAGAGTGCGCCCTCCCAGACGCAGCTCGCGCCCCCGGGGCAACGGAAGCCTCCATTGCCGGATCACTCTGCCCGCGAGAGCGCGCCGGAGTTGCTCTCCCCATGTCCTCGCCTCCGTTTCGGATGCAGAGGCGAGACGTGCCGCAATTCCTTCGAGCTGTTTCGGCGTGCCGAGGAGGAGCGCTTCCTTGGAAACCGTTCCCTTCTCCGGACGGGACCATACTATGCGGACTCCCACTGCGGCAGCCTCTCTGGAGAGGATGTTCCGCAAGGTCTCCGGCGCCCAAAAGAGATGGAAGGCGAGAACGCCCTCCACCAGCTCCGGACTGACCATGTCCTCCGGAGAGCAGCCCATCTCCTCGAACCTCCGGCGAAGGGCCTCCGGCCGGGCAAGAGACTCCTCCCAGAGCGTCACGACGAGACTCTCTCCAGGTCTTCCCTGCGGAGGATCACGGAACAGGTGGCGGTCTCCCACACCTGGACCTCGGAGAGAGACGCGCCGCGTCCACGGAGGAACGGCTCGATCCTCCTCCAGATCCAGAGGGCGATGTATTCCGCGGTGGGTTGGGGAATCACATTGTTGAGATAGGAGTGGTCCAGAAAAGACAGGACGTTTTCGGAGACGATGCTCTTGAGTTCCACGAAATCAAGCACCATTCCCTCGGAATCGGGGTCGCCCTCGAGGGTGACGGAAAAACGATAGGTATGGCCGTGCAGTGCCTCGCACTTGCCGTGATACTGTTCCAATCGATGGGCCGCGTCGAAGGAGAATTCCCGTCTCAAAAGCATTCTTCTTCCCCCCTTTTTCCATGCCGCCCCAAAAGTCAAGGACCGCGGAAAAAACGGCTGCGGGCTTGTTCCCGCGTGCGCCGCAGCGTCGAACTCAGCTCGAAAAAGGTCTTCGCATGCCCGGCCGGCCCTGTTCTCTCCGCTGGTCCCGTCTGTGCCACCACATACCGAGAAAAGCCGTGATTGGCACCGTGAGCAAAAGCCCCATAGTTCCCGCAAGACTGCGGACGATCTCCTCGGCGATGCTGGGGTCGTTGAAGAAGCCGAAGAAGGTCGGCCCCGCCTCGGCGATGAGCACCACGAAGGGGAGGGAACCTCCGAGATAGGCCAGGATGAGGGTGTTCACCATGCTCCCCAACACCTCACGCCCCACGCCGAGCCCCGCCTGCCAAAGACGGGTCGGCGTGATCTGCGGATCGTAGGTAGAAAGCTCTGCTACCGTAGAGGTCACCGAGACGGCCACGTCCAAAACGGCACCGATGGAGCCGACGATGACCGACGCCAACAAAAGCCCCTTGAGGGAAAGCCCGGGAAGTGTGGAGGCCAGAAGAGCCCCCCCCTCCCCGGCCATGCCGGAGAGCTTCCAGAACCAGACCATGACGGAACCGATGACCGAGGCGGTGACGGCGCCACCCACGGCGCCGAGGAAGGCCACAGGGCGCCAGTGTTTGCGCCGTACCACGAGAAGCACCGTGAAGGCCGTCACGAGTGCAACCGCGGCGATGGAGTAGGGAATGGGCGACGCCCCGTCGTGCACCGCCGGGACGAACCATCCGAGGAGCGCCACGAGAGAGAGGACAAGCCCCAGAAGAGCCCGAATGCCCGCGACACCGGCGCTCGCAACGAGGCCTCCCGCGGCGAGGGAGATGAATCCCACCACCCAGGGAACCCGGTAAAAGTCGCTCACGTAGCATTGGACGGAGCCGTCGGGGAAGGTGTCGCATCCCAGAAAATAGCGGTCTCCGTCATTCAGGGAAATGCCGCTGTTGGCGAGCTGCTCCACCACGACCTGCTCCTGCTCACCCCTCCGGTCGCCCGTAAGGAAGCGCACAACCAGGGGAATGCGGACCTGTTGCCACTCTCCGAGGGACTCGTTGCCCTGGGGGTCTTCGTTCTGCGGCTCCGGCATGTCGAGGGGAACCGGCTCTCTCTCGCCGATGGACTCCACGCGCACGATCCAGGTTCCCTCGCTGGACCAAAGGGAGAACACCGCCCGATCCGCCAGAAATCCCAGAAGCAGGGAGAGAACGCATACCACGGCGATGCGCAGCACATAGCTCTTGCGAAGTCGCTCCTTCATTGCCCGTCTTCCCTCTTTCATTTGCCCAGCTTCGCCTGCAGAAGATCTCCCAGGGAAAGCCCCATGGGGCGGTCCTGGTCATCGGCGGTACGAATTCCCGAGAGCAGCGTGTCCCGGATCTGTCCTTCCTTGTACGAAGAGGGGTAGTAGAGCGCCGCCGCGTCCCCGTGACCGCCGCCGCGGACCTTCCGCCCATCCCTGAGCAGTCCGACGAGACGTCCCGCGAGTCCTTCCCGGCTCCGCATGGAGATGGCCCAATCGCCGGAGACCTTGCGGTTCGCCACCGCCACCAGTCTTGGGGGATCGTCCGAGCGATCGAGAAGAAGACCGCAGAAATCGGACACGTCCCCGTACTCCAGGAGGTCCGCCCCGACCCAGACGAGGGCGTCCCCGGAGCGGATCACCTTTTCCCTCGCCCGGGAGAATCGCTCCTCCTGACGAACCACGAAACGCTCCGCCGTATCCTTTTCCTCCTCCGTCAGCGTGGAGGAGGGACTCGCCACGAGACGGGCGAAGACGCTCCAGGGACCGCAGAGAGTCACTAAAGCCTGCCACAGACGGCTTTCCGTCCTTTTCCCGAGCCAGAGGTCCCTGTCGTTGGCGATGTCCACGAGATCCGCAAGAGATTCAAGCCGCCGCCGCGGAGCGGCCGGAAGATCCCTCTTCAGAACCCAGTCGTAATACACTTTGGCCGCGCAGGCACTCGTGTCGATGACCATCCATTTCCGGTTGCCGAAACGCTCCTCCGTCGTCTTGTGATGGTCGAAGAGCAACGGTTCGTCTCCTTCGGGAAAAAGAGTGTCCACCTCGTCCACCGTTTCCCGGCGCTGACAGAACAGATCAAGCACCAGGAGTCTCGCATCTCCCCGAAGTGTTTCCAGCATGAGTTCATCCACCTCGCCGTATCCGGCGAGACTCACTCGAAGGGGTGCATTCTCCGGATAATGGGCGTGCCATGCCACGGCGGCAGCGGTCACTCCGTCCATATCGGTGTGGCTCACAATGTGAAGTAAAGGCTGCATAGCCATCCTCCTTCACTCGTATCGTCGTTTTCACACCCCAAGTATAGTTCTCCTTGTATCTTTCAGGAAGAGCGCGAAGGAGAAAGACAAAAACGGTGGAATCGAGGGGAAAAATGACGTGCCTTATCCACATATGTGGATAAGGGTGTGGATAACCTTTCTTTTCGCGCTTTCAAGCCTTAAGGATGATATCGAAAACGGTATTTTTTGTGGACAACTTTCTCATCCCTTCCCGCAACGTCTTCCGCTCTATCCACAGAGTTCTCCTCCAACTTTCCTCTTTTGTGGAAAACTGGAGGCATGGGGGATGCATATATCCATAAACAAGGTAAGAATTCAAACGAGAATGGACCTTTATACACAATTTTTCGACCACGCTCTTCCTTCGAGTTTTCCACGAAAAATCATCCCCTAAGGGGCTTGTATGGTAAGATGGACTGCACCGCTGTGGAAAACCTTTTGTCTCATATCGCCGTTTTTCTTTGGAGTGATTGTTATGACAGATGAACTGAACACCCTTTGGACCGCTCTTCTCTCTGCAGCGAAAGAGGACCTCCCTGCCGGAGCGGCAGAGATTTGGCTCAAGACCTGCCTTCCCGTCTCTCTCAGCGAGAGGAAGCTTGTGCTGGACGTCCCGAACGTATTCGTGAAGGAACAAATCCAGACGAGATTCCTCCCGTCTCTGGACAAGATCGCGCAACAGCTTGAGATTGCCGAGAGCGTCATCCTTCAAGTAGGGACGGAGGTTCGAGGTGACGAACAAAAGCGTGCCGAGCGCGCCGCTCAGCCTCCCCAGGGAAACAAGGGCGGACTCAACCCCATGTATGTCTTTGATTCCTTTGTCGTGGGAAAAGCGAATCGTCTCGCACATGCCTCCAGCCTTGCCGTGGCGGAGTCCCCCGGTGTGGCCTACAATCCCCTTTTCATCTGGGGAGGAGTGGGGTTGGGAAAAACACACCTCATGCACGCCATCGGACATTACGTGTGGGACAGCAATCCCTCCACAAAAGTGGTCTATGTGAGTTCCGAGAAATTCACCAATGAACTCATCAGTGCCATTCAAAACAACCGTACTCAGGACTTCAAGGCAAAGTATCGAAATGTAGATGTTCTTCTCATTGATGATATTCAGTTTCTCGCAAACAAGGAGAGCACCCAGGAAGAATTCTTTCATACCTTCAACAGTCTTTATGACGCGAAAAAACAGGTCGTCATCAGCTCCGATCGACCGCCGAAGGAAATTCAACGCATCGAGGAACGTCTGGTAAGCCGCTTCGAATGGGGTCTCGTCACTGACATACAGCCTCCCGACCTGGAGACACGCATCGCCATTCTCCAGAAAAAGGCGGAATTTCGCGGTTACAGCGTCCCCGAAGACGTCATCTATTTTCTCGCCCAAAACATTCCCAGTAACATCCGGGAATTGGAGGGTTCACTCAATCGGGTCGTCGCCTGCTCTCAACTGAACATGGAACCTATCACCGTGGAAAATGTCTCGGAATGGCTGAAGGACATCATCAAAAACGTCTCTCGGGGCCCGGTGAGTGTGAACCTCATTCAACAGCTCACGGCGGAAGCCTTCGGTCTCAGCGTGGAGGATCTCTCGAGCGCCAAACGAACCTCTGAAATAGCCCTGGCCCGCCAGGTGGGAATGTACCTTTGCAGGGAACTCACCGAAGCCAGCCTGCAACAGGTGGGTTTCGCCTATAACAAGAAGGACCATACGACGGTGCTCCATGCCTGCAGAAAAATAGAGGAACTTGTCAGGACCAATATTCGCGTGGCAAGTATTGTGGATAACATCCGTAAAAAGCTGTGATTTCCCGGTGCATTGCACTGTGGAAAACGAACTAAGGAGGGTATTTCCACAATAGTTCTGTGGATAATGTGGATAACAAAGAGGATTTCCTCTTCTTCTTTTCCACAGGCTCTTTTCCTTCGTTGTAGGTTTCCGTAGGACTTTTCCACAGTTCACACAGTCCCTATTACTTATACGACTGTTCTTCAAGAGATAAAAAGCAGTACTAATTGTGGAAGGATGTGACCGCCGATGAGACTCAACATCGACAAAGTTCCTTTTCTCAAAAGCTGGCAACTCGCCGAACGGAATGTGGGAACCTCCAGCGCTGTGAACACTCTTACCGGAGTTCTCTGTACCGCTGAGGAAAATCACATTACGCTCCAGGCAACGGACTTGAAGACATGTCTCACCTGCAATGCCCAAGGAATCACTGTGGAGAGGAATGGATCCGCCGTGTTTCCCGTCAAGGTTGTGGGGGATATATTCAAGAAGATTCCGGCAAAGCAGTTCACTGTGGAAGTGAGCGAGGGAAGCGCTCTCATAACTGCCGGAAGAAACAAGTATCGTTTTGGAACATACAGGGTTGAGGAATTTCCGCGGATTCCTTCCTCCGCCACGGGGGAATACTACTGCGATCTTTCCTGTGGAGAACTGCTTCGTGTTCTTGGAGAAGGAAGTATTTCCGGGTCTGTAAATGACGAGTTTCCTCAGTATCTGAGTGGCGCTTCCCTGCAGCTTGAGGAAGGGCGGCTCACCGTGGCTGCCACGGATACACGGCGGCTCTCTCTCTCTCGAACGATGGTGAGGGAAGGGACTCAGGGGGCACAACTCGTTCTTCCCATCCGCGGTCTCCGAGAGCTTGGCCGGGTTCTCTCCTCCTGCGAGAGCGAGGATCCTGTGCGGATTCTCGTCGATGGAGCCCAGGCTTTCTTCCAGTTTCCAGGGGGGGAGTTTTCGGTCAGGCGTATCGATACCAAATTTCCGGCCTACGAGAAATTTCTCGCCAAGGACCGAACAACCTGGATGGTGATGGACAAGGATGCACTCCTTGCCGCGGTGGAAAGAATGGACCTTATCGTTCGCGATTTCACCCGTATGGTGGTGCTTCAACTTTCACCTGCGGGGAACCTCCACATTTCCGCTCAAGCTCCCGAGGTGGGAGACGCGATGGAGGAACTCGACGCGGAGATAGACGGAGAGCCTCTCCGGATCGCCTTCAACGTGCGGTTCCTCCTTGACGGTCTCAAGGCGGTCTCCGGAACTCTGGTGCATCTTTCCTTCAACGGTTCCGTAGGGCAGATGACCATGTCGCGTCCCGACGATGATGCGTTTCTCTATGTGGCCATGCCCATCGCTCTTTCGGAGGAGGATGCTTTTTCGGAGGAGAATGCGCTGTAAGCGGACGGAATGGAGAGGATTTCGCAATCTTGCTGTCCAGCGCATCGAATGGGGCGAAGGACTTCATCTTCTCGTGGGGCCGAATGGGGCTGGAAAAACGAACGCTCTGGAGGCGCTCTCTCTGATGACCGGGTGGGGTCCCTTTCCTGGAAGGAAGACCTCCCAGATGCGGGCCTGGGGAGGGGACGGGGGGGTGTATCTTTCGGGAGAGTTCGAGGGGGAGGAAAGGGTTGTGTCCGCAGCCGTGGTAGGTAGATCTACACAGCTCGGATGCAACGGAAAACGGTGTGGTGCGGCTGATCTTCGCCCGAGGATTCCTTCCCTCGCGTTTCTTCCGGAAGATTTGGCTCTCGTGGAGGGATCTCCGGGAATCCGGAGACGATTTCTGGATCAGCTCTGTGCACTTCTTCTTCCTCTGTATGCATCGAAACTTCATGAGTACAAGCGGGCTCTTCGGTCGAGGGTCATTCTCCTGCGCCAGGGAAAAAACGTGGAACTCACCGCAAGAGTCCTGGCGCCTCTTGCGGGATGGCTCTGGAGTTCCCGAGAGATGGCCGTTCGTCTCCTTGTGGAGGGACTCTCCGCGATGCATGCGCTTCTTCCCGCGGAGGTGTCCCTCGTTTTTTCCCGAGGAGGATGTGTCGGAGAGGGAAATCCCATGGAGGAATACTGGAAATCCCTCTCTCTTCTGGAAAAAAGAGAGCGTCTCGTCGGCTCTCCTCTTGTGGGTCCCCATCGGGACGACCTCTTTCTCGGTGTGGAGGAACAGGCGGCTTCGGTCGTGTTGAGTCGGGGACAGCGTCGTCGTCTCGCCGTCGCTCTCATGCTCGCCGCGGGATACGTGGTAGAGCGTCGTCTGCGGCGTTGCCCCCTGCTTCTTCTTGATGAAGTTGCGGCGGAACTCGATGGAGAGGGAAGAGGACTTCTCTTCTCCTCTCTCGCTGCAACGGGATGGCAGATCTTCGCCGCAACGGCGGAGGGGACGCCCTACGAGTGGCCCGGAAAAGAATGGAGAGTTCACGAAGGGCATATTTCTCCTTTGAAATGAGGAAGGCGAAGGAAGATGAAGGAGCACTACGATGTGATCGTTGTGGGAGGAGGTCATGCGGGGACCGAGGCGGCTCTTGCAGCGGCTCGCATGGGCGCTTCCACGCTGCTTTTGAATCTCTCCCTGGACAATACCGCTCTCATGGCCTGCAATCCCGCCATGGGAGGCCCTGCGAAGGGACACCTCATCAGAGAGATTGACTCCCTCGGAGGTGAGCAGGGGCGGGTCACGGACGCCTCGACACTGCATATTCGGGTGCTGAACACCTCCAAGGGGCCTGCGGTGCGTACGCTGCGCGCCCAGTGCGATCTTGTGGAATATCACCGTACTATGAAACATGTTCTTGAATCCACCTCCTCCCTCGATATCTTTCAAGGTCTCGTGACAGGACTCCTCGTCTCCGGAGGTCGTGTCGAAGGAGTGGTCACCAGAGAACAGGTGCGGTTCGGAGCACCTCGGGTCGTTCTCACCACGGGAACCTATCTCGGAGGAAAGGTGCACATCGGCTTGGTCAATTTTGCCTCCGGACCTCTCGGCCAGGTTGCGGCGGAGGGACTTACGGAGGATCTGCGACGGCACGGATTCGAAGTTGGGCGTTTGAAGACGGGGACGCCGCCGCGCATCCATGCGGATACGGTGGACTGGAAGTCCCTCACCCCCCAGCAAAGCGAGAGAGATCCCCTCTGCTTTTCCCATTGGAGTGAAGGAGCGGTGCACGATGGTTTTGCCTGCTATCTCACGAGGACGACCGAGGTAACCCACGGAATCATCCGGGAGGCCCTCGGCGAATCGCCGCTTTTCACTGGGCGTATCGAAGGCATCGGTCCGCGGTATTGCCCCTCCATCGAGGACAGGGTGGTGCGCTTTCCCGACAAGGAAAGCCATCAGGTCTTCCTCGAGCCCACTGCGAGAGGCAGCGCCGAGGTGTACATGCAGAATTTCTCGTCGAGCCTTCCTCTCTGGGCCCAGGAGCGCATGGTCCGCTCCCTTCCCGGGTGCGAGAAGGCGCATATTCTCCGTCCCGCCTACGCCATCGAGTACGATTATCTTCCTCCGACGCAGCTCACTCCCTGGCTTGAGACGAAACGCGTGAAAGGACTCTTCTGCGCGGGACAGATCAATGGAACCTCCGGCTACGAGGAAGCGGGGGCTCAGGGGATCCTTGCCGGAGTCAACGCGGTGCTCACTCTCCGCGGCGAGTCCCCGGTGGTTTTGGGCCGCTCCGAGGCCTATATGGGTGTTCTCGTGGACGATCTGGTCACCAAGGGAACGAGAGAGCCCTATCGCATGCTGACCAGCCGCTGTGAATACCGTCTTCTTCTGCGGCACGACAACGCAGACCGCCGCCTCGCTCCTCTGGGAAGAAAGCTGGGGCTCCTGGATGATTTCCGCTGGAACGTTCTGCTTCGGAGATGGAAAACTCTTGAAGAGGAACTGGAGCGGCTTCGCTCGATTCGAATTTCTCCCTCTCCTGAAGTGAACCGCCTTCTTCTGGAGGCGGGAAGCACCCCTCTCTCGGAAAGTGTCACCGCGGAGGAGTTGCTCCGCCGTCCCGAGGCGGATTATGCGCTTCTCGTCCGCATCGCTCCTCCCGACGAGCCGTTGGAGAAAGAGATTCGGGAGCGCGTGGAGATCGAGGTGAAGTACGCAGGCTATGTGAAGAGACAGGAACGGGCCTGTGAGCGGCTCGCCCGCATGGAGAAGGTTGAGGTCCCTGTCGATTTCGAGTGGCGCGGCGTTCCGGGTCTTTCCTCCGAGGCGCTGCAGAAGCTCGAATCGGTACATCCGAGAACATTGGGACAGGCAGGGCGGATTTCCGGGGTTACCCCCGCGGATCTCCAGCTGCTCTGGATCGCCCTGGAACGGCGTCGGAGGAAAGGATCGTCATGAGACGCACCGTGAGGAGGGGATCGGCGAAGCCTCTTTCGGAACTGCTCTGGAACTCCCTTCCCGAGGGAGCGAAAGTCCGGATCCGGGTCGCTGCGAGTGCCCGGAACTGGGAGAGCGTGGTGGGCCCGCTTCTGGCGAAACGAAGCGCCCCGAGGCGGATCGTGGAGGGAAAACTCCTCGTCGTGGCGGAGAGCCCCGCGGCAGCTCAGGAACTCGTCATGCGGGGAGCGCGCATCGTGAAAAACCTGGAAAGAGAGTGGAACATCCTCGTCTCCGGCATCACCGTGACGGTCGGACGAGTTCCGCCACCGCCGCGGGATGGCGCACCTCCCGTAGACAGACCCCTCGGCTCCGTTCCGGCCGAAGAGGTACATGCCGCCCTGGATGTCGTCGCGGAGAAGGTGGAGCGGGGTGATGTGGCGGAATCCTTGGCGAGGCTCATGGCGGTGTATCGGAAGCGCTTTCCCGGAAAAACGGGAGGCCATTCTCGCTGAGAGCGTTGTTTCCGGGATGGTGCCATCGTCTTCTTTTCCTTGTTTTTTCGTGGAGAAGAAACGCTAAAGAGTGTACAATAGAAACCCTGTTTCCAGGAAACGTACCGCGTCCGCAGCGCGGGTACCTACACGGGAGGAAGTGGAGCGAAAATGACCAATCCGACACTCACCCTGGGAAAGCACACACCTGTATTTCCGCTGATCCAGGGAGGCATGGGCGTCATGATCTCCGGACCCCGCCTCGCCGGCGCCGCGGCGAAAGCGGGAGGCATCGGCACCATCGCCAGTGTCGGCGTCGCCTGTGCGTCGCCGCACTACAACGGAAGGAACTACTTCGAGGCAAACCGACTGGCATTGCGTGACGCGCTCCGGGATGCCCGCCGGATCGCTCCGGAGGGCATCCTTGCGGTGAACTGCATGGTCGCTCTCACGGACTACGAAACCCACATCCAGGCAGCCTGCGAAGGAGGCACGGACGTGATCATCTCCGGCGCCGGACTTCCGCTCAAGCTTCCGGAACTCACCAGGGACTTTCCCCAGGTCGCCCTGGTGCCCATCGTGAGTTCCACCAGGGCGGCACAGCTCGTACTCCGGAAATGGGAGAAGTCCTATGGGAGGCTGCCCGACGGATTCGTGGTCGAGACACCTCTTCACGCGGGAGGACACCTTGGAGCGACGAAGATGGAACACGTGACGGCCCGGGAATTTTCCCTTGAGGAGGTCGTTCCCGAATTGGTGGCGTACCTCGAGGAGGAAGTGAAGGCGGACATCCCGGTCATTGCCGCGGGAGGAATCTGGAATCGCGAGGACATGCAGCGCGCCTTCGCCCTTGGAGCCCGGGGCGTCCAGATGGGGACACGCTTTGCCTGCACCGAGGAGTGCGACGCCTCGGACCGCTTCAAACAGGCCTATCTCGACGCGAAGGACGAGGACGTGGTGGTCATCATGAGCCCCGTGGGCATTCCGGGACGGGCCATCAAAAACCCCTTCGTCGCGAAGTATCTCGAAGGGGACGTGACGAGCAAACCCTGCATCGCCAACTGCCTCTCCCACTGCTCCTACAAGAAGGACCGCAAGGCCTTCTGCATCGCCCAGGCCCTCGTGGACGCCTATCGCGGCGATTGGGAGGAGGGACTCTTCTTCTGCGGCGACAACGTATCCCGCTGTTCCTCCATCGAGACGGTGGAGGGGATTTTCCGAGAACTCTTCGGAGACGCCTGAGAAACAGCTCCTGCGTAAGGACGTTCCGCTCCTTTCCGGGAGCTTTTTCTGTCCCCTTTGAGTGAGCCTTCCGGTTGTTCAGACGGACGATGCGATGCCGTACGGTGACACACCTCTTGAAATCCAGAGGAACAAAGGAGTGACGTGGACAATGAAATGATCCGCCGTGTTTTTTGCTCTTCTTGTGCTCCTTGTTCTCGCGCTGTTCCTTTTCGGGGAATTTGCTCCCTTTTCCGCTGCCGCGGAGGCGAAGAGCCGTACCGAAGCATTGGAAGCGGTGGCGGAACAACTCTGCGTCCTGTGGGGAAGGTACGCGCTGGACGTCGCCTACGCCAATCTTTTTCGGAAAGAGAACAGCGACCACGACGCGAAGAAAAAGGGCGCCATCGCGTACCTCCGGATGATGTCTGCTCATTCTTCGGAGCAGCGTTCCGGAGCGAACCGGCGCGCTGTTGCGGCGTTTGAGAGGAGGCGTGCTCAGTCGGTGACGCGAGAGAGCGGCGCTTCTCCTCGGGCGACGCGGTTCAGGTTTTCCAGAACGAACCGGGCGATACCTTCGTGGGCTTCCCGGGTCACGCCGCCGAGATGGGGCGTGGCAACGACTTCGGGGAGGGAGAGAAGCGGATCCTCCGGAGAGGGAGGTTCCTCCCAGAACACATCGAGCCCCACGCCTCCGAGACGCTTCGTCCGGAGCGCCTCCTCCAAGTCCTTGCGGACTACCACGCTGCCCCGGCTCACGTTTACGAGAAACGCTCCGTTCTCCATGGCGTTCAGCACCTCGGCGTTCACGAGTCCCCGCGTTTCCGCGGTCTCGGGAACGGCGAGAACGATGAAGTGGCATCCCCGGACGGCCTCGCCGAGGGCGTGCAGAGGAAAAACCTGCTCCATCCCCCAGAAGGCGTGTTCCTCCCGGAGTGTTCGGTTGACGCCCACCACCGTCACGCCGAGACAGAGAAGGCGTTCGACGATGCAGTGCCCCAGATTGCCCAGTCCCACCACGCAGGCCCGTTTTCCCCAGAGCGTGCTCCCCAGCGGCGCGTGAAGCCGCCCTTTGCGCAGATTCTCCTGGCTCGCGGCGAAACGCCTGGAGAGGAGGAGGAGATGGAGAAGCACCATCTCGGCGACGCTTTCTCCGTTTCCCGTTCCCCTGGAGGGGACGTTGCAGACCGGCACGTTCCTCCGGCGGCACGCCTCCAGATCGATGTTTTCCACGCCCACACCCCATTGCTGCACCAGGCGCAGATTCGGCGCCGCGGCGAGGTGCTTCTCTCCGAAAGCAAGCGGCGGAAGAATCACCGCCTCCGCCCGGGGAAGCTCGTCGAAGAGCGTCTCCGGCGTGGCCATCCGCACCTCGTGTCCTTCCAGGGAGACTCCCGCCCGTCCGAAGACCTTTTCGAAAATGGTGTCCGCAAAGAGAACCCGCATGGTTGTCGATCCCTCCCTTGCTTCAAGAACCGTGGTCTCTCCGATGGAAAATGCCCTTCCCGTACCCGACATCGCCGGCCCTCGGCCGGAGGAACGTCGGAGCGGAGCCTGCAAATTTCCCGCTCTTCCCGGTACTTCACGTTTCGGTGCGTGCAACTGCTTCCCCGCATCTTCAAACGGGAACCCCTGGGGATTTCATTTTCTCTCAAATGATCGGAATGTGCCAATCCCGAAGCGGAGAAGGTTCCGTTCCGTTTTGCGGGAGTGGAAACAGGCATGTTGCGCACAGCCCCGTCCCTTGTGAATGAGTCCCGAAGTTTCCGCTTGCGAAACCTGTTTTTGCGTCGAATCACAGCCGAGAACTCAATCCGAGCCTTTCGCCGGCCTCCCGTACCGTGGTCTTCCCGGCCGATGCCTGTCCAATCAGCAGCAACCGCCGCACTTCCTTCGTCTTCATGAAGACGTCGCCCCTGTTCGTCATGGGTGACATTTTCATCGCCCCGCTCAGAGGTGACACGCTCACTGTCCGACCACAAGGCGGCGTCAGCTTCTTGAATTCCTGTCATTGTGCATGCTAGAATGCAAAGAGACAAAAATTGAAAATTATTGTGTTTTTGAGATTTTTTTCAGAGCACCACAGTGTTCACTGTGTCTTTTCGACGAGAAACAAAGAAAAAAATGACCCATCTCTCCGCAGGTCCGACGGGAACGGGAGGAAATCCTTCGGGGCGGAGAAAAAACGAGGGGAGTGTTTTTCATGGAGAGGAACCCATCACGGATGAATCGCTCTTTCAAGGCGCTCTTTCCACTGTTCCTGTTGTTGCTGGTCGGAAGCTCTCTCCTGCTCGGAGGATGCGGCGGAGACGACGATGCTCCCCCGCCGGTGGTGCGTGGCCTGACCTATACGTTCAGCGATGACGTCACCGCGGGAAGAGTGACGTTGCAGACCCTCTCCGGCGATGTTCTTTTCGACCTCTCGGATGACGTGCACACCACGGGCTCCTTCGCGATCTCCCCCGGAGAGATTCTCCCCTCGCCCTTTCTCGCGGTGGTGACGGACATCACCACGAGGGACACCTCCAGTTCGACGCTTTCGGGACAGGCACCCCTTCCGGCACCCTCCTCACTCTATGCGCTGGTGGAGGAACGCGACGCGCTGGTGCGGGTGACGCCCCTCTCGTCGCTGGTCGCCCGCTACGCGATTCGCACGGGAAAGACCCTCGCCGAGGCGGAGGAAGCCATCGGAACGTTCCTGGAGCTGAAATACAGCGCCTCTCCCTCCCGGCTCGTTCCGGGCGCGTCGGATCGCAACAATTTCTCCTTTTCGCTCTTCGGCTGGGCCTGGGTCGACTCGGGGCTTTCCTTCGACGCCTTTCTGGACACCCTTATCGACGAGGCCGAGGCGGGAGGGACTCACCCCTTTCCCGGCTCCGTTCAGGGTGCGGGAAGCAAGATCTTCAAGTGGCTGCTGAATGAGATCGGTGCCGGAGCGGTGGGCTGGGCCACCGGCGAGGGGCTCGGCTGGGTGGAGAAACTCATCTTCGGTGACCCGACGAAGGACATTCAGTCCGAGCTGGACATGCTCTCGGAGAAGATGACCTTCATCAGCAAGAACCTGATCGACTTCGAGAAGGCCATGACGGATCTGCTGCGGCAGATGCAGGTGGAGGCCGACTACAACACCATGCTCTCCTCCATTTCGCTGATCCGGACCCTTTATGACGACAACTTGATGCCGCTTCCAAAAAACAAGGACCGCGAAAGATCCAAGAAGGAGGCGGAGGCCATCGACGCCAAGACCCTCGACGTGGAACTCGGGCTCGACCTGATCAACGAGAAATTGACCGCCCCTCTGGTGGGAACCAGCTTCTACACCAAGCTGGCGACGTATCTGCTGGACCAGGTCAGGGGAGGAAAGACCTCTATCGAGGACGCCCTCGACACCTATCTCCAGACCTATTTGTTCCTCGTGGGCATCCAGAGCAAGGGATTGATCCTCATCACCGAACACTATCATCTTTTTCAGGACCCGGAGGACGTCAAGAACAACGTGCTGCGGTGGCAGGCGAAGCACACCGACCGGATCGCCGCCCAGTCGGAGATCTTCCTCGACGGCGTGGAGATGATGGGTGTCTTCCTTCCCCGGGGAGGATGCACCATGGATTATCATCGGGGAAGTGACATGCCGCACGACGCGGGAGGATCGCCCTACTTCACCTTCGACGATCATGTCGGAGACGCGGTGGGAGCGTCGTCGCAGGTGGTGGTGCGCCTCCTTTGGGATTCCCTGGTGGCGGATACCTATTACTGGAGGGGCTCCAGACCGAAGGATTACAATGTCTTTTTCACCTTCATGAAGGATCGTATGCGCGACCTGGAGGCGAAGAAAGACGGCAACAAGGGCACCGCGCTGCCCCTCTATCTGAGGGTGAATGAAAGCGACATATCAGCACCGATAGGAGGCTATAACGGCACGGTGAACGTCGTTGCCTGGCAGGATCCCGGAAAGAGCCCCACCAGGGCGGTGGTGCTCCGGTACATCTTCCGGGACATGCCGCTGCAGACCCGCTTCACCCTCGTCGCCGGTGAAAGCGAGGTCCGCCGTTTCAACCTCGGGGACAACGAACCCCCTGTTCCCGGAGCGGTGGGCAAGAAACTCCTCAACAGCACTTTCAGCTACGATGCGAAAGTGCCGACCATCTGGCTCACGCTGACGGAAGAGAAGCCCTACGCCACGGTCCCGCTCTTCGCCTGGCTTCCCGACGCCGCTCTTCTTCGCAATGGGGTGCCCGACGAGGCCGGAGGTGCCCCACTGCTCGCCACGACGCCCGAGAAAAAGGACGAACCGGTCGCCGAGTACGGCATCAAGGCAACGAATTGGGAATATTTGAAAGGCGAAGGATATTATGTCTCCTGCCTGGGCGGATGGCGGAAAGACGGCGGCGCGGAACGACACGGGCTCGTCCGATATAAAGCCGTGGATGCCACGAAGACCTTCGTCCGTTACGGAGATCTTCTTTCTCTGAAGAGCCACAGCGGAGAACTTCAGTTTCCCTCGTACAAAAACAAATGCAATTACGCCAGGGTCGTCGATACGGCAACGCTCGAGCCCGTGCCGGTGATCATGTCCCGTTTCGTGGATTTCTACACCGAAACCAAGGAACCGGCTTACCCCCGGGAGGGCATCCACGTTTTCATCAAGACGAAGGATCACGACTATCTGCGGGAGGCGGAAAACGGAAAGACGCTCTACACCAACGGGACCGAGAAGGACGCTCCCCAGCGGTGGACCTTCCGGCTCTATGATTTCTAGGAGATGTTGCGATGTTTTCCGACCTCCGTCGGCGGGGACATCGGTCCTGTCGCCGCACCTTTTTCGCGGTGCTTCTCGCGGCGGCTCTTTTCGCCGTGTTCGGATCCGCGGCCCAGGCGATGCAGATCTTCGTGAAGGAAAAGGGCGCAGAAGGCACGATCACGCTTGAAGTGGAGGCGGGAGACTCCATTGAGAGTGTGAAGGCGAAGATCCAGGATAAGAAAGGCTATGTGCCGGAGAGACAGCGTCTCTTTTTCGATGGCGTGGAGTTGGAGAACGAAAAAACGCTCTCGGACTACGAAATCCAGAAGGAGACGACGCTTCTCCTTGTTTTGGTGTGGACCGTCAGTGGCGACGTGGCGGCTGCTTGCGAGGCCTGTGTGAAGGGCGTGGACGTGAGGATTCTGAGCGGCGACGGCGTGACCCTTCTTCACACCGTCGCCACCGATGGCAACGGTGTCTACTCGAAGGATCTCGAGGGAGGAGCGACCTATCGGATTCTCGTTCTTCCCTCTGTTTTCTGTGAATACACCCCGGCGATCCGGACCGTCTCCCTCGGCAATGAGGAGTTGCAGGTTCCCACGTTCACGGCGGTCCGCTCCTGCGCTACCCCCACCCCGACGCGGGCTCCCACGCCGGAACCGACTCTGTCTCCGTCCCCGACGCCGAGGCCCACCGCGACGCCCGTGCCGACCACCCCGGTAACACCGACGCCGGAGCCTTTCGTGACGCCGAGGCCGACTCTCTCTCCCGAACCGACGCTTCCTCCCCGTCCTCCGGAGGAGCCTCTTCCCACGGAGGTTCCCCGTCCGTCCCCCACGGGGGTCGCACCGTCGCCCCCACCGCCCTTCAGTCCGGGTCTCGTTGGTGCCTTCGTGGGAGGAGCCGGACACTACATCGTCCGCTCCATTTCCGACGATCCTTTGGGACTTCAGAGGGCGTGGAACGTGGAGGACGCCATCCTGAACGGCGGTGGCGGGGATGGTGCCTTTGATGCCGCCGCATGGGGCGGGGACGGTGCGCGGGCAAGGGAGCTCATCGCCGCGTGGCTCGGGGTTCCGGACATCAACGGGGCCAACGCGTCTCTCCTCGTCGCCCCGGCGATTCTCGTCAGTGCCGACATGATGACCGGTCCGCTCTTCGTCTCCATGGACATTCAGCGGGAGCCGAGCGAAGAGACCATCGCCCGCGGCGTTTTTCTCGCCGTGTCCACCTTCGACACGACGACCCGGGCGATGAACGGCTTTTCTCTGCTTCTTCCCTCGGAGAAGGGAAAAGGCCCCTTCTCCCCGCTTGTCGCCGAAGAGGGCGCGTCCTGGGTCATCGAGGAAAATTTTCGCTACACTGTGGAGGACAACGCCTCCCTGGACGAGGAAGGGCTCCGTGGAACCATCACGACGGAGTTTTCTCTGGTCTCCGTGGCGGTGAACAGAGACCGTGTGACGGTCACCACGCCGACGGTCGAACCCACGCCTGAAAATCCTTCGGGGTCGGGAGGCGGTGGATGTTCCGCCGGGTTCGCTTCGCCGGTACTTCTACTGTTTGTCCTTCCTCTGCTGTTGTCTCTGGAGTCATGAACGTTCCGCCGTCACGAAAATGACACGTTCCTGCTCGCTTGTGCCCCTATTGCCGCAATGGTATGATGTCGTTGCCGATTTCGGTCGCTTGTGAAAAAAGAGGAGGGATGACAAATGGCAAAGGCAGTAGTTGACAAGGATGTGTGTGTCGGATGTGAGGCCTGCGTGGGCACCTGCCCCGTGAGCGCCATCGCCATGAACGACGGCAAAGCCCAGGTTGATGCTGACAGTTGCGTCGAGTGCGGTGCCTGCGTGGCCGCTTGCCCCGTGAGCGCCATCTCTCAGTAGACCTGACGTCTTTTTCGTTTCACGGCGCCTGATCCTGTCCGGTTCTGTCGAAGGGGAAGGAAGCGCACGGCGCCTCCTTCCCCTTTGTCGCGGCCTGGGAATCCTCCACGGCGATCTGTTTTCCTTCTCTCGCTTCTTCCCTCGTTTTTCTCCGGCGCCCGTCCTGCCTCGTTCGTTTTCCGCCGTTACCCTTCGGAAACATTCCCGAAGAGATTGCCACAAAGCCGTTACATTTTCGTCACGAACGCGACATATCCGCGTAACGACGTTCCTCTAGACTTGTCCCTGCAAGGAAGAGGTTTGGACGGCACCGGAAAACGACAACAAGATCGACAACACGAGGAGGAGTCTTGAAATGAAGCGGTATCTGATCGGCACGGCGGCGGTTCTTTGTGGTGTGCTCCTGGCGGGAGCGGCGTTTGCGGGCGACCTGAAGATGAACGGTTCCACCACGGTTCTTCCCATCGGCCAGGCTGCGGCGGAGAAATTCATGGCCTCCAACAGCGACGTGAAGATCACTGTCTCCGGCGGTGGCAGCGGTAACGGCATCAAGGCCCTTATCGACGGCACCACGGACATCGCCATGGCATCCCGCCCGATGAAGGACAAGGAGAAGAGCGATGCCGAGGCCAAGGGTGTGAAGCCCTTCGAGATCAAGGTGGCCATCGACGCTCTCTGTGCCATGGTGCACCCCTCCAACCCCGTGAACGATCTCTCTCTGGAGCAGCTCAAGGAAATCTACATGGGCAAGATCGAGAACTGGAAGGCCGTTGGCGGCGAAGAGAAGGCCATCGCCGTGGTGGGACGCGACACCAGCTCCGGAACCTTCGGCACCTGGGAGGAAATGGTCATGCACGGCGAGAAGGTCACTCCCAAGGCGCTCGTCACCGCTTCCGCCGGTGCGCTGCTCCAGACCGTCGCGAAGAATCCCCTCGCCATCGGCTATGACGGTATCGCCTACATCAACGACTCCGTGAAGGCTCTGAAGGTGGGCGGCGTGGAAGCCAACGCGGCGAACGCCAAGAGTGGCGCCTATCCCCTCAGCCGCTTCCTCTTCCTCTACACGAACGGCGAACCTCAGGGCGACGCGAAGGCCTTCGTGGACTACCTGCTGAGCCCCGAGGGGCAGAAGATCGTCGAGCAGGTGGGCTACATCCCCCTCAACTAGAAAACCAGAGCGCTTCCTCTTCCCCTTTCCACCCTCGCCCCCCACGCCGTCCCCGGGGGGCGAGTTTTCCGCGTGACGCTTCTCACCTTCGGAGTTCGTCTCGTCCTTCTTCGGGGAAAGAGAAAGCCGCCTCTTCGGGCCGAAGGGAGGAACGGGTTTCGGACCGTTCTTCCCGGAAGACGGAAGAGACCAGGGGGGGACCACGAACCGGAGAGGCTCGGTTGAGTCGTCCAGAAGGGAAGGTCCGGAACATGAAAGATTCCGATACCCTGCGCGGTGATCGCATACCAAAAAGGGTCATAACCGTGCTTGCGTCCACGGGCATGGCGATCATGCTCTTCATTCTCTATTTCCTGCTCCGCGAGGGGCTGCCGGTGCTGCGGCACGCCTCGCTGGGGGAGCTGCTCCTCGGTTCCTACTGGTATCCCACCTACGATCCTCCCGAGTTCGGCATGTTTCCCCTCGTCGTGGGCTCTCTGGCGGTGACGGCTCTGGCGTCGCTCCTCGCCGTGCCGGTAAGCCTCGGCCTTGCAGCCTTCATCTCCGAGGTCTGTCCCAGATCGCTCCGGGAGATCTTCAAACCCATTCTGGAGGTGTTGGGATTTTTTCCCTCGGTGGTGCTTGGATTCATCGGCATGGTGGTCATCGCTCCCTGGCTCCAGGAACGCTTTTCCATTCTCACGGGGCTCAATCTGATGAACGCCTCGATCCTCATGGGAATCATGATCGTGCCCGTGGTGGCCTCTCTCGCGGAGGATGCCATGGCCGCGGTGCCCAAGGATCTCCGGGACGCCGCCTACGCCCTGGGTTCCACCCGGTGGGAGACCATCTCCCGGGTCGTGATCCCCTCGGCGCTTCCGGGCATTCTTCAGGCGTGCCTGCTGGGTGTCATGCGCGCCGTGGGGGAGACCATGGTGGTCCTCATGGCCTCGGGAGGCGCCGCCTTGATCCCCCGGTCGGTGCTCGATCCGGTCCGTCCCCTCACATCCACCATCGCCGCGGAGATGGGGGAGACCCCGGTTGGTTCCGACCACTACTTTGCGCTCTTCTTCGCGGGGATTCTGCTTTTGGTCATCACCCTGGGCATCAACGTGGCCGCCATGTGGGTGGAGCGGAGAGGATTGCGGTGGCGGGGATGAAGACCGCACGAAGGTCGAACGGAAGCGCCTATGCCGGCCAGGGCGCGGGAACCCTGCCGGAGGTGCGCGCCGGCCGGGTTGTGAAGGACAAGCTCGTCACGGTCCTTCTCTGGTGTACCATGGGAGGGATTGTCCTCCTGCTGGGAGGCATTCTGATCTTCCTCTCCGCCCGGGGCGCGGGAGTGCTCTCCTGGGATTTCTTCCTGGAGCCCCCGCGGGAGGCCATGACCCAGGGCGGGGTCTACCCCGCCATCGTGGGGACCTTCCAGCTCATTCTCGTCTCCATGGCCTTCGCCTTTCCCATGGGTGTGGCCACGGCGGTGTATCTCGTGGAGTACGCCCGGGACGATTTCTTCACCCGCACGGTGCGCCTGGCCATCCGGAGCCTTGCGGGCGTTCCGTCGGTGGTGTTCGGCCTTTTCGGGCTCTCTTTCTTTGCGGTCTTCCTCGGGTTCGGCCCCTGTCTTCTCTCCGCGGGGCTCACCCTGGGATGTCTCGCCCTGCCCATCATGGTGGGCGCCGCCGAATCGGCTCTGCGATCCGTCCCCCAGGACTATCGGGATGCCTCCTACGCCATGGGAGCCACCCGGTGGCAGACCATCTACAAGGTGGTTCTTCCCGCGGCGTTTCCCTCGATTCTCACGGGAGGAATCCTCAGCGTCGGGCGTGTGGCGGGGGAGACGGCGCCCATCATCTTCACCGGAGCGGCCTTCTACGCCCCTCACGTGGCGAAGAGCCTCTTCCAGGAGGTCATGGCCCTGCCGTACCACATTCTCGTGCTGGCCACGGCGGGGACCAACATCGAGATGACCCGGCCCATCCAGTACGGGACGGTGCTGGTTCTCCTCATCATCGTTCTTGGAACGACGCTCATCGGCATTCTCTGGCGGGCACGGCTCCGCCTGAAGAATGTGCGGTGACTTCCGAAAGGTGGTACGCATTCATGCCTGCGGCGACGCCGAAATTTCTCGTACGCGCCCTCAACCTCCACTACGGGGAACATCATGCCCTGAAGAATGTGGAGATGGACATCGCCCCCAAGTCGGTGACGGCCTTCATCGGCCCCTCGGGATGCGGCAAGAGCACCTTTCTCCGCTGCCTGAACAGGATGAACGACTTCATCCTGGGGTGCCGCGTCGAGGGGGAGATCAAACTTGACGGCATGGACATCTATGCCGCCTCCACGGACGTGATCGCCCTGCGGCGAAAGGTGGGCATGGTCTTCCAGCGACCGAATCCATTTCCTTCGTCCATCTGGGAGAACGTGGCCTACGGTCCAAAGCTCCACGGCGTCCGGAACAAGGATGTCCTTCAGGAGATCGTCGAGTCGAGCCTGAAGGGCGCGGCGCTTTGGGAGGAAGTGCAGGACAAGCTCCACACTCCGGCCCTGGCTCTTTCGGGAGGGCAGCAGCAGCGCCTCTGCATCGCCAGGGCCATCGCGGTGGAGCCGGAGGTTCTTCTCATGGACGAGCCCACCTCCGCCCTCGATCCTCTTGGAACGGCCCGTATCGAAGAACTCGTCAGAGAACTCAAGGAACGTTATACTGTCGTCATTGTGACGCACAACATGCAGCAAGCCGCCCGCATCTCCGACATGACCTGTTTCTTCCTCATGGGAGAGACCATCGAGATGGGGCCCACCCAGGAGATCTTCACGTCTCCCCAGGATCGCAGAACCGAGGACTACATCACGGGGCGTTTCGGTTAGACCCGGGTCGCGGCCATGCCGGAGCGCCGTCCGCGGCGATTCCGGACGGCGCACGGCGGAAAGGAGAGAATTCCATGGATTCCATGAACATGCGAAAAGCTTTCGATACGGAACTGAAACGCCTTGAGACGGATCTTCTCAAGCTGGGGAATCTGGCCCAGGATGCAGTCATGAAGGGCGTGTGGGCACTGAAGGAACAGGATGTGCGCCTCGCCGAGGAGGTCCTCAGAGGCGACGATGTCCTCGATAGCCTCACGGGAAACATCGATGCCCAGTGTCTCCAGATCATCGCCCGTTTCCAGCCCGTGGCGCTCGATCTGCGCACTCTCTCGGCGATCCTCCACATGGCGGTGGATCTGGAGCGCATCGGCGACTACGGCGTGAGCCTCGCAAAGGCGGCCAAGGCACTCTCCAGAGAGCGCCTCATCAAGCCTCTGCTGGATATCCCCCGCATGGCCCAGATTCTCAAGGAGATGATCGATACGGCCCTGGGGGCCTTTCTGGACCGGAGCGCCGAGGAGGCGCGCAAGGTCTGTCTCATGGACGACCAGATGGACGACATCCAGGAGCAGATCTTTCGGGAACTCCTTCTCATCATGATGGAGAACCCGAGGACCATCGAACAGGCCACGCGGCTCCTCTTCGTGGCGCGCACGCTGGAGCGGGCGGGAGACCACGCCACGAACCTCGCCGAGCGGACCATCTACATGGTGACGGGGAAGGTGGAGAAGTCCTCCGCCATCCGGCGTCCCAAGGAGGAGGAATGATCCATGACGGGGCAACGCATTCTCATCGTCGAGGATGAGGAGGCCCTGGGAGATCTTGTGGCCGAGGGTCTCCGCAGGCACGGTTTCTCCGTGGAGCGCGCCTCCGACGGCGACACCGCCCTGGATATGGCCGAGACGGTTTTGCCGGACCTGATCCTTTTGGATCTCATGCTGCCGAAGATGGACGGCTGGGAGGTTTGCCGCCGTCTCCGCTCCGCTCCGGCCACGCGGGACATTCCCGTTCTCATGCTCACCGCCCGGCGGGACGAGAAGGACGTGGTGGCGGGGCTCGAACTGGGGGCGGACGACTACGTGCGGAAACCTTTCTCCATGTCCGAGTTGGCCGCCCGGGTCAAAGCCATTCTGCGCCGGGCGTCGCGGAAGGTTTCCACCGAGGCGGTCATCGCCGAAGGTCCCCTGACCCTGGATGCCACGGCCCAGATGTTCTACCTCGACCAGGGCGTGCTGGACCTGAGCCCCACGGAGTACCGCCTGCTGGAGACGCTCATCCGCCGCAAAGGTCAGGTGATCTCCCGGGAGGAACTCCTCGCCAAGGTCTGGGGCTATTACGGCGGCGACACCCGCACGGTGGACGTTCACGTGTCGCGGCTCCGCAAGAAGGTGGATCCCGATCCGGAGCATCCCCGGCTGGTGCACACCGTGCGCGGGCGGGGATACCGGCTGCGCTGGGAACAAGGAGACGACGCGTGAGACACCTCCGGACCCGACTCTTTTTTCTTCTCGCGGTCTCCCTTCTCTTGTGCTTCGCCCTCGGGTGGCTCTTCCAGTCCGTGGTTCTTCGGGATCGCCTGAGTGACTACGCCGCCCGCGAACTCGACGGGCGTCTGGAGGCGTCGCTCCTCGCCCTTGAACGGAGCGATTCCTCGGAATGGCGCACCGTCCTGGAGGAACTCGGCAAGGCCCTGCGGTGCCGGATCACCGTCATCGCTCCCGACGGCAAAGTCCTCGTCGATTCCGAGGCCGATGCGGCGACTCTGGAGAACCACCGGAACCGTCCGGAGGTACAGGTCGCCCTTGCGGAAGGACACGGCTCGGACACCCGGTACAGCCAGTCGGTGAAGAAGAACATGCTCTACGTGGCCCGCTTCGTTCCCGTGCATGGGGAAGCTCTGGTGGTGCGCACCGCCTTTCCCCTCGCGCTGCTTCGGGACGTGCTTTCCGCGGGGCGGCTCTCCCTCGGTGCGGCACTGCTTTTGGCTGCGGCTGCATCGCTTTTTCTGGGCACCCTTTTCCTGAGGCAGCTCGTGCAGCCCATCCAGGCCCTGGTAAAGGCCGTCAACAAGGGCGGTCCCATCTCCCTGCCGCCCCTTCCCGTGCGTCCCAGCGCGGAGGTGCAGGAACTCGCCCTGGCGTTGAAGAACATGGCCGAGCGCAATGAACAGATTCTCCAGCAGCTTCAGGAGGAGCGGACCTATCTGGAGCGCATTCTCGCCTCCCTCCCCGTGGGAGTCCTCGTGGTGAACCGGGAGGGAAAGATCCGCTACGAAAATCCTCCTCTGGGAAAGCTGCTCCGCATGCCCTCCCAGAAAGGACATCCTTTCCAGGGTGTCCTGCGAAGCCCCGAGCTCGTGGAGCTTCTGGAGGATGCCCTTCGGGGGCGGGACGGAACCTGCAACGTGGTCCTTCGGGAGGAGCAGCGCTTTCTCCTTGCCCAGGCGGTCTCCGTGGCGGGAGGCGCCATCGCGGTCCTCCAGGACATGACGGAACGCCACCTCCTGGAGGAGTCCCGAAAGGCCTTCGTGGCCGACGCGGGGCACGAGCTCCAGACCCCCCTCACCATCATCCGTGCCGCGGCGGAACTGCTTCTGGAGGAGGGAAGCTCGGAAAACCAGCGTTCCTATCTGGAGCGCATCCTCGAACAGCAGGAGCGCATCAGCGCCCTCATGGACGACCTCCTTCTCCTTTCCCGCCTTGATTCGGGAACGGCGGTTCCCCTGGATCTCACCGAGGAGGTGGACCTGGCCGAGCTCTGCCGTGTCGCCCGGGAGGAGGCGGCGCTCCACCCCCTGGCGGAACACCTGGAATGGGAGGTGGATCTCCCCGAATCCGCCCCCTTCACGGGATGGAGCGAGGGGCTGCTGCGCTGCGTCACCAATCTCCTGGACAACGCCGTGAAGTACACCGCCGGGCGGTTCGAGGCGAACCCCGGCGGAAAGATCTCCCTCCGCATGGTCCGGGACGACCTGCTCCAGGCCTGGCGTATTGTCGTCGCCGACAACGGCATCGGCATTCCCGAGACGATGCGACATTGCATCTTCGAGCGCTTCCGCAGGGGTGACGCAAGCCGGGTGCGGAACGGCAAGGCCAAGGGCGGCTACGGCCTCGGTCTCGCCATCGTGAAGCGCATGGCGGAGCTGCATGGTGGCAGTGTTCTCCTGGAGGAGTCGGACGAGGGCGCCGCCTTCACCATCGTCCTTCCCGATCCCCCTTCCGGCGCGTCACAGCGCGAAGAGACTCCGGAACGTGGCTGAAATGGCGCGGAGCTGCTATACTGCTCGAAAGGATGCCTGACGGAGAATCTTGTCAAGCGAACGGGGGGGCCCCCGATCCGGGGCTGAGAGTGCGGGAGGACCCGCAGACCCTTTGAACCTGAGCGCACACGTGCGCTGTCGCCCGAAGGCGGCACCGGGTCATACCGGCGCAGGGAGGTCCATCCGGAAAAAGAAACGGTGCGTTTTGCAGGCCGCTCTCCTTTGAAGGGGGGCGGCTTGTTTCGTTTTCTCCCGCCGCCCCGTCTCCCCGCCGGAATCGGCAGAGTGGAACGTCCGCCCTCGGTGGGGCGGAAGAAAGGGGAGGATGATCATGGAAAAGAGCGGAATGACCTTGATGGAGCGTGCCCGCCGCGGAGACGGAGAGGGTGCTCTGAAAGAGGCGGCGGAAAGGGAGAGCCTTTCTCCGGAGGTTCTGCTCGCCGGAGTGGCGGCGGGCACGGCGGTGGTGCCCGCCAATCCGGCCCATCGGGGCCTGGTGCCCTGCGGCATCGGTCAAGGTTTGCGCACCAAGGTGAACGCCAACATCGGCACCTCCGAAGGACACGCGGCGGTCGACCTGGAGCGGAGAAAACTGGTTGCGGCGGTGGAGAGCGGCGCCGACGCGGTGATGGATCTGAGCACCGGGGGCGACCTGCCTGCCCTGAGGGCGGAGCTGCTCCGTCTGTCGCCGCTCCCTCTGGGGACGGTGCCGCTCTACGAGGCGGCCCAGGTGGCCCGGAGCCGCCATGATGCGGTGGTGCGCATGACCGTGGAGGACCTGTTCGAGGTCATCGAGCGACAGGCCGCGGAGGGCGTGGATTTCATGACGGTTCACACGGGACTGACCCGCCGCGCCCTCTCTCATCTTATGGAGCAGGGACGGGTTGCGGACGTGGTGAGCCGGGGCGGTTCCATTCTCGTGGCCTGGATGCTTCAGCACGACAGGGAAAATCCCCTGGCGGAGCATTTCGACCGACTGCTCTCCATCGCCCGCACCCACGAGGTGACCCTGAGCCTCGGGGACGGACTCCGCCCTGGCGCCGGGGCGGACGCCACGGATCGGGCGCAGGTGGCGGAACTTCTTGAACTCGGTGCCCAGGTGCGGCGGTGCCGCGAGGCGGGAGTACAGGTCATGGTGGAGGGGCCGGGGCACGTGCCGCTCGGGCAGATCGGGACCAACGTGCAGTTGCAGAAGCGCCTCTGCGAAGGTGCCCCCTTCTACGTGCTGGGGCCTCTGGTGACCGACGTTGCTCCCGGCTACGACCACATCGTTGGAGCCATCGGAGGGGCCGTCGCGGCGGCGGCGGGAGCGGATTTTCTCTGCTACGTGACACCCTCGGAGCACCTGGATTTTCCCGACGTGGAGGATGTCCGGGCGGGCGTGACGGCGTCGCGCATCGCCGCCCACGTGGGAGATGTGGAGAAAGGGCTCGCCGGGGCGGCGGAATGGGATCTGGAGATGTCCCGGGCGCGCAAGGCCCTCGACTGGGAGAGACAGGAAAGGGCGGCGCTGGATCCGTCGGCGGTGAGAGCCCGGCGCGCTTTCCTCAAGGACGGTGAGGGGTGCGCCATGTGCGGTCCCCTGTGCGCCATGAAGATCGTCTCCCGGGCGCTTGCGGCGCACGCCGCCTCCGGGAGCGAGGGTTGACGCTTCCCGGGAGGGCGAAGGCCCGCAGGAGGGAAGGCGCTTGCTCCCGGAGATCATCCGGGCGGGACGAAGCAAGACGAATGAGACAGGACACAAGGCGACGGGACGGCGGTACCGCCGTCCCGTCGCCCTTTACTCTGCGGGGGCGTTTCAGTCCTTCGAAAGCAGTTCGGTGCGGCCGGTCCGCTTGTCTTCCGCCTCCCCGAGAGCGAGTTCCCGAGCCTTGACGAAGGAGTCCACGGAGAGCCGGACATCCTCCGGGGTGGTGGCCCAGGAGCAGACGCTGATGCGGATCACGTCCCGGCCATCCCATTTCGAGCTGCCGCACCAGCAGACCCGGAGGTCCTGCACCTTCCGGAGAATCTCCCGGGTGAGATCGCTGTTTTCATAATGCACCAGCACCTGGTTGAAGCACACCTCGTTGCACACCTCGAAATTCCGGGCCCGCAGCTCCGCCGCAAACTGTGCCGCCCGCTCGTGCATGCCCAGGACCATTTCTCCCAGACCTCTTCTGCCCAGGCATTTCAGGGTCGCCCACAATTCGACGATCCGCGCCCGGCGGGACATCTCCGGCGTGGTGAACATGCCGTCCCGGTCTTTTCCCAGCACAATGTAGGCTCCGGACATGTGCAGCGCCGAGACCAGCGCCTCTCTGTCCCGGCAGAGAACGATCCCGTTGTCGTAGGGAGTGTTGAGCGTCTTGTGGGCGTCCACGCTCCAGGAATCGGCCTTTTCCATGCCTCGGGTGAGATGTTTCAGCGCCTCCACGGCGCCGGCCCAGAGGCCGAAGGCGCCGTCGATGTGCACCCAGGCGTTCGCAGCCCGGGCCTTATCGCAGAGGATGTCGAAATTGTCGAAGGATCCGGAGTTCACGTTGCCCGCCTGAAGAATGAGGATCGTGCCGTCGTCCAGAGGGGGAACCTTCTCCGGAACGATTCTGCCCTGATCGTCCGACTCCACCCACTCCACGTTCTCCCGGCCGAAACCGAGGAGGGCGATGGCCTTGTGGACCGTGGAGTGCGCGTGTGTTCCCGCGACGACGCGCACCTTCGGCGCGCCGAAGAGTCCCTTTTCGCCGACGTCCCAGCCCTTGCGCTGCAGCACCCTGTACCGGGCGGCGGCCAGACCGGAGAAGGTGGCCATGGAGGTGCCGCTGACGAATCCGGCGACGGTCTCATCGGGAAGCCCGAAGAGTTCGCGGAGCCATTCCTCGACGATGCACTCCAGCTTGGCGGCGATGGGCGAGATCACCTGCATGGCCGTGTTCTGGTCCCAGAAATCCCCCAGGAGTCTTGCGGCGAGACCGGCGGGAACCACACTGCCGTTCACGAAGCCGAAGTACCGTCCCCCTACCTGGGCCACCGTGGCGGGAGAGCCGCAGTGATGCAGTTTTGCGAGGATCTCCTTCGACGGGGTGAACTCCAGGGGGAGCTTTTCGTCGAAGAGGGCGAGGTTCGACAGGGCTTCTCCGTCGGGAAAGACGTTGCGGTCGAAGACGGTGGCAAGGTATTCCAGACCGTAGTGCTCGGAAAGGTCGAAGATGCTTCGGTCCCTGATTTCCTCGAACAGTCTGTTCTGGATGTCGCGCATGTTCCGGGCCTCCCCCGCAGTGGATACGAACTAGAGTCGAAGGCAGTCTAGCACGTGAACCAAGGAGCAGCAAGGCAGCAAACTGACGGGAAGGAGAGATGAAAGAGTTCCGGTCGGTGACATCCCTCCCGGCGATTGCGGGAACTCCGCCGGAGGAAATGTTCACGGGGATGAAGTGCGGGATCCCCGCAAAAGTGAGAGGAGCAGGTCTTTTCAGGAACAGGCGTGCCTTCGCCGGGTGTGCGGTGGCCTGATGCCGGGACTCTGCGCTTTCCCCGCGTGGATCGGGAATGAGACGGCTTTCGTAGGGTTTGCGACGGCAGCTTCCGCTGCACAGTGAAGGTGCAGCGACCGGAAGACGTTTCTCCGCGTCGCTCTTCTTTGAGTTTCTTTCGTTTTTGCGCGAAGCATAAGCAAATTGTCGAAAAGCCGCGTTATAATACTGGCAGAACGAAGAAGAGTACCGATGCGCGAGATGTTGCCGGAAAGACGCGTGACGGAGAGAGACGGCGAGGAAAGGGGCGCATCCATGATTTTCGTTCACGGAGAAAGGCCCTGTGGAAGAAAAAATCGGGGGAAGCGATTTTTTGCGGTGCTGTCGGCGCTGGTGCTTCTTTTTTCCTTGTTCTCCTCCGCCGCGCGGGCCGATCGAACCGTGCGGGTCGGCATCTACGAGAACGAACCAAAGGTGTTCACCTCGTCCCCGGGTGTGCCGTCGGGACTCTTCGTGGACATTCTCGAGAGCATTGCCCGAGAGGAGAAATGGATCCTCGACTACGTGCCGGGGACGTGGCAGGAGGGACTTGGCCGATTGGCCTGGGGGGATATCGACCTTATGCCCGACGTGGCCTATACGAGCGAACGGGAGCACCTCTTCGCCTTCCACGGCGAACCGGTCGTCTCGGACTGGTTCCAGCTTTTTGCCCGCAAAGGCAGCGGCATTCACTCCATCGTCGATCTCCGGGGAAAGCGCGTCGCGGTGCTCGCCGGGTCCATTCAGCAGGATGCCTTCACCCAGCATGCCACGGCCTTCGACCTGGATGTCCAGCTCGTCCCCTTTTCCCTTTTTGCCGAGGCCTTTCGGGCGGTGCAGGAGGGGAGTGCGGACGCGGTGATCGCCAACCGCTTCAACGGTCCTCTGCTCATGAAGGAATACGGCCTCGAGGACACGGCGGTGGTCTTCAGCCCGACCCGCGTCTATTTTGCCGCGCCGAAGTCGGGGGACGCCGCCCTGCTGGAGGCCATCGACCGTCATCTCGCACGCATGAAGAGAGATCCCGGATCGGCCTATTACGATGCCCTTCGCCGCTGGACCTCCGAGGAACTTCCCGGCGCGATTCCCTTCCCCACTGGTTGAAGGTCGCGGGGGGAGTCCTCGCCGCGGTATCGCTGGTTGGGATGGTGGGTATGTGGCTGCTGCGGCGCCTCGTCAACAAGCGCACGAAAGAACTGCGGATTTTCGTGGAGGCCCTGAAACAGGCGGACCGAGAGTGGAAGGCCACCTTCGATTCCGTGGAGGATGCGATGTGGGTGCTCGATTGCGAAGGGCGCATCGCCCACGCGAACCAGGCCACGACCCGTATCTTCGGAAAGGCTCCCGAGGACGTGACGGGGCGGACGTGCTGGGAGGTCGCGCACGAGACCGACGAGGCGATCTCCGAGTGCCCCCTGAAGGACGCCGCCGCGAAACGCCAGAGCAGAAGCGCCACCGTGCACACCGTGGATGGCCGCTGGCTCCAGGTGAGTGTCCATCCCGTCTTCGACGAGGAAGGGACCACGAAGGGATACATGCATGTCGTCAGCGACGTGACGGAGAAACGGAGGACCGAGGAGGAGCTGGATCACTACCGCCGCGGGCTGGAGGATCTCGTTCGGCGGCGAACGGAGGAACTCGAGGCGGCCAACGCGGACCTGCTTCAGGCGAAGCTCGCCGCCGAATCCGCGGATCACCTGAAATCGGCCTTTCTGGCAACGATGTCCCACGAGCTGCGCACACCTCTCAACTCGATCATCGGCTTCACGGGGATTCTGCTCCAGGGGCTCGCGGGTCCGCTGAACGAAGAGCAGGCGAAACAGCTCCGCATGGTCCAGGGCAGTGCGCGGCACCTGCTCGCCCTGATCAACGACGTGCTGGACATCTCCAAGATCGAGGCGGGAAGGATCGAACTCGCGGAGGAGCCCTTCGATCTCCGGGCCGCGGTGGAGCGGGTGGTGCAGAGCGTGGCGCCCGCGGCGAAAGAGAAGGGCCTGCAGCTCGTCTGCGAGATCGGGGAGGGTGTGGGACAAATCGTCGGAGACCGGCGACGGGTGGAGCAGGTTCTCATGAATCTGCTCGGCAACGCCGTCAAGTTCACCGCCCGGGGAAGCGTGACGGTCACCTGTACACGGGAGGATTCTTCTGCGATCATGAGTGTGAAGGACACGGGCATCGGCATCAGTGCGGAGAATCTGCAGAAGTTGTTCCGCCCTTTCCAGCAGGTCGATTCGGGAAAGACCCGCGAGTACGACGGCACGGGGCTCGGGCTGCACATCAGCAAGCGCCTCGGGGAACTCATGGGAGGTTCCATCTCGGTGGAGAGTACCCCTGGTTCGGGCAGCACCTTCACGTTCCGCATGCCCATACGGGAGGAGGGAGGCGCATGAAGGGCGCGCACGTTCTCGTCATCGAGGATAACGAACAGAATCTCTATCTGATGCGGTTTCTTCTGGAACAGCACGGGTTCGTCGTGTCCGAGGCCGTGGACGGCCCCAGGGGCATCGAAGCGGCCCTGCGGGACGTTCCGGACATGATTCTCCTGGACATTCAGCTTCCCCTCATGGACGGATACGCCGTGGCCCGGGAACTTCGCCGGCACGACGCGCTGCGCGACCTGCCCATCGTGGCCGTCACCTCCTACGCCATGCCCGACGACCGGGGAAAATGCCTTGCCGCGGGGGCGACGGACTACATCGAGAAACCCATCGACCCGGAAAGCTTCGTGGACCGGATACGCGGCCATCTGACGGGCCGCAGGGGCCGCGGAAGCGGCATCTCCGAATGAGGAACGCGGAAGGATGAGTTCCGTGAACGTACTGATCGTGGATGACAAACCGGAGAATCTCTATCTGCTCCGGGCGCTGCTCACCGGAAACGGCTTTTCCGTCACCTGCGCAAACGAGGGAGGGGAGGCCCTCCGGGCTGCCCGGTCCTCGCGGCCCGATCTGATCGTCAGCGACATTCTCATGCCCGGCATGGACGGGTTCGCCCTCTGCCGGGAGTGGAAAAAGGATCCGGATCTCCGGACGATTCCCTTCGTGTTCTACACCGCCACCTACACGGACCCCCGGGACGAGAAACTGGCGCTCGACATGGGTGCGGACCGTTTCCTCATCAAGCCCACGGAGCCGGAGGTCTTCATGGAGCAGATCCGCTCTCTTCTCGCGGAGTATGAGGCTGCCGAAAAGGTTCAGGTGCGGCAGATCCAGGAGCCCGAAGAGACGGTGATGCGGGAGTACAATCAGGTGCTGGTGCGCAAACTCGAGGAGAAAGTGGCCCAGCTCGAGGACACGGTGAAACGGCTCGACGCGAGCGAGCGGGATCTCGAAAGGGCGAATCGCATTCTCCGGACCATCTTCGATTCGGCCCGGGACGGAATTCTCCTTGCGGACGCGGTCTCCCGGCGTTTTCGGGACGCCAACGCCGCCATGTGCGACATGCTCGGCTATTCCCTGGAGGAGCTGCGGGAGCGTACGGTGGAGGACATTCACCCCCCGGAGGAGCTCCCCTTGATTCTCGATGGCTTCGACCGGCTTGTCCGGCGGGAACTCTTTCTCGCCGAGGATATTCCCGTCCGGCGCAGGGACGGAGGCGTGTTCTTCGCGGACGTGCACGCCAGTGTGGTGGATCTTGAGGGGCAGACGTGCCTCATGGGCATCTTCCACGACATCACGGCGCGGAAACGGGCGGAGGAGAGAATATGCGATCTCCTCCGGGAGAAGGAGACCCTCCTGCGGGAGGTGCACCACCGCATCAAGAACAACATGAGTTCCATCACCGGCCTGCTCCGGCTCCAGGCCCAGGCGGAGCCCGATTCCGCGGTGGCCAGGGCGCTGGAGGAAGCGGCGAATCGGGTTCGGAGCATGGTGGTGCTTTACGACAAGCTCTACCGGAGCGAGTCGATCCGGGACATTTCCCTCAAGGAATATCTGCTTGCGCTGATCGACGACATGTCGCCCGGTTTTCCCGGAAGAACGGACGTGACTGTCGAGACCGCCGTCGAGGACGTGGTCCTGGAGGCGAATCTCGTTTTTCCCCTGGGTATCCTCGTCACGGAGTTGATCACCAACGCGATGAAACATGCCTTTCCCGAAAGAGAGCGGGGGACCGTCCGGATCTCCGCGGGGCTGGAGGGGAAGAACATCGTCCTCGTCTGCGAGGACGATGGCGTGGGATTGCCCGAGGGTGTGACCCTCGACAACTCCCCGGGCTTTGGATTCCACCTCGTGCGCATGCTGGTGCGGCAGATGAGGGGCACGATTCTGGTGGAACGGAAAGTCGGCACGCGTTTTCGCATCGAGTTCGCGATCCGGAGGGAAACGCAATGAATGCAGATCATCACGAGGAACACGACGCGGAAAAGACACTTCTGTTGGTGGAGGACGAAGCCATCATCGCCATGGTGGAGGCGCAGATGCTGGAAAGTTTCGGCTACCGCGTCGTCACCGCCCTCTCCGGAGAGGAGGCGGTGGAACTGGTCATGGAAAACGATGCCATCAGCCTTGTTCTGATGGACATCGACCTCGGGAGTGGCATGGATGGAGCCGAGGCGGCCCAGCGCATTCTCGACGTGCGGAATCTCCCCGTCATCTTTCTCACCTCCCATTCGGAACGGGCCATGGTGGAGAAAGTGCAGGGCATCACGCGGTTCGGGTATGTGATCAAGAGCACCGGAGATTTCGTGCTGCGCTCCACCATCGAAATGGCCTATGAACTTTTCGAGAAACAACGAAGGTCTTCTTGACTTTTTAAGGCAATACTGTTTCCTCCGCTTTTTCTTTTCGCCTCCGGAACGCCAGAAGCCTCCTCCAGCACTTTTTAGAGAAGTTTTCGTTATCCCTGCGGACTTCCCAAGGATTTTCCCGGAAAGGCTTTCCTCTTTTTCGCCCGAACAAAAAAGCGAGACAACGGAAAAAGCAGTGCCGTCACCCTCTCCGGAGAGCTCTCTCTTCACCGATGGAAGGAGACATGCGTGACATTTTTATAAAATAAAGGACACATTTCTTGCCAGAATATCCCCATGCACTATAATAAAACCCCCTCCCTCTTCCTGAGGAGCGTTTGCGCAAAGGAGGAGATCTCGTGAACATGAAGATCCGCGTCATGAAGAGCGGTATCGCCGCCCTCGTCCTGCTGCTTATCGTCACCGCCGTGGGGCCTTTGGGAACATGGTTTCCCGAGGACTACGGCGACGACTGGAGAGGATTCCTCCTTCCGTCGGAACAGAGTGTCCTCGACCCCCTCGTTCTCCGGAGTCTTTCCGCCATGGAGGTTACGGAGCGCCATCTCCGGGAATGGCACCGGGATTTCCCTCTGGCGGCGTTGCGCCATATCTGGGATATGCATCCGGACACGCAGCGTTCCGTGGCGGCCGTCGCCCGGTACATCCGCAAGCAGAACCGCGCCATCGACGCCCGCACCGCTTGGATCGAGGCGGCGGCCTTCGTCCACTACAGCGACAAGTACGGCGTTCCGCTGGATCTCGCCGTGGCGGTGGGTAACGCGGAGAGCCACTTCAACCCCTCCTCCCGCAGCAATTACGGAGCCATGGGAGTCATGCAGGTCGTGTGGGACATTCACAGCCATCTTCTCCAGGCGAACGGCATCGCCGCACCGGAGGATCTTCACGATCCGGATCGGGGCGTCGCCGCGGGATGTCTCCTGCTTTCCCGGTACATGCGGGTGTCGGACAACACGCGAAAGGCGCTTCTGCGCTATTCCGGCGGCTCCATCGACACCTACTGGAACAAGATCACCCGGAATCTCTTCAAGATCCGGGAGCACGCGGTGACCCTGGGACTCTAGCCCAGAGACATGTTTTCGGCGGAGATCTGCCGGGAGCTGGCTCCACCCCTGTTGCGATTGAGGTGACCGTGTTCTCGGAGTGCGTTCCATTGCCAGCGCAGGGGTCGGAAAGACGGACAAAACGGCAGCAGAAGAACGAGAGCGGTGCGGAAGGCCCTTTCAGGGCGACTTCTGCACCGTTTTTTGTCTCGCCGCGGTCGCGGGGCGGGCTCCGGTGATGGTTTCCGGGAAGACGAGTGCGTCGAGGCCGCCTGAGAGGGCCTCGTTCGTTACAAAATCGAAACTGGATTTTACGGTGGTTTTGGAAGATAAAAGAAGCGCCGTATGACCACCGAAGGCCGCGATCATCTTTTTGCGCAGGCGTGACGCACATGACTGAAGAACGCCGCCGGAGTGACATCGGCGGCGCGGCGGGAAAGCCCGGAGGAATTGAATGCCGCATGGCTCTGCCCCGGAATGCATGTCGAAGAGCGCCCCTTGCGGTTTTTTCATGGGGGGTGTCACAAGAGCCGGAGGATGAAAGGACTGATTCGCGTGAGGAAGACGAAGGTGCTTTTCGTGTGTGGGCAGAACACCGCACGAAGCCAGATGGCGGAAGCAATTCTGAAAGAACTCGGAGGAGATGCCTTCGAGGTGGAGAGCGCTGGCCTCGAGGCAGGCCCCGGCATCAATCCCCTCGCGGTGGAGGTCATGAAGGAGATCGGCCTGGACATCTCGAACAACGAGGTCACCAAGGTCTTCGATCTCTTCGTGGCGGGGAGGACCTACCACTATGTCATCTCCGTCTGCGACGCCGCGAAGGCACAGCGCTGCCCCGTTTTCCCGGGGATCTGCGAGCGGAGACACTGGCCTTTCGACGACCCCGCCTCTTTCGAGGGGAGCTGGGAGGAGCGCGTCGCCGCCACGAGAAGGGTGCGGGATCAGATCCGGGAGGCTGTCGAGGCCCTCATCGCCGAGGTGAAGGCGGCACAGTCCGGGTCGTCGCGCTGACGTTCCGGCGCGACGTCACCGGCGGCGCAGGCCGCCGGACGTGGAGGCGAGGGTTCGCACGTCGCCTCCGTCCCAACGCGCCCGCATCCACTCCGCGCACCGGGCCGCCTCGTCGGGATCCCCGAAGAGCACCCCTCCGGCAGTGCCCGAGTGGGCCACCACCACGCCGAAGCCGCGGCATTCCCGCGTGGCGGCCAGAAGAAGGGGCCACTCCTCCCGGGGCATGACCGCCTGTTGGAGCAGGGCCGAGAGGGTTGCGGCGGCGCAGATTTTCCGCACGTCCCCCGCGCGGAGTCCGTCCCGGAGGATGGCGTAGGCCCGGCGGTGCCGGTCGGCGCGGTTCCGGACGGCCCGCATGCGGGCCGGATCCTTCCGGTAGTCCTCCGTGTCGAGAGTCCGACGGGGAAGCAGCGCCGCCGTCCAGAGGGGCGGTGCTGCGGGCAGGCGTTCCACGAGGCGTCCCCGGAGATGGTCCACCAGGGCGAGCCCCCGAAAGACGATACCGTCCGAGGGTTCGACGGCGCAACAGAGGGCGAAGTGCTCTTCCTCGGAGAGGTCTTTTTCCGCCAGAAGCGCGCAGGCGCCGAGGATCCCCGCCACGTCCACCGTGGAGGAGCCCAGCCCCAGAGAGGCGGGAAGGGGGTTCTCCAGGGTCGCTGCGACGGGACGGTCCAGGGCGAAGCGCTCCGCCGCCAGGGCCAGGGCGCGCCGCGCTTTTGGAGGCAGGGCCTTTTCGTCACCGCTGGCTCCGGAGCGGACGGACACGCATCCCCACCAGTCCACGCAGTGGCTCACCAGCGCTTCGCCGTCCTCCAGAATCCACCCCTGAATCCATTCCCCCAGTGTCGCCGGAAGGGCGATACGGCTCTCCCGGCTCATAGGTCGAAGACTCCCACCACGGCGGTGTGATCCGAGGGCTTTTCCCAGGCGCGCAGCTCCCGGACGGCGTAGCAGTCGCTGGAGAGCGCCGCCAGTTCCGGCGTGGCCAGGATATGGTCGATGCGCCAGCCGATGTTCCGCTCCAGAGCGTTCTTGACGCGGTAGTCCCAGAAAGAGAACTCCCCGTCGCCGGGACGGTGCTTGCGGAAGACGTCCACGAAGCGGGGGGCGGCGATGTCCGCGAAGAGGTTTCGCAGTGTCTCGTGGAAACACACGTGGTCCCGCTTGTTCTCCGGATGCGTCACGTCCCGGTCCGTGGGGGCCACGTTGAGGTCTCCCACCCAGAGGAGGTGCCCTTCGGGAACGCCCGCGGCGTCGAAGAGGCGGGCCAGGCGTTCGAGGAAAGCCAGCTTGTAGGGGTAGTCGGGATGGTCGATGGCCTTTCCCTGGGGAACGTAGGTGTTCACAACGCGGAGACGCGGGCGGGCGACGCTTCCGGGGACACCCAGCGTCACCCGGAGGATTCGGTGTTCGTCCCCCTCGGGCCTCCGTCGCCGAAGCCGGCCTCGGCTTCCTCGATGGGCAGCCTGGAGGCGACGGCGACGCCACTGTAAGCCTTCTGTCCCCGGAAGGCCACGCCGTAGCCAAGGTCCTCGAAGAAAGCCCGGGGAAAGTCTCCGTCCACGACTTTCGTTTCCTGGAGACAGAGCACATCCACACTGGTATCATGAAGCCACCGTTCCAGCACGGGAAGACGAGACCTGATGGAATTCACATTGAAGGTGGCCACGCGGAGAAGGGACACCAATACCACCATCCTTCCTGAAGATCGGGGACCTTGGATCCCTTTGGACGTTGCAGGAACATTGTAGGCGTTTCGAACCTCTTGGGCAAAGGGGGACTTTTTGCTGTGGCTTCTTGGGAAGGAACAACGTTCCGCACGGGACGCATCCTTCTTTTTCTCTTCGGTTGCGTCGTCGTCGCGGGCATCGTCGGATTCAGATACCTTGCGGATCTTTCCTGGGTGGATGCGCTCTTTTACACCTTCACCACGCTCACTACCGTGGGATTCGAGGCACCACCGAACCTCTCGGAGGAGGGGAAGCTCTTCACGGTGCTCCTCCTTGTGGTGGGGATCGGCATTGCTGGGTACGCCGTGGCGTTCTTCTCCCAGAATGTGGTCGTGTCGGGGCTTCTCACTGCCCTTGGGAAACGGAGGGACAAGCGCGTGGAGGCGATGCGGGAACACTGGATCATCTGCGGACTGGGCAGGGTTGGGCGGAACGTGGCGGAGATCGTCTTCCGGGAGGAGGCGCCCTTCGTCGGGATCGACCGGAATGAAGCTCTGGCGGAGGCGGCACGTCGCCAGGGGTGGATGGTCCTCGTGGGTGACGCCCGGGAGGAGGAAATTCTCGAAGCGGCGGGGATCACACGCGCCGCGGGGCTCATCGTGGCCCTCGACAGCGACGCGGACAACGTGTACGTGCTCCTCACGGCCCGTTCCCTCAACAAGAATCTCCGCATCATCGCAAGGGCACAGGACACCCAGTCCGTGAACGTTCTCTACCGGGCCGGAGCGGACAAAGTGCTCAACCCCCTTCTTGCCGGCGCTGCAGCGATGGCCCGGGCGGCGCTCAAGCCCGCCGTGGCGGATTTTCTCGAAATGGCGAGCATCTCCAAGCAGCTTCAGCTCGAATTCGACGCGGTGCGTCTCGCGGCAGACAATCCTCTCGTGGGAACCTCTCTCCAGGAGTCGCCCCTCAAATCCAGGTACAACCTGCTGGTGGTGGCCGTAAAGGCCCACGGTGGCGAAGTGCTCTACAATCCCCCCGGAACGACGGTGCTCGCTTCCGGGGACGAACTGGTTCTCCTCGGCGAACGGGAGAAGATCGCCTCGTTCCGCAAGGAACTGTGTACTCCCGTCCTCGCCAAGGAAGCTCCTCCGCTCCCCATGTCCAGGAAATAGACGAAGGGGAGGACGGCACTCTCCGGCGGCGAATCTCTCCGGGAGACGACAAAAAGGCCGCCCTTTTCGGGCGGCCCCTCCGCGTTCCGCTCTTTCGAGCGCCGTCTCGGTCTTTTGGAAACCTATTCCTCCACGGCGACGGGAACGGAACTTTCCCACATGCCGTGGATGTTGCAGTACGATGCGGCGAGGAGCATTCCGGACTTCTTCAGCTTGATCCGGAAGCTTGCCACGGGATCCGTATAGGCCGGGCCCTGGTTCGCCCCCTCCGGAGATTCCCCATGGGCGTTGAACTCCACGAGGCCAAGATCGTAGACGAACTTGCCTCCCTCGGGCTTGAAGGCAAGGCGAATCCAGCGAATGTGGTGTTCCGTCGTGTGGGGATGGGGAATCTCCTTGCCCACGCTCACCGTGACGGTCATGGCTTCTCCCGCCTTGACCTTTTCAGGGGCCTCGATGACGGGAACATGCTTTTCACCCTTCCAATCTCCGCTCTGCATCACATCGGCGAACTTCACGGGTGGGTCCCTCCTTTTTGAAACAGATTTAGGTATTGCCCCCCTATTATCGCGCTGACACGGAGATTGTCAAACCCCTGCCAGTGTCCCGCATCCCGGAGTTTTCCTCGGACGTCTCTTTCGCGCGGCGGGTACGTGAGCGGGCCGGGCCGTTTCATCCATCCGGAATCCTGCGGGAGGCTTTTTCCCGGGCGAATCCGTGAACGGATTCGTGTCGGAGGCGCGCCCGAAAGGGGCGCTCCGCCGGTCCGCCCATGTGTCGGATGTCGCCGGGCTTCAGGAACGGACCGATTCCCGGGCGATGGCGAGGATGTCCGTCAGCAGGGCCTGCCCCGTCTCCGTCCGTCCCGCTCCGGGGCCGACGATGGTCACGTCCCCCATGTTGTCCGTGGTGAGCGTCAGGGCGTTGGTGGCGCCGGCAACGCCCGCCAGAGGATGGTTTCCCGGCAGCTCCCTTGGAGAAACGCGTCCTTTGAGAACGCCTCCATCCCGGGTGAGTTCGCCCAGAAGCTTGATTCGCCTTCCCGCGGCGAGGGCCTTTTTCACCTGGTCGGCGGTGACGTCGGAGATGCCCCGGCGTTCCACTTCGGTCACGGGAAGGGGTGTTTCCATCAGGAGCGATGCCAGCAGGGAGATCTTCACCGCCGCGTCCCATCCCTCCACGTCCGCCGTGGGATCCGCCTCGGCGTAGCCGAGCTTCTGCGCCTCCGCGAGAGCCTCGCCGTAGTCCATGCCTTCCTCCATGCGGGTGAGGATGAAATTCGTGGTGCCGTTCACGATACCGGCAACACCCAGAACATCGCATCCCGCAAGGGCTTCCCGGGCCAGATTGATCACCGGCGTGCCGCTCAGGACGGTTCCCTCGTAGCGGAAACGCACGCCTTTTTCGGCGGCGAGGGTCTCCAGCTCTTTCAAAGCCACCGAGAGGGGGCCCTTGTTGGTGGTCACCACGTGGCTTCCCGCCATCAGGGCCTCCCGGATATGGGTGAGCCCGGGCTCGCCGGTCTCGAGGTTCGTGGGGGTGATCTCCGCCACGATGTCGGTGCCGCAGGTTCGGAGACATTCGATGACGCTCTTTTCCGAGCGCCTCGGATGCTCCCGGAGATGCCCCTTTCGGGCCATTTCGTCCAGGAGGGTCGCGAGGTCCAGCCCTGCGGGATCACAGACCACCTCGTCCGGCCTCGTAGCCGCGAAGACAACGGAACAATCGAAGCCGAAGCGCCGCCGGAGTGTCTCCTTCTTCTCCAGGAGGATTCGGGCGAGTCCCTGCCCTACGTTTCCGAAGCCAACGAATCCAAGTGTCCACATGTTTCTTTCACCGCCTTCGGTAAGGCTGCCCCTTGTCCTCGTTCTTTACGGAACATACCGCTCCACAGGAGAGGGATTGTCCGAGAGGGGGCGCACTTTCGTTTCGGTGAACTCTACTTGATCGGACTTTTTCCGTCAAGGTTTTTCACCGCCTCATCATTCCTTTTTCACCACGACGCCGAGTCGGTTCAGCCCGTTGTCCCTCTTGTAGTACACTTCGTCCATGATGCGCCGCACAAGGAGAATGCCTAAGCCCCCCTTTTCCCGCTCTTGTAGGGGGCGGTTTACGTCGGGCTCCTCTAGGGAGAGGGGGTTGAAAGGGATTCCCTTGTCCTCAAACTCCACCGTGAGGCCCGCAGCGTCGTCGGTGACGCGCACGGTGAACGCTCCCGGCGGTGTCTCATAGGCGTAGGTACAAATGTTGACTATAATCTCCTCGATGGCGAGTTCTAGGTGCGCCATCCGTTTCGGAGGCAATCCTTTGGCGTTCTCAAGAACGAACTGTTGGACCTCTTCAAGAACGTCCATCGTGGCTAGCCAGGTTCGTTCCATCGTTTTCCACCTTTCTCGTCGGTGACTGGATTCAAAAACGCCGTGTCAGGCAAGGTGTTCGAGGGAATTCCTTAGCATCGCTCCGAGGTCTCCTTGGAAATCTCGTTTTAGAGAGATGAAACGTCGCTGTAAGAGCATCAGAAATTCTTTGTGTCGGAGTTGCCTTCGATTCCGCGCCGTCCCAGGCGTCGCGGAGTGAAAAAAAATCGGTTTTTGTCAGTGCGTTGTGGTTTAGTGTACCATGAGGGGAGAACAGAAGCACAACTCTTTAACGGGCGGAAGGTGCACCATCCGGGGGATGCTCTTGTCTTCCGGAAAAGAATGTGGTAGCGTGAACGAAACTAAAAGGGAGTAGCTGATCAGACGGAGTCAACAAACCCGGCGCGCTGCGCCTGGCTCCGTCGTTGGCCGAAAGCCAATGAGCGAGACTTTTAGCGTGGGATGTTGCCATGCTGAGGGTCTCGTTTTTGTGTCTTCCACGAAAACGGCCCCGGCGGGGCGGCGGGTTTTTTCCGAAACGGGCGGAGGATCGCGCGGGGGATCGGAAAAAGGAAGAGGCGCCGGAGGGCGCCCGCGGCGGAACGACGGAGGGAGCGCACATGGAACAGATACTGGCGGTGTTGGGAGCATTCACCTACAAGCAGCTCATCATGATGCTCGTGGGGGCGGGGCTCATCTGGCTGGCCATCGAGAAGGAGTACGAACCGAACCTGCTTCTTCCCATGGGGTTCGGCACGATTCTGGTGAACATTCCTCTTTCCTCGGCCATCTCGCAGATGGTGGACGGCACGCTCCACAAGGGAGCCCTCTCGGTTCTCTTCGATCTGGGGATCGCCACGGAACTCTTTCCTCTGCTCATCTTCATCGCCGTGGGGGCCATGATCGACTTTTCGCCGCTGCTCTCCAATCCGGTCATGTTCCTCTTCGGTTTCGCCGCCCAGGCGGGCATCTTTCTCACCATGGGGCTCGCCCTGCTCTTCGGTTTTTCCCTGCACGAGGCGGCATCCATCGGCATCATCGGCGCCGCGGACGGCCCCACCTCCATCTACGTGTCCGCCCGGTTCGCGCCGCACCTGCTGGGACCGATCTCCGTGGCGGCCTACACCTACATGGCCATCGTGCCCCTGATCCAGCCTCCGGTGATCCGCCTTCTCACCACGAAATCCGAGCGACGCATCAAGATGGCCTACGCGAAGCGCGCCGTCTCCCGGCGGACGAAGATCCTCTTCCCCATCGCCGTCACCCTTGTGGCGGGCGTGGTGGCCCCCGCGTCGGTGTCGCTCATCGGCTTTCTCATGTTCGGCAACCTCGTCCGGGAGTGCGGTGTCCTGGAGCGCCTCTCCAAGGCGGCGCAGAACGAGCTGGCGAACCTGGTGACCCTCCTTCTGGGCTTCACCATCGCCGCCACCATGACGGGGGAGCGCTTCGTCCAGACCTCCACGCTCCTCATCATCGCCATGGGACTCGTGGCCTTCATTCTGGACACTGCTGCGGGGGTGCTCGCCGCGAAGGTGCTCAACCTCTTCCGGTCGGAGAAGATCAACCCCATGGTGGGTGCCGCGGGCATCTCCGCCTTTCCCATGTCCGCCCGGGTGATCCAGCGCATGGGGCAGCAGGAGGATCCGTCGAACTTCCTTCTCATGCACGCCGTGGGTGCCAACGTGGCGGGGCAGATCGGGTCGGTCCTCGCGGGAGGGCTGCTCCTCGCCTACCTCGGGTGAGGTCGTGAACTGGGCCGTCGCGGGAGCGCTGGGTTTCAGCCTGGCGCTCGACGCCTTCGCCGTCTCCTGCGCCATTCCGCTCTATGCGCCCGGGGTGGGGCTCGCCGGAGCGCTTCGGGCCGCCGGTGCCTTTGGCCTCTTCCAGACCGTCATGCCCCTTCTGGGCTTCTGGCTGGCGGGGAACTTCCTCGATGTCATCGAGCCCGTGGACCACTGGGTGGCCTTCTTCCTCCTCGCCTTCGTGGGGGGACACATGAGCTTCGAGGGGATCTCCGCCCTGCGCGCCACCGAGGCGGCCCGCAAGGCAATGCGGCGGAAGCTCTCCGGGGACCCCACCCGGGGGAGCCTGCTCTTTCTTCTCGCTTTGGGGACCAGCATCGATGCCCTGGCCGTGGGAGTCTCCTTCGTGGGACTGGAGCTGCACGTCTACGGTACCGCCGCGGTGATCGGAGGCATCACCTTCGCCCTCTCCCTCTTCGGCGTGCTCGGCGCGGGACGTCTCAGCCGCAACATAGGCGACGGACGCTGCGAGATCCTGGGGGGCGTTATTCTTGTGCTTCTCGGCGCGAAGATTCTTCTTCAGGGACTCTTCTGCTGAAGAGTCTTTTTTTTGTCGATGTTCCGAAAGGACCTTCTCCGGTGGAAAGGAGCGTGATCTTCCATGAACTTCAGCTTTCCCTACGGTAGAGGCACGCATGAGTTCCGGCTCGACGAGGCCAGGATCTCCCAGGTGCTCCTTCCTCCTGAAGTGAAGGCGGTGCCCTGTACCGCCGCCGATGTGGAGGCCGCGCTGGACCATCCCGTGGGAACGCCGCCGCTTCTGGAGCAGCTTCAGGCGAGAAAACCCGAAAGGGTCGTGGTGGTGGTGAACGACATCACTCGCCCCACTCCCTACGCGCTGCTGCTGCCTCCGGTGCTGCGGCGTTTCGCCGAGGCGGGCATTCCGGACGAAAAAGTGACCCTGGTGGTGGCCACGGGCATCCACGATCCCCACACGCCGGAGCAGAATCTCCAGGTTTACGGGGAGGAGTTGGTCCGGCGCTTCCGAATCGTCTCCCACGCGGCGGACGATCCGGATTCCCTCGTCTCTTTGGGAACGCTTGCCACCGGATCGGAGCTTTTCGTCAACCGGCTGGTGGCCGAGGCGGATTTTCTGCTCACTCTGGGGGTCGTCATGCCCCATTATTTCGCCGGATATTCCGGGGGGCGGAAATCCATTCTCCCCGGCGTGGCCGGAAAGGAGTCGGTGGAGCGCAACCATGTGCGCATGGTGGCCCTCATGGACGATCTTCCCGACCTGGACGCCAATCCCCTGCACCTGGAGATGCTCGAGGCGGCCCGGAGGGTGGGGGTGGATTGCATCCTCAACGTGGTGACGAACGAGAACGGAGAGGTCGTGAAGGTCGTCGCGGGGGACGTGGAACAAGCCTGGAAGGAGGCGGTGGCCGTCTCGTCCGCCCTCTACGAGGTGCCCGTCGTGGAACGCGCCGACGTGGCCATCGTCTCTGCCTGCGGCCATCCCCGGGACATCAACGTCTATCAGGCCCAGAAAGCCCTGGACCACGCGGACAAGGCCACGAAAGCGGGAGGCGCCATCGTCCTCGTGGCAGACTGTCCCGGTGGCTACGGAGAGAGGGTCTTCGAGGAGTGGCTGAACGCAGCCTCCCGCCCGGAGGACATCGTGGCGCGGATCCGGAGGGAGTTCAGAATGGGAGGGCACAAGGCCTTCGGCATCGCCAAGGTTGCGGCGGCGAAGAAAATCTACCTGGTGACCTCCATGAGCGGGGAGATGGTACGGAAGCTCTTCGCCGAAAAGGCCGCCTCCGTGGAGGAGGCCCTGGGCCGCATCGAGGCGGAGAGAGGAGCGGCGTTTCGCTGCATCGTCATGCCCCAGGGGAGCCTCACTGTTCCCGTGTTTGCCCCGGAGGGACGGTGACGCGACGCCGGAAACGCCGAAGCGGGTGCTTTTCCGGTCCGATCCGATGTGTAAGGTGCCTTGGGCGCGCTTCGAAGCGCGCGGACGTGTCGGAGGGGCCCTCTCGAAGCGCAGGGTGTCCAGCGCCGTGCCTCCTCCTTCTTTCGGTCCAGAGACCGGGCAATGCTACAATGACGGCGCAGGCTCAACCATCTGAAAAAACGAGGAGGGTCCATCGCATGAAACAGCCCGTACATCCCGAAAGCGCGCCCAAACCCCTCGGCCCCTATACGCCGGGGCTTCTCGTGGGCAATCTGGTCTTCGTGGCCGGACAGGGGCCCCTGGATCCGAAGACGGGGGCGACCGTGGGCGACACCATCACTGAACAGACCCGGCAGGTGCTCACGAACATCCGCTCGATTCTCGAGGCGGCGGGAGCGTCCATGGACGAGGTGGTCAAGTCCACGGTGCACCTGGCGAACCTGGAGGATTTCGCGGCCTTCAACGCGGTGTACCGGGAGTTCTTTTCCGAGCCCTATCCGGTGCGCACCACCGTGGGAAGCGCCCTGCTCGACGACATTCTCGTGGAGATCGATGTCATCGCCGTGAAGAAGGCATAAAGAAAGCGAGTCCCCACCGGGCGGCGTTCTCCCGTCCGGGAAGCTCCCATACGCGACGGTGCAGCTCGGCGAGGCGGAAGGGATCCAGAAGAAGCTCCATCTTCTCCCTCGCCGAGAGACTTCCCGGACCCAGGGAGAGAGCCTTTTCCTCGATCTCCCGGCGGCGGTGCTCCACGGCGGGGGCGGCGCGGCGGCGGCGCAGGAGCAGGGAGGTGTGGAGCTGGTGCACCACCGGGTCCGCCACGGCCCTGACGAACCCCTCGCCGGGGGGAATCGGCAGGGGCGAGTAGGGACGGGGGCGGTTCAAATTCGCTTCCAGGTCGCGCAGCTCCCGGGGCGGATTCGACTCCTCCGGAATGAGGAGGAGCTTCCACTTGCGGAGCAGGCGCCCCAGGGACGCTCCGCTGGTGAATACCGAGAGGAACGCTCCCAGGACGAGGGGGACGAGCACCGGCGAAATCCACCAGAAGAAGGTGGGGTTCGCCAGATAGACCAGACCGCCCCAGAGCAAGGCGGCGACCATGCTCAGCCAATGCGCCCGGAAGGCATCCCCCCAGGAGGTCTCCCGGTCGCTCCGGATCTGACTTCCCCAGGTGACGCGTCGTCCCAGCAGGGTCGTGACCACGAAGGTGGTGTGGAAGAACATGCGGACCGGCGCAAGCAGGGTGGACACCGCCACCTCCAGGAAGACGCTCGCCGCAAGTTTTCCCGCGCCTCCGTAGAGATGGGCCTCCCGATTCTTGAGGACGATGAGGAGCACCGCGAAGAGCTTGGGGAGAAAGAGCACCACCGCCGTGGAGGCGAGGAGCGTGATGGCCCAGTGGGGATACCACACGGGCCAGTCGGGAAAGAGTGCGGGGCCCGAAAAGTATTTGGGCTCTAGAATCGCCTCCAGAATCGCTTCGACGCTGCTGAGGAGCAGGAAGACGAACCAGAGAAGCGCCGAACCGTAGGACATGATGCCGTTCAGGAACAGCGCCCGGTGGGCGGGAAAGAGCCCCCGGGTGAAGAGCAGCCGCAGGTGCTGCAAATTCCCCTGGCACCACCGGCGGTCCCGTTTCAGCTCGTCCAGCAGTGTCGGGGGCGTTTCCTCGTAGCTGCCCCGCAGGTCGTAGGCGAGCCACACACTGAACCCGGCGCGGCGCATGAGGGCCGCCTCGACGAAATCGTGGCTCAGGATGTCCCCTCCCAGAGGTCCCTTTCCCGGAAGACGCGGCAGCTGGCAATGCTCCATGAAGGGGCGAACCCGGATGATGGCGTTGTGCCCCCAGTACTGGGCGTCGCCGAGCTGCCAGAAATGGAGCCCCGCAGCGAACATGGGGCCGTAGACGTGGTTGGCGAACTGTTGCACCCGGGCGAGAAGGCTTTCCCGGTTCACCGCGGCGGGGGGTGTCTGGAGGATGCCCACGTCGGGTCTTCGTTCCATGATGCCCACCATGCGGAGCATGGTCTCCCCGGCCATGACGCTGTCCGCGTCGAAGACGATCATGTAGCGGTAGTTCTTTCCCCAGCGGCGGCAGAAATCCGCCACGTTGCCGCTCTTTCTCTTGGCGTTGCTCCGGCGCCGCCGATAGAAAATTCTGCCGAAGGCGTTCTTCTCGCGGCAGAAGGCGAACCACGCCGCCTCCTCCTCCACCCAGCCGTCCGGATCGGGAGTGTCGCTGAGGATGAAGATGTCGAAGAGGTCGGACCGGCCCGTGCGCTCCAGGGAGTCGTAGACGGTACGCACTCCCGCGAAGACGCGCTCCGGGTCCTCGTTGAAGACCGGAACCAGGATGGCTGTGCGGGCCTCCCGGTCGATTTCCCGGGGATCGTCCTCCTCTCCCGCAAGGGAGACCGCGAAGGCGTCCCGGCCGAGGCAGAGGCGGAGGGCGCCGATGCTCGCCGTCCAGAAGCCGATGGAAATCCAGCCGAAGAGCACGGCGAAGACCGCGGTCAGGGCAAGCTCCAGCGGTGTGCCGCCCTTGTGGGGGAGCACCGCCGCCATGGTGCGCGTGGCCGTGACGGTGGGCAGGACGATAAGAGCCACGAGGAGCAGACGTCGCCAGCTCGCGGCCCGCACCCAGGCGAAGTGCGGCGGACGGGCGCTAGAGGTCGCCATTGTGGTCGCTCTTCCTTTTCATCTGTTCCGGAGCGGAGGCCTCTCCGGCGGACAAGGCTGCATGCCGCTCCCGGTCGGTCTGCCCCAAGAGGTCCCGCATCCAGCGCGTGAGAAAGCGCTTCAGCCCCGAGAGCCAGGGAAGGCGGTCCAGCTCCTTCGCCACCATGGTGCCCCGGTTCAGAGGCGGCTGGGAGGAGAGATGCGCTCCTTCGGAAGTGCGGATTCCCCGGTCGAGGCCGTGTTCCGCCAGCAGCTCCCGCAGAGTCCGCATGGCCTTCGTCACATCCGTGGGGCCCGAACGTTTCAGGGACTCCAGGGCGAGCTCCAATCCCTTGAAGGGCGGAAGATCCAGGGCGGTCACGTAGAGCACCACCCGGTCCCGGGCGATCTGCCATCCCTCGGTAGCGGAGTCCCTCCGGAGCGCTTCCGCTTCCTCTGCCGCCGTTTTTTCCGTGCCCGCCGTATCGAAGGGGACTCCGGTCTCCGGCATTTTCGTGTCTCGCACGACAGGTTCCTCCTCCGTCATTGCAGCAGGTCGTAGGTCCAGGTCACGGTGAGGGGGTCCGGAAGGTTCTCCCCCTTTTTCAGCAGCGCCGAAAGACGGATGGGCGGGCGATGGGCCGGAAAGACCGCCTTGAATTTTCCCTCGGGGACGGTGCGGACCTGAAAGACAAGGCGCCAGCCGCCGGTGACATCGTTTTTGTGAAGTTGCTTTTCCAGGAGCTGGCCTCCTTCGCCGACAGTGATGACGCTTGAAAGTCCCGCATCGGCGGAGAGGGTTTCCAGCTCTCCCCCCTCGAAGTCGAGGACGAACTTCGTGATGTCCGGAGCGCTTTTGGCGGTACGGGTGGAGGCGGGAACGCCGAGGGAGAACAGATCCTTCGGCAGAGCGCACCAGCGCAGGCGGTAGGAGAAGGCGAGGGGGTCGTTTTCCTCCTCCACATCCGTGGTGCCCTCCTCCGGAGCGGAAGGTTCGGGGACCCAGAAGGCGACCATGTTGTCGTTGATCTCCTCCTCCGAGGGGATCTCGATGAGCTCCACCCTGCCGGGACCCCATTTGCCCTTCGTCTCCACCCAGAGGCTCGGGCGCAGTTCGTAGCGCGCCTCCAGGTCCTGATAGTGGTCGAAGAGGCGGTCCTGCTGGAGCAGGCCGAATCCGGCGAGGTTTCCCGCCTTCCAGGAAGAAATTCCCAGGCGCTTGCTGTTTTGCAGGGGGCGCCAGAACCATTCCCCCTCGCTGGTGTGCAGAAGGAGCACGTCCGAGTCGTGCACCTCCGGGCGGTAGTCGCCGGGGCGGCCGTTCTCGGCCTCGCCGAAGAGGAACATGCTCGTGAGGGGCGCGATGCCGAGTTTCGCCACGTCGGCCCGGCGGAAGAGGCGGGCATCCACGTCCATGACCGTCTCCTCCCCGGGAGTGATGATGAACTTGTAGGCCCCGGTGATGCTCGGGCTGTCCAGCAGGGCGTAGAGTGTGAATGAGGTGTCCCCCGAGGCGGGTTCCAGAAGCCAGAACTCCCGGAAGCAGGGAAATTCCTCCCCCGAAGGGAGCGCCGTGTCGATGGCAAGCCCCCGGGCGGACAGACCGTACTGGAGTCCCTTGGCGACGCCGCGGAAGTAGCTCGCCCCGAGGAAGACCGCTACCTCGTCCTTGTAGTCCGGTCTGTTGATCGGAAAGTGGATCCGGAACCCCGCGAAGCTCAGATCCTCCGGAAAGGGCTCCTTGAACTCGTTGTCTCCGTAGTCGAAAAAGTCCCGAGAATAGGGGACGGGACTCGGTCCCTCGGCGTTCACCACGTTGATTTTCACCAGGCGGTTGTAGAACATGCCTGGATGGAAGAACTGCACTTCGAAGGGAAGTCCTCTGTCCCGCCAGAGCGCGTGCTCCTTGCGGAAGCGGATGTCCCGCCACTGGTCGTAGCTGAGCTTGAGCAGAAACTCCGGAACCTCTCCCTCGGAGTTTTCATAGGGGCGGGACGCCAATTCCCGGGCGCGCTCCGCCACGGCTCGCAGGCCGAATCCCCCCGTGCTCTGTGCCGCCATGGCCCGCGGAGCGTTCTCCCCCGGCGACAGGCACAGGGCGAACAGAAGACACAGAAACAGGAGCCCTCCTCGGAGCGGTCTTCTTTCTGTTCGGAGTTCCCTGTCCGCAATACTTTGGTCCCTTCGGCGGAGCCGCCCCCGGGCAATTTCTCCATATTTTCTTCGACATGTCCCGATCACACCGAACCCTCCCTGGTTTTTCCGAAACGTGGCAAAGCGAACTGAGCGGAAAACATTCTAAACCCGTCGAACGCCGCCGCAAAGAGCCATTCCGCCGAGTCCGGCTGTTTCGTCGGAAAATTCGGTACATGTTCGTTTTCAGGGAAAAGCGTTCCTATGATACAATCCAACGCACGGAAGAACCCAAGAATGTGCTCGAATTTCTCCGGCAAGACGTTGTCTCTGTTCATGATCGCTCGCATCGGGGCGTATTCGGGTGCTTCTGAAGGAGTTCGCCGGAACGCAGCACCGGCGGCGTCTTTTCTGTCCGTTCCGGAGGGGCGGCGGAGGTTCACCGGGGGCCGGTTCCACCTCTGTCGCGTTTGCGTTGACACTCCAAGCGTAAATTTCTTTAGGGAATCTCTGAATAAGGCTGCGTCAGCCCCGCAGGGCGCCTCGCAGAGCCTGATGCGACCCGAGTCAAGGGAAAGCGAAAGGCCTTTATTCAGAGCTTCCTTAGGAAAGAACGGAAAGGGAGGTGATCCTCCGAAATGAATACGCTCCTGCTCTTCACGGTGGTCATGTTTGTGCTGCTGCTCTTTCCGCGGCTTCTCAACCGCCTGGGCATTCCGAACGTCACGGCGGAGATCGCCGCGGGCATTCTCGTCGGCCCCTACGGATTCGGGCTTATCGAGCCCAATTCGGCACTCAAGGCCATCGCCCAGCTCGGGCTCGTCTTTCTCATGTTCCTGGCGGGCATGGAGATGGACCCCCAGGTCTTCCGGGGAAACCGGAACCGCACGGTCCTGCTCACGTGCTGCAACGGGGGGATTCCCTTTCTCGGGGGGCTGCTCGTGGGGCGCTTCTTCGGGCTGGGGTGGCTCGAGGCGGTGCTCCTCGGGTCCATCTTCACCTCCTCCTCGGTGGGAATCATCATTCCCGTCTTCCGGGAGATACGGGGTTCCGGCGAGAGAGTTCAACGCATGGGCGACCTGGTCATCAGCGCCGTGGTGATCATGGACATCCTCTCCCTCCTCGTCCTCTCGGTGGTGGTGCGCATCCAGGCGGGAGGGGCCGGGGGCATCTGGCTCTTCATTCTCTCCGCGGTGCTTTTTCTCGCGGCGGTGCTCTATCTCGTGCCCAAGATCGGACACCGCTTCTTCCGTCTCGACCACGGCACGCTGGTCCATTTCGAGACGGAGGTACGCTTTATCCTCTTCGTTCTCCTTCTCGTCACGTTTCTGGCGGAGGTGTTGCACGTACACGCCATCGTGGGAGCCTTTCTCGCCGGGGTGGCCCTGTCGGAGACCTTCGATGTCCACGCCTGCAAGGATTGCGAAGAGAAGCTCACCACCCTGGGCTATTCCTTCTTCATTCCCATCTTCTTTCTCGTCATGGGCATGGAGACCAACCTGGGAGTGCTGTTCCAGGCGAGAGAGAACCTTTTCATCACCATCACGGTGGTCCTGGGGCTGATCTGCACCAAGGCGGGAAGCGGGGCTCTCGCGGGGACGCTGCTCGGCATGCCCTTCCGGGAGAGCCTCGGCATGGGGTTCGCCACCATCCCTCAGCTCTCGGCCACCCTCGCCGCCGCGGCGGTGGGACGAGAGCTGGGCCTGCTCAACGAGGCGTTCTTCGTGGCCATCGTGGTTCTGAGCATCGTCACCACCATGATCTCTCCCGTGGTGACGCGCCGTCTTCTGGCCCCCCGGCGGCCGACGTGACGCGCCGTTACAGGGGGAAGCGGATCTCGAAGACCACGGGGTTTGCCGTGCGGACCCGGAGTGTGCCGTCGAGCTGCCGCACCAGGGCCTCCACGATGGTCATGCCGAGTCCCGTGGCGCCGGTGGCGTACTCTTCCCGCAGCGGTGCGCCGTCGTTCGAGACGGAAAGCGTCGCCTCCGCCTTCGCACTCCGGAGAGAAACGGTGATGGTGCCTTTTTTCGTGTCGGAAAATCCGTGTTTGCATGCGTTCATGAGGAGTTCTCCCACCACGAGACCGCAGGGGATTGCCTTGTCCACGGGAAGGGCCGTGGCGTCCACGGAGGTGACGATGGTCACCTCCGCATCGCGGGGAAGGGACACTTCTCCGAAATAACGCACGAGCTGCTCCAGATAGATTTTCATGTCCACCGTGGAGAACTCCGACGTGCGGTAAAGGAGGTCGTGCACCAGTGCCATGGTCCGGACCCGACTCTGCCCCTTCCGAAGCTGCTCCGCCAGTTCGGGGAGTGCGGCGCGCTGGGCCTGGAGGCTCAGAAGGCTGGAGATGACCTGAAGGTTGTTCTTCACCCGATGGTGCACTTCCCGGAGCAGCACTTCCTTGTCCTGCAGGGAGATCCGCAGCAGTTCCTCCACCCGTGTCCGCTCGGCGATCTCCTCCTCCAGCGCGCGGTTCGTCTCTTCCAGCTCCGCAGTGCGCTCTCGCACGGCGCCGTCCAGGTTTTGGTTCAGTTCCCGAAGTTGCGCGAACTGTGTCGCGAGGGAGGTGTGCATACGGCGCACGTTTGTGGCGAGGTGCTCCGTCTCGGCGGAGATACCTCTGGGCCAGTCCTCGACGGAATGTTCGGGAGAGAGCTTCTCCGTGAGTGTTGCCAGCCTGAGAACCGGACGGACGAGAAGTCGGCTCAGGACAAAGGAGACGATGATCGAGGCGAAGGCCATGGAGATCATGAGGAACATGGTACGGATGTAGTTTCCGAAGAGAGCGCCGCCGGAAGCGTCCAGGGGGGAGGCGACGAGCATGGTCCAGCCGGGCATTTCCTCGTAGACCACGCGGTCCACGAGGATGGTACGCATCCAGAGGTACACCAGCGGGATGCTCCCTCTTCTGTCCGAACGGGGCTTGATCCGCAGGGGAAAGGGCCCGGCACTGTCGCGGAACTCGTCGAGGCGGGAGAGCAGGTGTTCGGGAAAGAGCGACAGAGGGCGCACGGCACCGGTGTTGTCGTCCACGAGAAGCGCCTGGACGCCGAGCGTTCGGAGCTGTTCCGCCAGATCGTCGAAGACGGGCGTCGGGTCGGTGGCGAGGACGACGAAAGAGTTTCCCGTTTCCGCCACCACGAAGACCCGGTAGGTTTCTTTTCCCAGGGGGCAGAGGAGAAAGGAGACATCCTCCGGGGCGGCTCCGGTCCGGGAACGCTGGAGGTGCTCCAGTACGGGCGAGGGAAGAAGCCTCTCCGGGGGAACTTCGGTGTCGTCGAGGAAGGATCTGGCCGTCGTGCCGTTCCGGCTGACGAGGTAGATCTCGAGGATGCTTGTGCCGACGAAGGGATTTTCCTGTGCGGAAAGGTGTCCCTCCGAAGTCACGTGGGCGATGAAGGGGAGTGCCTGGACCAAAGGAGTCTTCCATTGCGCCATCCGTCGCTGCACCAGCCGCAGGGCCTCGGAGCGCCTGCGCTCGGTGGCGGACTCGATGTCGTCATCGAGGTGAAGCGTGCCGTGAAGCATGACGGCGAGAAGGGGCACGATGGCAAGGAAGAGCATGCCGCAGAGAAGAAGGTGCTCCAGAGGCGGGCGGTCGGGAGCATGTTTCGGCCCCGGAAAAGTCCGGAACGGAAGAATCGTGACGACGAGGAAAGCCGTGAGGGCGTTGAAGAGGCTGTTCACGTCGCATTTGAGAACCAGGAAGAACACCCCTTCCCAGTCCATGCCGTAGAGTCCCTTCCAGAGCAGGAGAAGCTGCATGTTGCCGAAGGTGATCCAATAGAGGAAATCCAGCAGGAAGAGGTTGTTCAGGTACCGTCTTCCGAACCCCACCGCGAGAGCTTCCGTCATGTAGTTGATGATAGCCCAGGGATGTCCCCAGAGCACAACGGTGTAGGCCGAGGAGACAAGTGCCGCGAGAGCACCGGCAAGAGGGCCGAAGCGCCACGCCGCGAGAAGAACGAAGATGCTGCCGAAGAGAAAATCGACACCGGGAAGCAGATTCAGGCCGAAGGCGTTTCCCAGGAAGGCAAGAACAACAAGGCCTGCGAGGGGAAACACGGTCCGTGGCAGGGAACGGGCTTGTTCTGTGCTCATGGTTTTCTCCATTCTCTCCGGCCGTTTCCGATTTTCCCCGGTGCTCCCGAAGGCGTGGCGGAATCCGGTCCGGCTGCGGTCGCGTCGGCGGTGTCGATGGGTGGACAGCGCGTTGCCCCATTATGAAAGAGGTACAAAAAAAGAGCAAGAGGTGCGTCCGAACAATGTCGCCGGGAAAAGGAGTTCTCCTCCGGGCCGGGGCGTGGTGATCGCGGAAGGAATGCGGGCGATGCCATCACGGAAAAGCGGAGGCGGAGAGGAAGAGAAAAGTACGACAGAACGAACATTGTCAGGTGTGACGAAACCTCGTATCATCTCAAATGGAATGATTCTATGTTGCGTTGTTCTTTTCGCGAAACCACCATACAAAGACGGACGAGAGAAAGGGTGCGGTATTCATGAAAAGAAGTCTGCTGGCAAAGCTCCTCCTTCCACTGGGAATCCTCGTGGTGCTTTTCGTCGCGTCCCTGTCGGTGACGTTTTTCGTCACCTCCGGGCAGGCACGGGACGGCGTCGTGATCAATCTGGCGGGACGTCAGCGCATGCTCTCTCAGAAGATGGCCAAGGATGCCTACCTGTATCTGCTCACCTCAGATGCGTCGGTTCTCGCAGAGCTGGACCGGTCCGCCACCGCCTTCGACAGGACCCTGAAGGCACTCGCCGAGGGAGGGGACGCGCCGCTGGATCTGAAGGGCACGCTCCTGGTTGCGCTTCCCGTTCCCTCGCCGAAGGCGGCGGCGGCGCTGGGAGCGGTGCGTTCCCTCTGGAACCCTTTCAGGGACATTCTCGGTTCCCTTCGGAATGCGGCTTCGTCCGGTTCCGGAAAAGACACCCTTGAGGCTATCCGCAGGGCGGAACCGGAAATTTTGAGGGCCATGGACGGTGCCGTGTCGGTTTTCCAGGCGGAGGCAGAGACGAAGGTCGTTCTTCTCGAACGGTCCCAGGAGCTGGCGCTCGTCATCGCCGTCGCGGTGGCCCTGCTCTGCGTGTTCTTTTATCTGCGGGCTATTTTGGCGCCAACGCGAAGCATGCTCCGACTCATGGAGAGCTTCGCCAGTTCGGGAGGCGATCTCACCCGACGCCTTCCCGTGCGGACCAACGACGAAATTGGCCGCCTCGGAGGCGCCTTCAACGTCTTCGTGGAGTTTCTCCGCAGTTCCTTCTGGCGTTTCTCCAAGGGGGTGCAGCAGTTCCTCGCCATCTTCTACAGCGTCAACAGCTCCCTCGATGCCTTCAGCGAGGAATTCGGCGAGGTGAGGGAGCGTACGGTCGTGGGCGCCGGAGCGGTGCAGAAAATCACCGGGGCGGTACAGCAGCAGTATGCCAGCTCCGAGGAGATCGCCTCCACGGCCCAGTCCCTGGCGCGTATCGCCGAGGAACTGAACGGCGCCGTTTCCGAGGTGGCCCGGGATGCGGAGGGGGGCGAGGCGGCCCTGGGCGCCACCATCGCCACCATCACCAGCATTCGGGAGAACGTCTCGGGCGTCTCGGAACGCGCTGTCTCCCTTGCGGAACAGGCAAAGGTCATCAATTCGGTGGTGCAGGCCATCACGGGTATTGCGGAACAGACAAACCTCCTCGCTCTCAACGCGGCCATCGAAGCCGCCAGGGCTGGTGACGCGGGGCGGGGCTTCGCCGTCGTCGCGGAGGAAGTACGCACCCTTGCGGAAGAGAGCAGGAAGGCGGCGGCACGGATTGGCGAAAACCTGTCCACGCTCATGAAAGGTGTTGCCGGAACGTCCGGGGATATTCAGGGCATGGCCCGGGAAATGGAGCGGGTCGGTGCGCAGATTTCCGGCGTGGTGCACTCCATCTCCGCCATTCTCCGCCGCATGGCCGGTGTGAACGAGGCCTCCCAGAGCGTTGCCGCCGGAGCGGAGGAACTGAGTGCCTCCTCCCAGGAAATGGCCTCGGGAGCGGAGTCGGTTTCCCAGTTCGCACTGGAGCTCGGTGCCGTCATCGGGAGCGTGGAGAAGAGCGTTCTCCGTCTCGGCGATTCGGTGGTCCTGCTCCGGAAACAGATCGCCGACGGCGCCGAGACGGGGCGTTCCGTCCTCGATGTTCTGTCGCATTTCTCCATCACCACCTGCGAGGAGTTTACAGAGATCTGCCGCATCGCCATCGACGGCCACGCGGCGTGGATGCAGCGCCTCGATGACTACATCCGGGGCGGGCTCTGGAACCTCGAGACCGATCCGACGCGCTGCCGCTTCGGCATCTTTCTCGCCGTGACGGACACGCCTCCCGCAGTGGCCGCGGAATGGGGAGAGATTCGCCGGCTTCACGACGAACTGCACCATCTGGGGCATGCCGTGCGGGACGCCGGACGGAGCGGAAAGACGGAACAGCTGGAGGAGCTGCACAGGAAGGCGCGTACCATCAGCGAGGCGCTGACGCGCAAGCTCGAAGACGTGATCCGCCGTTGCGGGGAAAGGAATGCCGGCGCTGCTCCCCTCGAGGCCCTGCCTTCGGGACGCTGAGACGCTTTTCCTGTTTTGAACAGGATTCCCTATCAGGTTTTCTTGTTGCCCGAAGAATTCCTTGACGGGCATGGCGGCATTTTTTCGTTATCAAAAGAACGTCAACGTCATCTGTGCTTTTCTTCCGTTTCATGGTATCCTGATGGAGTGGGGAAAGGGGAGATTTTCTTCCGGAAAGTCAGCCCGAGAGGAAGTGTGCCCCTGAAAAGAGGAAACCTCTTGAGGGAACGCGGAGGAGGGCCCCATGCTCGATGGAGGACTGCACAAGTGTCGGAATCCGGCCCGCCGATGCTCCGACGGGAAGCCGGGGCGGTTTTTCCGGTCGTGCTCCGCGATGCGCGGAGGTCGGACGGAAGATGGTTTTGTCGGATGGATGAACGCAACTGCCTGGAGGATGCCGCAACGGGTGTGGTACTCCGGAATGTAATGGCAGTGGGTATAAAAGGAGGAAAAGGCATGTCGGTGAAATGGAAGGACAGCTCCACGGATCGTCTCTGCGAGGCGATTCTCTGCCTCAAGACGCAGGACGAAATGTACCGCTTTCTCGAGGATGTGGGCACCATCGGCGAGTTGAAGGCGTTGGCCCAGCGGCTCGAGGTGGCCCGCCTCCTTCACGAGGGGCTCAACTACGGGGAGATCTCCCGGATGTCCGGCGCCAGCTCGGTGACCATCAGCAGGACCAAAAAGGCTCTCGACTACGGGACGGATGGCCTGCTCCGCGTGCTGGAAAGGCTGAAAGCCCGAAAGGAAGACGCCCGGGAGGTCGAGCAGGCGTAGACGCGGAGAAGACTTTCCGAAAGAATCCCCGCAGGATCTTCTGTTCTTTTTGCGGAAAGACGTGGGGAGGAACGCGCACGAGCGCGCTCCTCCCCACGTTGCGTTCGAGCGTCCGGCTGTTGCGGGACGGATCAGGGCGACCCATGGAGCCCCAGTACTGAGGGAAGCCAGGTGCTCAAGGAGGGGATCAGGGACACCACCGCCAGGGCCAGGGCGGAGGCCGCGATGAGCGGAAGGGCCGGAGGCGTGAGTTCCTCCATGGTGAGGCCGCTGATGTTGGCTCCCACGTAGAGGTTCACCGCCACGGGGGGTGTCACCTGTCCGATGGCGAGGTTGATGGTCATGACCACGCCGAACCACACGGGATCCCAGCCGAAGTGGGCGATGATGGGCATGAGGATGGGAAGAAAGACGTAGAAGATGGAGATGGCGTCCAGAAGCATTCCCGCGAAGAGAAGAATGAGGTTGATCATCAGGAGAACCACCAGCGGCGAGGAGGAAACCCCCAGCAGAAGATTCGCCGCCTTGTCGATGAGTCCCACGGCGGAACCCACCCAGGAGAAGAGTCCCGCGCAGGTCACCACGAGCATGACCACCGCGGTGGAGAGCACCGTGGCGCTCAGGATCTCGTAGAGCGTCCGGAACGTGATGGTCCGATAGATGAAGACCCCCACGAAAAGCCCGTAGAAGACGGCCACCGAGGCGGCCTCGGTGGGGGTGAAGATCCCCCCGTAGATCCCGCCGAGGATGATGACCGGAGTGAAGAGCCCCCAGAGGGAACGGACGAAGGCCCGCCACAGGGCGGCGGTGGAGGTCCTGGGTTTGCCCCGGTAGTTTCGGCGCCGCGAGATGAGATAGACCGCTCCCATGAGGAAGAGGGCCACCACGATGCCCGGCAGCACGCCCGCCGCGAAGAGCGCCCCCACGGACTGCTGCATGATGTCTCCGTAGACGATGAAGGCGATGCTCGGAGGAATGACGATGGCCAGGCCCGAGGCCACGGAGACCACCGCCGTGGCGAAGGGTTTGTCGTATCCCGCCGCGGCCATGCCGGGAATGAGGATGAGCCCCAGGGCCGCCACTGTGGCGGGGCCGGACCCGCTCACGGCGCCCCAGAAGGTGGCCACCCCCACCGTGGCGAGGGCGAGTCCTCCCGTGGCGGAGCCCACGAGCTCGTCGATGAGGTCGATGATGCGTTCCGCGATGCCCGCCTTCTCCATGATGACCCCGGCGAGGATGAAGAAGGGAATGGCCAGGAGGGGAAACTTGGCGATCCCGGCGAAGAAGTTGTAGGACACCATCTGATACCCCAGGTTCCAGTGCACGCACACCGCGAGGGCCGCGCCGCCCAGGCTCACCGCCACGGGAACGCGCAGGAGGAGCGGCGCGAGGAAGAGAAGGAGCATCCAGAAGGCCGGATCGGCGAGAAGTTTGTCCATGGGATGCACCTCTTCCTAGATGTCGCCTGCCCGGAGGGCGGCGGCGCTCTGCTGGAGAATGCGCACGATGACGAGGAGCGACAGGACGGGCACCGCCGCAGTGTAGACCACCACGGGAATGCCCAGGGATTCGGTGGTCACCGACAGGGCCAGTTCGTCCAGCACCTCGAGCCGCCCCAGATGGGCCAAAACGGCGAAAAACGCCACGCAGATTCCGGTGGTGGCGAGAAAGAAGATCTTTCGGACCGCGGGGGGAAAGCGGTCGTAGAAGAAGTTCATGCTCAGGTGCGCTCCCTTGCGGAAGGCCAGAGAGGTGCCGAGGAGCACGAGCCAGACGAAGAGATTCACCTCGATCTCCTCGGTGAAGGAGAAGGAGTATTTGATGAAATACCGCGTGACCACGTTGAGAAAGGCCACGGTGGTCATGACGGCGAGAATGATGGAGCCCGCGATTTCCTCGAAATGCGTCCAGAGCGTGCGGATCATGGAGAAACGGTCCTTTCGTGGAGTTTCGAAAGCAGGCGGAGTGCCGCTCCGTCTGGGGCGTGTTCCCGGAAAGAGGAGCGGCTCCTTCTGCGCTTTTCCTTCATCGGCGTCTCTTTCGAGAAAACAAGCACTCTCCGCCGAAGAGGGATCCGCCGGAGAGTGGCTGGTACATGACCTCACTGCACGGAGGCGATGTCCTCCTGGGCGGCCTTCACCAGCTCCTCGCCGATTTCCTTGGCCCACTTCTCGAAGACCGGCTGCGTCTTCTCGCGGAACGCCGCCATCTGCTCCTCCGAGAGGAACGTCACTTCCATGCCCTTCTCGGTGAGCGCCTTGTAGGGATCCACGATTTCCGGAACCATGCCCATCTCCTGGAGAACCGCGAGGGCGCTGCCGTCGTCCAACCCGACCCGGGCGAGGGCGGTCTGGTATCTGGAGGCGAGGCCGATGCACTCCATCAGGATGGCCTGGTCCTCGGGGGAGAAGCTCTTCCACACGTCGGGATTCACCGCGAAGAGGAGCGGATCGATCACGTAGTGCCACTCCGTGATGTACTTGTGGTAGTCGTAGATCTTGGAGGGAATGAGGATGCCCATGGGGTTCTCCTGCCCGTCCACCACGCCCTGCTGGAATGCCGTGGTCGCCTCGGCCCAGTTCATGTTCACCGGATTGGCCCCGAGGGCCTTGAACGTGTCGATGTAGATGGGGCTGCCCACGACGCGGATCTTGAGTCCGTCCATATCCGAGGGGGCCGCCACGGGCTTCTTGCTGTTGGTGAGCTCCCGGAAACCGTTCTCTCCCCAGCCGAGGAATTTCACGCCCTTGTTCTCCACCGCGTCGATCATCATCTTGCCCGCCTTGCCCGCCTTGACGGCGTCCATGGCCTTGAAGCGGTCCTTTCCGGAGCCGGCGAGAAAGAAGGGAAGCGCGGGGAGATTGAGTTCCTTCACCTGGGGCGACCAGTTGATGGTGGACTGGAGGGCGAAGTCGATGGCCCCGTTCCGGAGGAGGAGAAAGGCCGAGGTCTGTTTTCCCGCCGAAAGCTGGGAGCCGAAGTAGGGCTTGATGACGATGCGTCCCTCGGTCTTGTCCTTCACGATGTCCGCGAAGTACTGGGCACCCAGGCCCCACGCGGTGGTGGGACCGGGAACGACGTCCAGCTTGTACTCGTCCTTGTAGGCCGCCGTCGCGGGGACGACCAGTGCCGCCAGGAGCAATGCCGTCAGGAGCAGTGCCATTCCTTTACGCATGCGTTTCCGCCTCCTCGAATCTCTCGTCTCCGAAACGACGCGTTTCTCCTGCTTTTCGAAAAGCGTCGCCTCCTCCGATGCCGCGTCTTTCGCCTCGAATTCCCGCTCTCCCGATGCGAATTTCCCCGCATCACCTCCCGAATGCCACAACGCGCCTGCATGAGACAGAAGCGCGAAATCGTCGAATTGAAGAAGCAAGGCACCTCCGTGTCATTGGGACAGGGTAGAGGACGCTCCTCCTCCTGTCAACAAGAAAGAATCCTCGCGAGCAGCCCGCCCTTTCCGGCGAAGAACGCAGAAGAGCCCTCGCGAGCGCCTCGGAAGAAAAGCGGTCCGTGAAACGCCGCGCTCCAAACCCTTTGTCTACCTCCGGCGCTTTTCAAAACCGAAAGCTCGGAACCGCCGGACTGGTTTTGCGGAGAAAAAAGAGGCATCGTGCCGCCGCCGGGGAAATGTGGTACAAAGGAGTGGAAAAGCCCGGGAGGCGAACCGCCCTCCCCATGTCTGGAGGGATCGCTGGTGCAGATATCGATTCGCGAGGAAAAAGGCTACGCGGTGGTTGCCGTGGGCGGAAGGCTCGACGCGCTGACGGCACCGGAGTTCGAGACCCGCGGCGTCGAGTGGCTCCTGGCCGGGCACATTCGCCTCGTGATGGATTTCTCGTCCCTGGAGTACGTGAGCAGCGCGGGGCTGCGGAGCGTCCTCGTGGTGCTCAAGAAGGCGAAGAGTGTCGGCGGCTCGGTGGTGCTCTTCGGCCTTTCCGGGGTGGTGAAGGAGGTTTTCGCCATTTCCGGCTTCGATTCGCTGCTTCCCGTCGCGGAGAACGAGGCCGCCGCAGCGCTCGTGGCGGGCGCGTGAGGAGCGTTTTCCTCCGCGATGGCGGCGGGACGGTTTTTTTCGGGTAGGGCGATTCTCCTCCCGTTTCTTCTGCTCTCGCTGTCGCTCCTGGCGGGAATTTTCCTGAGCGCCTGCGAAGCGGGCTCTCCGCAGGAGCCGGACCCCCGCGCACCGGGACCGGATGCGCTGTCCGTGCGACTCCTGCTCCAGTGGAGCCACCAGGCTCAGTTCGCGGGGATCTACATGGCCTTCGAAAAGGGATTCTACCTCCGTCGGGGGCTGGACGTGCGGATTCTCGGAGGCGGGCCCGGAAAGAGCGTGCCCGAGGCGCTCCGCCGGGGTGAGGCGGAGTTCGGTACCATGTTCCTCACCGCGGCGCTGGAGGCGCTGGACAAGGGCACGCCGCTCGTGCACACGGCCCAGATCGTGAACGGCTCCTCCCTGCTTTTGGTCGGACGGGCGAACCGGGGCATCCGGACTCCCGAGGATCTGAGGGGACTTCGGGTCTCTTTCTGGGGCGACGCCTTTCACGGAGCCTATCTGGCCTTTTTCCGCTCCCTCGGGGTGACGGTTCGGGAGGTTCTGCAGAACTGGTCGGTGAACCTCTTTCTCCGGGGTGTCGTGGATGCCTGTGCCGCCATGGACTACAACGAATACCACATGCTCCTCCAGGCGGGCATGGAGCCGGGCGATCTCTCTCTGTTCCGCCTGGGCGACTACGGTTTCGGCTTTCCCGAGGACGGCCTGTACTGTCTCGCCTCCTACCGGGAGGCGAACCCCCGGGTCTGCCGGGATCTCGTCGAGGCCACCCTCGAAGGATGGCGTTATGCGGCGGCGCATCCCGAGGAGGCGCTGGACGTGGTGATGCGCTATGTCCGGGAGGCCCACGTACCCACCAACCGGGCCCACATGGCGTGGATGTTCCGCAACATTCTTCCGGACATCGTGCCTTCCGAGGGCGCGGAGGTTCCCTGGCGTCCGGGGGTTCTCTCTCGAGAGGATTTCGAGCGGACCCGGGACGTACTGCTCCAGGAGAAGGTTATCCGAAGGAACGTTTCTTACGAAGAGTTTACGGAAGGAGCGTCGCCCCGTGTTCCCTAGGCGGAGCATTGCCGGGCGTCTCGTGCTCCTCCTCGGAATCGGGGTCGGGTGCATTCTCGCCGCCGTGGTAGGGTACGGCTGGCGCGCCTCCCGGGATCTTCTCGAGGCGGAGACGAAGGAGCGCATTCTCGCCGTCGCCGCCGCCACAGTGGCCCGTATCGACGCCGTGACCTCCGGGGTGGAGAAGGTGGTGCGGGAGACGGTGCTCCTGATGGACCGCTTTTCTCTCACCGCCGAGGAAAAGGCGATGCTTCTGGAGGACAAGCTCCGCCTTCACGGCGAGCTTTTCGGCATGGCCGCGAGCCTTGGGAGCACGGCGATCCCCGGAGCGGTGCCCTACGTGTACCGGGGACCCGGGGGGCTCGTCCGGACGGATCTGGCGAGCGGCGCCTACCCCATGCAGATCATGGACTGGTACACCATTCCCAGGGAACTGCTCCGTTCCGTCTGGAGCGAGCCCTACTTCGACGAGGGCGGCGGCAACGCCGTCATGGCCACCTATTCCGTTCCCCTGGTGAAGGAGCTTGCCTTTGCGGGGATCGTCACGGGGGACATCTCCCTGGAGTGGCTCACGGAGCTTTTGGGCACCCTTCCGCTCGGCAGCGGCTATGCCTTTCTTCTCTCCCGCAACGGCACCTTCATCAGCCATCCCGTCCGGGACTTCATCATGAACGAGACGGTCTTCAGCATCGCCGAGACCCTTGGGGAACCTTCGCTCCGCGAGCTGGGGAAACACATGGTCCGGGGCGGATCCGGTTTCGTTCCCTTCAGGGATTTCTCGAAAAAGGACAGGGACGCAACACCGTCCCACTGGCTGGCCTTTCTTCCCGTCCCCTCCACCGGGTGGAGTCTGGGCATCGTCCTGGGAAAGGAGGACGTGCTGGCTCCCGTGGCAGCCCTGAGCAGCATCCAGCTCGGCCTCGGCGGCGCGGGATTTCTGCTCATGCTCGGACTGGTGCTCTTCGTGGCCCGGACCATCACGGACCCCCTCAAGCGTCTGGAGGGCATCGCGGGAAAGATCGCCCGGGGCGACCTGGATGTTCCCGTTCCCGATCTCTCCGGCGGAGACGAGGTGGCCTCCCTGGCGGAAAGTTTCGCCCGCATGCAGGCGGATCTCCGGAGCTATCTGGCGAAGCTGGCCGCCACCACCGCCGCGAAGGAGCGCATCGAGAGCGAACTCCGCATCGCCCACACCATCCAGATGGAACTGGTTCCCAAGACCTTTCCTCCCTTTCCCGACCGGAAGGAGTTCGACATCTTCGCCCTGCTCGACCCCGCCCGGGAGGTGGGGGGCGATTTCTACGACTTCTTCTTTCTCGATGAGACGCACTTCTGCTTCGTCGTGGGGGACGTGTCCGGCAAGGGAATTCCCGCGGCGCTCTTCATGGCGGTGACGCGCACCTTCATGAAGGCCATCGCGAAAAACGCCTCCGCCCCAGGGGAAATCCTGGCCCGACTGAACGACGCCCTGGCGGAGCAGAACGAGTCGTGCATGTTCGTCACACTCTTCTGCGCCGTGGCGGATCTGTCCACGGGGGAGTGCGCCTTCGCGAACGGGGGGCACAACCTTCCTCTTCTGCTCCGGAGGGGAATGGCGCCGGAGCGTCTTCCCCGTCTCGCGGGGTGTCTGTTGGGAGCCATGGAGGGACGGCATTTCGAGGAAGGACACCTTCGCCTCGGCCGGGGAGATCGTCTGTTTCTCTACACGGACGGCGTCTCCGAGGCCATGAACGAAGCGGGGCGTTCTATTCGGAGGCGCGTCTCGAAGCGGAGCTTGCCCGGTGTGCGGCCGCAGACGACCGGTTTGCGAACGTCCGTTCGCTCGCCACGGAGATCCGCACCACGGTGGACCGCTTCGCCGCCGGGGCGGAGCAGGCGGACGACGTGACCATCCTGGTCTTCGAGTTCCGTTAGAGCAGGACCACGGAGTTCCGTCCCGCAGTCTTTTTTGTTGCCGCGAGGGCCTTGAAGAGGCGCTCCGTGAGACGCTCCATCGTGTCTCCGGGAAGGGAGAGGGTGGCGCCGAGGCAGGCCGTGGGATAGACCCACTCGCCTCCCGGCGAGAGGAAGTGGGAGGCCTGGACGAGGACGCGGCAGCGCTCCGCGAGGCGGACCAGATCTTCCTCGGCGCGCACGTTGGCGAAGAGCAGCAGAAAATTCCCGCCCCCCCAGCGCCCGATGAAATCGAAGGCGCGGAGACTTCCCTTCACCGTCCGGGCCACCACCTGGAGCGCCCGGTCTCCCGTTTCCGGGCCGTATTTTTCGTTGATTGCCCCCAGGTTGTCCACGCCCAGAAGACATGCGCCGAAGAGCCACCCCTTCTCCTGCATCTCATCGATCTTCGCCAGAAGGGAGATCTCCGAAAAGCGCCGGTTGCCCGCGCAGGTGAGGTCGTCTGCGAAAGACATCTCTTGGAAAATCCCCGCCATTTCCAGAGCGACGAGCTTCTCGCTGTTGTCGCTGAACACCTCCACGGCTCCCACCACGACGCCCCGTGCGTCGGTGATGGGCGAGACGCGGATGGACACGGGAACCCGATGCCCCTCCTTGTGATGGAGAAAGACATCCGCCTCGCGCATCTTCCCGTCCAGGAGTGTCTCCGCCAGCGGGCATGAATTCTCGCAGAGGCATGTCCCCTGGTCGTCCACGTGGACGAGGATGTTGTCCGCGCAGCGGTGTCCCGTGACCTCCGCCGCAGTGTAGCCCGTGAGCCGTTCCGCCGCATGGTTCCAGTAGATGACGATCCGCCGGGTGTCCGTCACGTAGACGCCGTCGTAGAGGCAGTCAAGGGTCTTCTTGTAGAGATCGGTGGTCCGGTGCAGTTCGCTCTCCACACACCATCCCTCCCTTCCGGATCGTTCGCCGGGATTCTCGTTCCGACGGGCCGGAACGATGCGAGAGGTTCGGAATCGTTCTTTGTCTCGGCATCATCATAGCGTATTGGAATCCGGAATGGAAGGGTGGGAGCACGCATGCGGCTCGGCTATATGTCGATGCCGCACCTGTGATTGCACTTGTCGGGGCACTGCCACCAGTCCGCCGGCAGCGTTCCGTCGGAAAGGCGCTCCACGGACCAGAGAGCGCCGCAGCTTCGGCAGTGCAGGAGAAGCGGGTTTTTTTCGAGGATCTCGATCTGCTTTCCGTCAGCAAGACGGGACAGCGCCTCCGGAGAGGGAATTCCGAGGGAAGCTCCGCGTTTTTTTCCGAAAGCCATCAGGGAGAGCATCTTTTCTCGCCGTCCTTTCCGGAGGCGTACCGGTCTCCGGATTCGCGGAAGAGTGGATCGCCTTTTCTCTCCGTAGCATCCACAGAAACGACCCGAAGAACCACGTCGAAGTTCTGGAGTTTGCCCGCCATGTTCCCGGGAAGGCAGAGGATGTACTGTCCCGTGGCATGACTTCGGAGGATGTTGACGGTCTCTCCCTCGCGGGCGAGTCGGCGGGCTTCCTCCACCGCCTCCCGGAAACGATCGAAAGCGAGCGACACAAGGGAGGTCATGTGCTCCGCCTCCTTTTCGGAAGATCTTCCCCCCTTCGTCCGCACGATACGCATATTCGGGGGAATGAATCCAGCATCAGTATGAAGAAGGAGCGGGTCCGCCGCAATGGATCCGACCTCGTTCTTGACGAAATCTTGATGGCATTTCACGATTCCTTGCCCTCCTCTTGATCGGAGGAGGCGTCTGGACAAAGAGGGGCATTTCTGGCACCCTGTGCGGAGAACGTCCTTTCCGAAAGAGAGGTGCGTGCGCCGTGGAAGACGTAAAGATCCCCCGAGCGCTCCAGGGCTGGATGGCGGCGTTCTCCGAGGGAGGCTCCCGTTCCGCCGATGCCGCCGCAAAACGGCGCGCCTACGGGACGAGTCTCCTGCTGGTGGTGGCGGTCACGCTCCTGGGAATTCCCGTCCGCTGGTTCATCGCCCCCACGAACCTGGTCATGCTCTATCTGGCGGTGGTGGTGTGGTCGGCACTTTTTCTCGGAAGGGGGCCGTCCGTCCTCGCGTCGGTGCTCAGCGTGCTCGCCTTCGATTTCTTCATGGTTCCTCCCTTCTATACCTTCGTTGTGAACGACTCGGAATACATCATCACCTTCGCGGGACTGCTCTCGGTGGGTCTGGTGATCAGCAGCCTCACCTCCCGGGTTCGGGAACAGGCGAGGGCGGCCCTGGCCCGGGAACGGCAGGCCCAGGCACTCTTCGAGCTGAGCCGCGATCTCTCCGCCGCGGGGGACGCGGCGGCTGCGGAAAGGGCCGTTCTGGCTCATGTCCGGGCCGTTTTCGGCGTGTCTGCGGTGCTCTCCTTCGGGAACGGCGCATCGCCTTCGCCCGGAGGGAATGCCGAAACGACCGGAGCCGCGCCGCAGGAAAGGGCGGAGGGCGGGACGATTCTCTCCGTTCCTCTCGGCGAGCCGGGGACCTTGCGGGGAATTCTCGCGGTGTGCCAGGATCCGGAGCACCCCTTCGACCCGGCCAGACGTCGCCTGCTTGAGGCGTTCGCCATTCAGGCGGACATGGCCCTGGAGCGGATTCGCCTCTCCGGCGACGCCAGGGATCTGGAACTGCTGCGGGCGAGGGAGAAGATGCAGAGTGCCCTGCTCAGCTCCATCTCCCATGAGCTGCGCACACCCCTCTCCTCCATCGAGGGAGTGCTGAGCACGCTCAGAGAGGGAGTGGGCGGGGGAAAGGAACTCTTCCGCCTCGACGAGGCCGCCCGGAGTGAGTTGGTGGAGACCGCCTGGTCCGAGGCGCGGCGCATGAATCAGCTCGTGGAGAATCTCCTCGGCATGACGCGCCTGGAGGCGGGGGCTCTTTCGCTCCGGAGGGAATTCATCGACGTGGAGGAATTGTTGGGCGAGGTGCTGCGCCGCACCGAGGACCGCTTTGCGGAGGGACGGGTCCGCATGGAGCTTCCCGAGGACCTGCCGCCCCTGCGGGCGGATTTCGTCCTGCTCGCCCAGGCGCTGGGAAACGTGCTGGACAATGCGGTGAAGTACGGCGGCGATGCCTCGCCTCCGGAGGTGCGCGTCTCCCTGCGGGAGGAGGAGCTGGAGATCGTCGTGGCCGACCGCGGACGGGGGATCCCCGAGGCGGAGTTGGAGCGCGTCTTCGAAAAATTCCACCGCCTCGCCTTTCCCGGAGGGCCTGGAGGCACCGGGCTCGGGCTTTCCATCAGCAGAGGGATCGTGGAAGCCCATGGCGGAACGATCCAGGCGCGTTGCCGCTCCGGAGGAGGAACGGAAGTGGTGATTCGTCTTCCCGTGGACGAGGAACGTCCTGAAGAGAAAAAAGAGCCGCAGGAGGAGGAGCGCCGAAGGACATGACCACCGAGAGAAGCGAGGCGACCCGCGTGCTGGTCGTGGACGACGAAAAGGCCATCCGGCGATTTCTGCACATTTCCCTCCAGGCCAAGGGGTACGATGTTTCCGAGGCGGAGCGGGGCGACGAAGGGCTTTCCCTGGCGGCGATCCGACATCCCGATCTGATCGTGCTCGACCTGGGGCTTCCCGACATGGACGGCACGGCCTTTCTGCGTCACCTCCGGGAATGGTCCGCTGTTCACGTGATCGTTCTCTCCGTCCGGGAGAGAGAGACGGACAAGATCGCCGCCCTTGACGCGGGGGCCGATGATTACCTCACGAAGCCCTTTTCCGTGGGCGAGCTTCTGGCGCGCATGCGGGCGGTTCTCCGGAGGACAGCCCCCGCCGAAGAGGAACCGTTACACCGCATCGGCCGGCTTTCGGTGGACCTTGCACGGAGGCGCGTCACCCTGGATGACCTGGAAATTCCCCTCACTCCCACGGAATACGAGATGCTCCGCGTTCTCGTGACCCACCGGGGACGGATCCTCACCCACACCCAGATCCTGCGTCTCGTCTGGGGCGAGGGATACGAGGAGGGGCGGCACCTGCTCCGGGTGAACATGAGCAATCTTCGGCGCAAGATCGAGCCGGATCCGCGTTTTCCCAGATACATTCTCACCGAACCGGGCGTGGGGTACCGTCTGTGCGACGGAGAGAACCGCTCCGAGAACTCCGGGGGATGGTGATTCGTTTCCTTTCCGGATGTTCCTCGAAATCATGCCGAATCATGCCGCCGGAGTTGTACGCTTTTTTTCAAACAGTGTAAAATCAAAGGAGCCTCTGAAAAATGCCGTGCCGATCTCGGAAAAACGCGATGCAATCGAAAATCGAGAGAGGGCGATTCCTACTTGATCAGGGTTTCCCAAAGGAAGCTCTGAAGAAAGGCCTTTCGCTTTTCCTTGACTCGGGTCGCGTCAGGCTCTGCGAGGCGCCCTGCGGGACTGACGTAGTCTTATTCAGAGATTCCCAAAAAATGTGATGACGAAGGCGTATCCGGCATCTCCAAAAAACAGGAGGAGAATCGGATCGGAAGGGGCAGGGCGGCGGTCGTGGCTCCGCCCGAGGAGCGAGGGGAAGAGTCCGAGGAAGGGGGAGCGTGTCGTTTTCATGCGACGACGGTCATGAAGAAACCGAGAGCCTACATTCGTACCGTACCTGTCGAGCAGATCTTCGACCATCCCGAGGCAACCCTGGCCAGTGATCTTGTTGTTGCAGGGGCTGTGCTGCTCTCCTGGGGAACTCGCGTGGAGGAGATCGGCGCCACGGAAAAACAGCGCCAGAGCATCCTCCGCAAGCTGGAGAATGCGGGAATCCGCGAAGTAAACCTCAAGTTCGGCGCGGAGGAGATGGATACCGAGGAAATCACCGCGATCATGCAGTCCCTGGATGCCACCGTGCATATGGTGGACTTCGAGACTAACGAGCGCATTTTGCGAGGGCTCGCCGGCACCTTCGACGCCCCGCCCGAGGAGGGAAAGCCCTTTTCGGGGGAGGGGCTCTTCGCCGTGGCGGACATGATCGAGGCGGAACTCGCCCGGACGTCCCAGGTGCTCATGTCCCTCAATGAGCCCAGGAACCATGAGGAATATCTCCATGTGCACTCCTTCAACGTGTCCCTTCTCGCGGGTTACCTGGCGAGGCGCGTCCAGTCCCTGGACGCAGCCTCCGCTCCCTTTCCCGAGGGGTTCGTTCGGGCCGCCATCGTGGCGGGCCTCTGCTTCGACCTGGGAAAACTTCTGATCCCGAAGGATGTCCTCGGTTCCCCCCGGAAGCTCACCCCCGAGGAATTCTCCCTGGTGCGACACCACTCGCTGCACAGCGAGGAACTCGCCCGAAAGGCGGGCATCACGGATCCCCTCGTTCTCGCCGCGATCCGGAGCCACCACGAACAGTTCGACGGCAAGGGCTACCCCGACGGCCTGTCGGGAAAGCAGATTCCCCTTCTCGCGAGCATCGTCCACGTGGCGGACGCCTTCGACGCCCTTACCACGAACCGGATCTACAAGAGCGCCGTCTCCGTGAAGGAGGCCCTGAACGTCATCCTCTACTACAGTGGAGAACATTTCGATCCCGACGTGTGCCGCTGTTTCATCTCCGGTATCGGCTTCTATCCCCCGGGGAGCGTGGTGCGCCTCTCGGACGAGCGGATCGCCACGGTGGTGTCCGCCTCGGAGGGCAACATGCTCCAGCCCAAGGTGTGCGTGACCGACGAAAAGGGTGCGCGGGTTCCCCTGGATCTGTCGGGGAGCAAGATTTATATCAAGGAATGTCTTCAGATCGAGCGGAAGAAAGTTTACTCTCCCGCTTTGGAAGCCTATGGAGAGATCTTCCGCCAGCTCTGAGGAACGAGTGAGGCACAACGGAATCGGGATTGCGCGGCGTGCCGGAGAATCCCCCGGACACGCCGCGCCTTTTTCATTTCTCCGGGATGGACAGTGTGCCCCAGTGCACGGCCCGGACGAAGGACGCACCGCCGAGCCGGAAGGCGGCGCGGAACAGGGGTTTTCCCAGGGGGCCGAGGGGGAGATGCAGCCAGCATTTCGCCCGTGCTGCCCTGGCGAACTCGGCGTGCATGCCCGCCAGGGACATTTCGTAACGCTCGAGGGGGTTCACCCGTTCCGTCAGCGCTGCGGCGATGCTCCGGGCGGCGCAGAGCCCCGAGAGGTGGGCGTAGAAAACGCCCTCCCCCGTGATGGGGTGGACGAATCCCGCCGCGTCGCCGACGAGGAGCAGGCGTTCCTTTCCGGAAGGGATCCTCGGGGACTCCTTCCGCCGTTCTCCGGCGAGGGGGACGAAGGCACCCCGGAAGGTGCCCGGTTCCGGGGGCGGCGCGCCGACTCGCCGGAGAAGATCCCGGAGGAGTGCCGGATAGCGGCTCCAGGACGAGAAATTGCCTTCGCCGCCGAGTCCCGCGAGAAGGCGTGTCCGCCCCGGGAAGAGCCATCCGTAGCCTCCGGAGGGGACGTTCCAGAAGATGCAGGGGTGGTCCGGTCCTTCGGGCCACGCTGTCCGGGGAATGATCACCTGGAGGGCGAATGCGGAGGGACGCCGGCTTTCCTCGGGGAAGACCGTTGCGAGGGCCTTGCCCGAGGGGCCGTGTGTGCCGTCGGCGCCCACGAGAAAGCGCCCCCGGAGGAGACCGCCTCCGGCGAGGTGGACCGTACCCGAGGAGGGGTCCGCGTGCAGCACCGTCGTTTCCGTGACGACGACGCCGAGGCGGCGGCTCCGCTCCCGGAGAAACGCGTCGTATCGGCCCCGATGGACGAAGTGGAGGGGTGGGTCGATGCGCTCCTCGAAGGAGTCGCCGAGGCCGTAGGCGAAGGCGAAGGTCGCCGGCGCGGCCTCGAGAATGCCCTCCGAGGCGAGAGCGCCGGAGGAAAGGTCCATCTCCTCCGAGAGAAAGCGGAGCGTTTTCGCGGAGAGACAGCCGCCGCAGAGTTTGTCGCCTCCCGAGAGCCGGCGCTCCGCCAGGATCACGGAAAAGCCGCACGCCGCCAGCGCGGAGGCGCAGGTGCTTCCCGCCGGTCCTCCGCCGAGGACCACCACGTCCGCTTCCCGGAACGCCGCTTCCTCCACGGAAATCCCTCTCTTTCCCTCAGTTCAGGGGCAGGGTCTGCGCTTCCTGGATGCGGAGGTCGAACCAGAGCAGCCGGTGGCGGAGGATTTCCTCCATGCCGAGAAGGACCTTCACGGCCTCCGCCGCCTCAAGGGAGGAGACGAGCGCCGGGGTAAAGGGAGGATTGCCCGTTGTGACCTCCACGCCCTTGTCCGGCGCCTGGTCTCCCCAGAAATCCAGGAGGGTCCGGTCGCCGGGCAGAACGGTTCCCACCTGGCCCCAGAATCCGGCGATGGCGCCGTGCACTGCGGGAATGCCCAGCCGGGCGCAGGCGTCGAAGAGAATCCTCCGGGAGCGGTGGTTGTCGAGGCAGTCCACCGCGACGCCGCATCCGTCGAGGAGCGAGGCGGCGTTGTCCGCGTCGAGAAAGCCCGGAAAGGGCGAGACCTCCACGGCGCCATTCACCGCCTTTGTCCGCTCCGCCGCCACCAGGGCCTTGGCTTTCCCCAGGTCCGCCTCGGTGCAGAGGATCTGCCGGTTCAGATTGTTGTCCGAGAAGGTGTCCCCGTCGATGAGGACGAGCTGTCCCACCCCTGCCCGGGCAAGGAGTTCCACCACCAGCCCGCCCAGGCCGCCGCAGCCCACCACCGCCGCCCGGGAGGCGAGGAGGCGGGCTTGTCCCGCTATGCCCAGCGTCCCCAGGCTCCGCTCGTAGCGCGAGGGAACGAGCCCCTTTTCCAGGGCGGCTCGCTCCACCACTCCGGGAGCGACTCCTTCCCGGAGGGCGATCTTCCGGCACAGTTTCCAGGGGACGATGTCGAAGCCATCCCGATGTTCCGCGCTGCGCCGGAGTTCTTCGATTCCGTCTTCCAATGCCATTGCGATCTTCTCCTCTCCGAACGACAGACCCCGAGGGGAGCCTGGCGAGGGGCAGCGTCGTGGGTCTTCATGTTGCCGGCGCCGACCGCTCTTTTCGTGTGGCCCCGGACGAGCCCTGTCAAAAAAGCAGGCTCTCCGCCCTACACGTCCGTACCGCCCCCGGTCGGCGCCGGAGGCGACGCACCGAGGTCGAGTGCCTCGTTCAGACTCCCCCGGCGATATCCTCCCAGGTCGAGGACGACGCGGCGGAACCCAAGAGCGGCAAACTCCCGAAGGAGCGCTTCCGTCGCCTCGGCCGTGACGAGACGGGGCATCGCCTCCGGAGAGACCTCGATGCACGCCGTGTCGTCCATGTCCCGCACCCGGAGGTCCGTTCCGGAAGAGCAGAAGCGTCGCACCGCCGCCTCCGCGATGCCCACGCGGCGCAGCCGCTCTTCCGTCAGGGGGACGCCGTAGGGAATGCGCGAGGCCAGGCAGGCCGCCGCGGGCTTGTTCCACGTGGGCAGTTCCCACGCTTTCGAGATGGACCGAATGTCCTCTTTGGTGAAGCCGAGTTCCAGAAGGGGAGCACGGACACCAGTCCGGCCCGGGGCGGGAGCGGCGAGTTCCCTCACCGCCCGGAGTCCCGGGCGGTAGTCCGTGAGATCGTCCGCATTCGAGCCCTCCAGTACCCAGGTAAAGCCACGCTCCGCCGCCCAGGCGACGAGGCGGAGAAAACGGAAGCGCTTGCAGTGGTAGCAGCGTTCTCCGTCGTTTCGGACAAAGGCCGGTTCTTCCAGCTCCGACAGGGGAAGAAAAAAGTGGGGCATGCCGAACGCCGCCGCGAGGGCAGCGCAGTCCCGCCGCTCCTCCTCGGCGAGCGTGGCGGAAACGGCGGTCACCGCCGCCATGTGATCCGGCCCGAGGGTGCGGAGAGCAGCCGCGGCAAGAAGCGTGCTGTCCACGCCGCCGGAAAAAGCGACGACGACGTTTCCGAGGTCGCGCAACAGGGTCGTCAGTGCGTCGAGGCGTTTTTGCTGAAGATCCGTCATGGTTTTCTGTGGGTTCCTTTCTCCAAGGAAGCCCTGAATAAAGACCTTTCGCTTTCCCTTGACTCGGGTCGCATCAAGCTCTGCGAGGCGCCCTGCGGGGCTGACGTAGCCTTATTCAGAGATTCCCTAAGTAATGTTCGGATGCCGGGTTATGCGGGGGTGCTCGATACCGAAAACAGAGTCCGGTCGTTCCATGCATTGACAGGTCGGAACGCCTTGCCTATAGTACAGTAATTCGGTCGGAAAACAACATTTCTTTTTGCGAGGTCCTGTCGATGTACCACCGACTGTGACGGGATGTTTTTCCCGTTGGTTTCATGATACAGCAAAGCCGTGCCGACGCGAAATGCGGAGAAAGGCGTCGGTATGGTTTCGGGAGGAGGAGCGGAAAACATGGGAATGAAACTGTCCACGCGTTCGCGCTATGGTCTTCGGGCCATGCTCGAATTGGCCCTGGCGAATGGCACGGCGGTGACCATGGCGAAGGACGTGGCGGAGCGCCAGAATCTGCCCGTTTCCTATCTGGAGCAGCTCCTGGCCCAACTCAAGCGGGCGAAGCTCGTGGTGTCCATTCGTGGGGCAAAGGGGGGGTATTCGCTCTCCCGTCCGGCGGAGGAAATCTCCCTTTCGGAAATCATCGAAGCCCTCGACGGTCCCCTTGACGTGGCGCCCTGCGAGGACATTGCCTTTTGTCGCGCTTCACCCGAAGCGTGCGTTCTCAAGGAGATCTTCTTCCGGATCTCCGAAGCGTTGCGGCGGGAGTTCGCCGCGGTCTCCCTGGCGGAGTTTGCAAGAGAACAGCGTCTTCGAGAAGCGATGTATCAAGGAGATGAAAGGGTGCAGGGGATTGTCTCCGAAATCGCCGGGGGCACCCTGGAAGGGACAGGAAATCGTGAGTGAAGAGGGTGGGCGGGAGCGGAAGCTCCCGATCTGGCGCTACGACCGAGGGCAAGGGTTCAGCTCCCTCCGGGACGCGGTGCTTCCCGAGCGGGAGCTGACGCTTTTCCTCGACGGCGAGGAGCTGGCGTCGGGCCTGTTGACCGAGGGAAACGAGGAGTACTGGGCTCTGGGGCATCTCGCCACGCGGGGCCTCATTGAAAGCCGGGAGGACGTGGCGGAGATGCGCCTTTCGGAGAACATCCTCTCCGTCCGGAGAACCAGAGCGCTTGCCGGCGTACTTCCCCGAGAAAAGGTGACGTTTGCGCCTCTGTCCGTGACGTGGCGCCTTTCGGCGGAGACCGTCGTGGCGGCGGTGAAGACGCTTTCCGAGGCACCGCTCTATCGCTCCACGGGATGCGTGCACGTGGCGGCTCTCTTTTCGCGGGATGGTGAACGGCTCTTCGTCGCCGAGGATGTAGGGCGGCACAACGCGGTGGACAAGGTTGTGGGATGGGCGGTGGAGAAGGCGCACCCTCTGGAGGAGACCCTTCTCGCCGTCTCCGGGCGGTTGCCCCGGGACATGGTGCTCAAGGCGGCACTGGTCCGCATTCCCCTCGTGGCGAGCGTCTCCGCCGCGACCGAGGCGGGTATCACCACGGCGGATCGAGCGGGGATCACTCTCTGCGGTTTCGTCCGGGGAGGGCGCATGAACGTCTATGCCATGCCGGAGCGCTTTGTCGAATGGAACGCCGAAACTCCCCGGGGCGGTCCTTCGGAGGCCGGAGAAGCGGAGGATTTTCCGCGCTTTTCTTCCTCGTCGCTCTGCTGAAAATGAGGCTCTTCCGTCCCGGCGGATGGTTCCGTCGGCACATGCCCCGGTTGGAAGGCCCCGTCGAAACAGCGCGATGGAACGTCATCTCCGGCGGGGAGATGATTTTTCTTTCCGAAGGAAGAGATCCGATTTCTCAGTCCGTCTTTTCGGATACGGATTGTCCGCATGGCCGGTGTCGGAAAGAGCGCCCGAACACGGTACGGCAAGATTCACGAATTAAGGAGGCGTTGCGCAATGGATGACGTTCTTTTTCAGATTCTCTCGGAGGTGCTTCATGGAGCGGAAGAGGGTGTGCTCTGTACGGTAGTGGAGGAGACCGGTTCCACGCCCCGGAGCATGGGTGCCAAAATGTGGGTGCGCTCCGACGGAAGTATTCTCGGGACCATCGGTGGCGGCATCACGGAGCACCGGGTCATCACGCGTGCTCTCGCACTACTCCGGGAGGGGGGCGAGCGGGAACTTTACCGGGAGGTCCTGAACGCCACGGAGGCAGCTCTCGACGGCGCTGCCTGCGGAGGCAGCATGGCGGTCTATCTCGAGGTGGTGGGAAGAGAGAACGATTTGGTCATCTTCGGCGCGGGACACGTGGGAAAAGCCATCGCTCAGTTCGCCTCCCTCACGGGTTTTCGGGTTACCGTCTGGGACGAACGGGAGGAGTTCGCCAACGCCGACAACATTCCCTGGGGGCGGACCTTGGCGTGTCCGTTGGATGAAGTGGAGGCAAAGGGGCTTCGCTTCACTCCGCGGACCTACGCGGTGATCGTCACCCGGGGACACGCCCTCGACGCCGAGGTCGTGCGCCTGTTGGACGGCAAACCTGCGGCCTATGTGGGCATGATCGGCTCCCGGCGGAAGATCTCCTTCGTGCGGAAACGCCTGCTCGAAAGCGGCGTGTCCCGGGAGCATCTCGACCGGATCTATCAGCCCGTGGGACTGCCCATCAAGGCGGAGACGCCCGAGGAGATCGCCGTGTCCGTCCTGGCGGAGGTCATCGCCGTTCGCCGCGGCGCGAATCTCGCGGGGCTTCGTGCCGCTCTGGAGCCCCTTCCGGAGGACGCACTCGAGCGAGAAGAGGCGGTCTCCCCGTCCAGTGGTTGCGCCTCGTAGGGAAGTGTCGGGCCTTCAGTCTTCTCGTTATTGCCGGACGAAAAGAAGTGACTCGAGATTCTTCAGGAACATGGTGTTCCTGTTCGCCGAAGGAGTACGAAGGCGCATGGCCGGAAGAAAAGCCCTGTCGTGTCTGAAGGGAAACGGCAGGGCAGGCGCCACGGAAAGGAGTCTAGTCTATTGTGGTGCGGCTTTCCCGACAACACCTTGCGCGCGGAGTGACGATCGTGTAGATTTTCCTGCGACACGGAGGTTTACCGAAGCAGATTTCTGTGATTTGGCCCGGGCGAGGAGTGCGAGCGGTCCAGAGCACGGAGATGGCGTAGCGCACATCCATAGCGTGAGGAGTGAGAGACATGAAGTACCACGACATCACCCGCGAACTGATTTCCGCACCGCTCTATCCCGGAGCGCCCTTGCCCCAGGTGGAACAACAGGCCTCCATCAGTCGGGGGGCTCCCTACAACTTCAGTCTGCTCCACTCGAACCTGCACGCGGGAACCCACTGCGACGCCTATCTGCATTTCGTCGATGGCGATGCGGATGTGGCCGACATGCCCCTCGATCACTTCATCGGCACCTGTTACGTGCTCTCCGTTCCCAAAAACTGCCTCGTCGGGGCGGATTTCTTCAAGGAGCATCTGCCCAAGGGCGTCAAGCGGCTTCTTCTCAAATCGGACGGCACGTCCTACCTCGCCCCCGATGCGGGGCAGTACCTCATCGAGCAGGGGGTCATCACCGTCGGAACGGACGCCTGGTCCGTCGCCCCCGTGGAGGACGAGGGCAGCATCCATGTCCCCTTCCTCTCCAACCACGTGGCCATCATTGAATCCCTGGACCTCAGCAAGGTCCAGGACGGCGAGTATTACCTGGTGGCGGCGCCGTCGAAGATCTGTGGCGCCGAAGCTGGTCCCTGCAGGGCCATTTTGTTCGAGGGGGTTCCGGTGGCGTGAACCTGCGCCCGCCCGGGCGTCCGCAAGGCACTGCCTGCCGTGTGCGCTGCCGAAGCCCGGTCCGAAGACCGGGCTTCGGTGCTATCATGGGCACGACAGGCGGTAAAGCAGCGCACATCACCATAAGGGGGCGGCCATGATGAGCGAATCGTATCCCGAGCAGTTGTCCTATCTGCAGAAACCCGACGAGAAGGATGTTCCCCCGGAACTCCAGGAGGTGTTCGATTCCTACACCGACGCCCAGATGAAGAACTGGGGGTTCATCAACAACCTCTTCAAGGTTCTTCCCCTCAACGCCCGACAGTACAAGGGATTTCTGGACTTCAAGGCGTCTCTCTTCAATGAGGAGCACTGCTACCTGAGCGCCGCCGACAAGGAAATGATCGGTCTCGTCGTTTCCTCCACCAACGGGTGCACCTACTGCCTCACCACCCACAGCGACGTCCTGCGGGGGCTCACGGGGGATCCCATCTGGGTGGATAAGCTGTGCTACAACTACCGCAGCGCGGAACTGACTCCCAAGCAGCGTGCCCTGTGTGACTTCGCCTATTTCCTCACCGTGCACCCCCGGGAGATCACCACCGAGCAGGTGGACCGCCTTCGGGAGGTCGGCTTCAACGATCACGAGATCCTCGAAGCGAGCTACGTGGTGGGTTTCTTCAATTACACGAATCGGTGGGTGGGTGTTCTCGATCCGAAGCCGAACGACGGCCATTTCGCGCACAACCGGTGACCGGAGGGACGGTATGGCGGAGGTGACGCTGCAACAGCTCTTTACGCCGGGAAAGATCGGCGGAGTCTCCATTCCGAACCGGATCGTCTGCACCTCCATGGTGACCAACTACTGCGACGACGGGCGACGGATCGCTTCGTGGACTACTTCGAGGCGAAGGCCCGGAGCGGCTACGGTCTGATCATGTCCGAGGCCCTCGTGGTCGATCCCGCGGGAAAGGCTCGCCAACGAGGCGGGCATCAGGGAGGATGACAGATCGAGGGGCTTTTCCGGATGATCGCAGCCATTCACAGACACGGGAGCAGGACCTTCGCCCAGCTCCTCCACGCGGGGCGGCAGACCACGTCGCAGACCACCGGGGCATCCGGCCCGAGGCGCCGTCGCCGATTCCCTGTCCCGTGCGGCGGCCCTGCGGGGGCACCGCGTGCCCCTCTTCGAGCACCGTGCCTTTCTCGGTGGCCAATTCACCCTGGGGGCCTCGCCTCCCGCCCTCGAACCGGAGGTACGTGTCGCTGGTTCTCGCAAGGGTGGACCGCGTCACCGTGTCCTCAAACCTGGCCGGTTTGGGGGGAAAAGGCTCCGGAAACATCGGAGTGAAACGGACGAGGAAACGCCGGAGGGGCGAAGGAGAATCCTCCTTCGCCCCTCCGTTTGTCCCGCACGCGGAAAATCCGGACAGGGCGGTGCCTATGGAGAAGGAAAAACGAAAGGAATCTCTGAATAAGGCTGCGTCAGCCCCGCAGGGCGCCTCGCAGAGCCTGATGCGACCCGAGTCAAGGGAAAGCGAAAGGCCTTTATTCAGAGCTTCCGAAAGAAAAAGAGCGAGGAGAAACTGATCTATATTGATCTTTTGGGCATGTCCTCCATGAATGCCGAAATGGATTGACAAGGCGCGAAAGCAAGGTGTCTTGAATATCTCTCACCTACTGCCTACGAGCAGAAATATTTCAACTAAGGGCGGCGTAAAAATTTTGGTGTCCGCTTTGACGACTGACCCCAGCACATGGAAAAATGGTAGAGCACTGCGGTGCAACCAATACTTTTGGGGCTTTATTTGAGAACGGTGCCATTCGGCCAGGGAGGAACCTCCAGCAGATTCAGTTCCGCACGTGCATCGTCACCGCCATGCCGTTTTCCATTCCCCTCTTTTGATTTTTCCCACAAAAGCGTACAATAGAGCCCGAGAAAAGAGCCGGGGGCATCCCCGGCTTTTGTGTGCCGCAACCTCGGCAAGAAGGAGAAATGCACGAACCATGTCAACCTGCTTCGAAACCCCCACCAAGGAAACAACTCTCCGGAAGGAGATCGAGCGCCGCCGGACCTTTGCCATCATCAGCCATCCCGACGCGGGAAAGACGACCCTCACGGAAAAGCTGCTGCTTTTCGGAGGAGCCATCACGATGGCGGGAGCGGTGAAGGCCCGCAAGGCGGGACGCCACGCCGTCAGCGACTGGATGCAGATCGAGCAGGAGCGCGGCATCTCCGTGACCAGTTCGGTGATGAAGTTCGAGTACCGCGGGTACGAGATCAACCTGCTCGACACCCCGGGGCACGAGGATTTTTCCGAGGACACCTACCGGGTGCTGACCGCCGTGGACAGCGTCGTCATGGTGATCGACAGCGTGAAGGGCGTGGAAAGCCAGACGCGCAAGCTCATGGAGGTGTGCCGGATGCGCAACACCCCCATCATCACTTTCGTCAACAAGCTCGACCGCGAGGGCATGGCCCCCCTGGACATTCTGGGGGATATCGAGGAGAAGCTCCAGCTCGAGTGCGCGCCTCTCTCGTGGCCCATCGGCCGAGGAAAGCTCTTCAAGGGCACCTACAACCTCTACGGCAGGGAGCTGAACCTCTTCACGCCCGGAAGCGACCGTGTGGAGAAGGCGCGGGTCATCCGGGACGTGAACGATCCCGCTCTCGACGAGGCGCTGGGACGCCAGGCCGATGAGCTGCGCGAGGATCTCGCTTTGCTGGAGGGGGCGGCGAACCCCTTCGAGATGGAGCATTACCTGAAGGCGAACCAGACGCCGGTCTTCTTCGGCAGCGCCATCAACAACTTCGGCGTGAAGGAACTGCTCGACACCTTCGTGGAGATCGCGCCGTCCCCCCTGCCGCGGCCCGCCGTCACGCGCACCGTCGCTCCGGACGAGGAGGCATTCTCGGGTTTCGTCTTCAAGATCCAGGCCAACATGGATCCCTCGCACAGAGATCGTCTGGCTTTTCTGCGGGTGTGCTCGGGGCGCTTCCAGCGGGGGATGCGTCTGCGCCATCACCGTCTCGGCAAGGACGTGACCGTGGCGAACCCGGTCATCTTCATGGCGCAGGAGCGGGAGCTGGCGGAGGAAGCGTGGCCCGGCGACATCATCGGCATCCACAACCACGGCACCATCAAGATCGGCGATACCTTCACCGAAAAAGAACCCCTCAAGTTCACGGGTATTCCGAGCTTTGCGCCGGAGCACTTCCGAAGGGTGCGCCTCCAGTCGCCGCTGAAGGCGAAGCAGCTCCAGAAGGGGCTGCAGCAGCTTACCGAAGAAGGGGCGGTGCAGCTTTTTCGCCCTCTGGAGCGGAACGATTACATCCTCGGGGCCGTGGGAGCGTTGCAGTTCGACGTGACCATGGCGCGCCTGAAGGCGGAGTACGGCGTGGAGGCGGACTACGAGCCGGTGAACTACATGACCGCCCGGTGGGTGACCTGCGACGACAGGAAGATTCTGGAGGAGTTCGAGAAGGCCAATCGGAATGATCTGGCCATGGACGGAGAGGGAAATCTGGCTTTTCTGGCCGAGGGCAACTGGCAACTGCGCCTCGTGGCGGAGAAGTGGCCCCGGATCGTCTTTCACACCACGCGGGAACTGCGCTGATCCTGTCTCGGCCGAATTCGGGCCGGATCGTGCGGTGTCACGAAGCTGAAAACTAAAGAACGAGCAGCGTCTTGACGAGTGCTCTGATTGCTTCGAGTGTTTCCGGGGTTGTTCTTCCGGCTAGCCTGGCCGATCGGTTTTTCCAGTCGATGGTCTTGAGCTGGTCGCAGAGAGCAACCCCCGTTACGCTTCCCGACATCATGTCCAAGAGTACCTCGAAGGGGTAGCCTTTCGCCTGTTTCGTTATCGGAACGACCGTGCAGAGGTTCAGGATGCGGTTCGCGCTCGTCGGCGTCAGAACGACCGCCGGGCGTTCTGACGCTTGTTCGTGGCCGATGACCGGGTTAAAATTCACGAACACCACCTCTCCGGCATCCGGAATCCATGAATTTGCCCCCATGTCCGTCATTTGCCCTCACCAGATTTCGTTGCCCACAGGGAAGCCCCAATCGACAGAATCGTGCCTGTTTTCGTCGGTCACCCGAGCAAGCAACTCTTCGAGCGTGGGGTGTTCGGGGCGTTTCTTCACGCGAAACCCCTCGGTGGTGGCCAGCAGTTCGACCTGGGAACCCTCTCCGAGTTTCGTCTGTTTTGCCAGAGACTGCGGAATTCTGATGGCCAGGCTGTTTCCCCATTTTACGACGCGTACCTCCGTCCCGGTTTTCCGCGTCCTGCCCGTCATCTTCACGCCATTTCCCTCCTTTGACACAACAAAGACACCCTTGTTCCCTGCGGGCTCTTGTGTACATCTGCCATGTCGTTCCGCGTATATACAGAGTAGAGTTGCAGCATCCTGTGAAACCCTGTTGTCACTGACTTTATCAACATAATCGATCCTTTTGTCTTTGTCAAAAAATAAAAAGCCTTCACTGGTGACGGAATGGACAGAGACAGAGGAACGGCTCAAAGCCTACGCCCGCCAAACGGGGATGGAATAGAGGCTGTCTTGCTCTCGTCACCATCACGGGAGGGCCCCCCGCAGAAGGGTGTCTCGTGTCCTCGTGCAGGGGGGCCTGCGCCTCCGGTGTTTTTCTTCCGTGCTCTCTATCCGTTTTTGAGGTCCACGATCTCCTTCATGGTCTTGGGGATGTCGATTCCCTGGGGGCAGAGGGGAACGCATTTTCCGCAGGCGATGCAGCTTTCCGCCCGCTCTCGTTTGTTCAAGGCGCGGTAGTAGGTATTGCTGAGCACGATTTCCGCAAGATCCGGGTTTGACGAGTGGACTTTGCGGTAGTGGTTGTACAGCGAGAACACCCTCGGGATGTCCACTCCGGTGGGGCAGTCCATGCAGTAACGGCAACCGGTGCAGGGGATGGTTCCTGAAGAGCGGTAGATCGTCGCGACCTCGGCGAGAAGGGCTCGTTCCGTCTCCGACAGGGGGCGGAAGCGCGTCATCGTTCTCAGATTGTCCTCCATCTGCCCGAGGGTGCTCATGCCGCTCAGGACCGTCAGCACTCCCGGAAGGGATGCGGCGTAGCGCAGCGCCCACGATGCCTGGCTCGCCTCCGCGTCAGCTCGTTTCAACATGTTCGCCGCCGCCTCCGGAAGGTCCGCCAGCGCGCCGCCCCGGAGGGGCTCCATCACCACGACGGGAATTCCCCGCTCGGCGAGGAGGGTGTACTGGCCTTTCGCGTCGATGTCCTCCCAGTCAACGTAGTTCACTTGCAATTGTCCGAAATCCCATTCCCATTCGTTGACGATCCTCGCGACATGGGCGGTGGTGTCGTGCACGGAGAATCCCAGGTAACGGATGTAACCCGCCTCTTTTTTCTTCCGCAGGAACTCGTAGACGTTGTATTCGAGAACAGTGTTGTAGGTTTTCCCTCCGATGTTGTGGAGCAGGTAGAAATCGAAGTGCTCCACGCGGCATTTCCTGAGCTGTTCCGTGAAGATCCGCTCCAGGTCCTCCTTGGACGAGAGCACCCACGGGGGCATTTTCGTGGCCAGGTGATAGCTGTCGCGCGGGAATCCGGACAGAACTTCTCCGGCGAAGGATTCGCTCGCTCCTTCATGATACACCCAGGCAGTATCGAAGTAATTCACGCCCGCGGCGATGGCCATGTCGACCATCCGGCGTCCCGTTTCGAGATCGATGTCCTTTTTGTCCGACGATCTGGTGGGCAGGCGCATCAGGCCGAAACCCAGCAGCGAGACGGCTTTGTCGATACCCTTGAACGATCTTGTTTCCATGGTGGCTTCAACCTCCTTTTTTTTGCAGCTTCTGCAGCGGAGCGCAAAGACGGGCAAAAGTCGTGCGGCAAGAGAAACCGTGTCCGGGTATCACTATACCGCATCGGAGGGTGCGAGACCAGAGAGAGATGCCCCGGGGTGAGGAGTTTTCGATGTTCTTGCGAGAGGGCGCGAAAGCGTTGCACAAGGGTCATGATTCCGTAACGGGGAGAGGATACGCTTGCGAAAGAACGGCAACTTCATCCTACGGGAGGTCGATGGAATCGTGATGTACGGGTTGTTCAAGGCATGGCGACGTTTCCGGCGCGGTGTCGCTGCGTCGGTGTCTCCGGCGGTGTTTCTGGGAGGTGCGCTCCTCGTCTTTGTTCTCGCCGCTGCGGGATGGTGCGGCGAGCTGGTCCTCTCGCCGTTTTCCGGAACGTCCGGAAAGGGGTTCGACGAGGTGTACGTGGTGGACGGCGACACGCTTTCACCTGCGGAGAGGGTGACGGGGCCGATTCCGGAGGGCCTCGCCTCCTTCCGTGGCGAGGGGGAAAGACTGGTTCTCACGGTGTTTCACTTCAATGACCTGCACCACCACATCACCGTTCCGCACAAGACGCGGGGAAATACGCACTTTCTCGCGCAGATGGTGCGCCAGGTACGCGAGGCCAGGGCGGCGAAGGGTGCCGACGAGGCGGTGCTCTTTCTCTCCGCCGGCGACGACCACACGGGAACACCCTTCGACGAACTGCTGGGGGGCAACGGGGCGGAGTTCAAAGTCGATCCTGTCTATCGGGCCTACAGTGCGGCGAATCTGGATGCTGCGGTGATCGGCAATCACGACCTGGACAAGGGAACGGAGATCCTCGCCAAAGGCATCGCCCAGGATGTCCGTTTTCCCGTCCTGTCGGCGAATCTGCACGGCTCGGCCGTTCTTCGGCCCGGACAGATCCACCGCGCTCTTCTCGGCGTGGTGCGGGGATATCGGGTGGGAATCGTCGGGCTTACCACCACGAACTCTCCGAAACAACCCGAGGATCCGGGCTTTCGCATCACGCCTCCCCTCGAAGCGCTGCAGCATCTCCTGCCCGCCCTGGAGCCCCTCTGTGATGTGGTGATCCTCCTGACCCACGTGGGATACGAGGACGAGCCTGCCATCTACGGTGACGAGAGCGACCGTTTTCTTGCCCGCAAGGCTCGGGAACTCACGTCCAAACCGGTGCTGGTGGTAGGGGCCCACAGCCACTCCGTGCTGAACGAAAAGGGGCTGGAGGTGCGCGAGGGAGACGTGCCCATTTTGCAGGGCGGCCAGCGCGGGCAGTTTCTCGGCAAGAGCCGTCTCGATCTGGTCCGCTCGGGTGATACGATGCACCTCGCAAACGCGGAAGCGTTTCTCGTTCCTCTGAAAAAGCGCGACGACCGCGTTGCCGCGGACAACCCCGACTACGGCCGGTTCGAACACGACGGCGACTACGACGAGGTGTTCGAGAAGAGCACTGTGGATCCCCTTTTCGCGCTGCTGTCGGAGAAGATGAGCGAGACGCTCGGCGCGGTGACCGTGGATGGCCTCGATGCGGACAGAACTCTCGTGGAGCGCTACACCGGAGAATGCGCCCTGGCAAACTTCATGAACGAGGCCATCGTGCGGCGTGCGGTCACGTTCTCGGAAAAGCCCGTGGACCTGGCGCTGATCAACGCCTCGGGCGTCATCGCCGGAGTGGACAAGGGGTCCCTCGCCTACAGTGACTGGTATGCGGTGATGCCCTTCGCGGACACGCTCCAGGTGGGGGAGATGACAGGAGCCCAGATTCGGGACATGGTGGTCAACAACGCCAAGCGCATCATCCGACCCGACGAGGCGGCGGGCATGGACCTGAAGAACACCTACGTGGGAAGAGGCTTTCTCCATTTCTCCGGAGCGCTCCGCTACACGATCCGCCTGGGGCGGGATGCGGGGGAGACCGTTGCGGAGAACATCACGCTCCACGGCAAGCCCATCGAGGAGCAGCTCGATCGGGTGTTCACGGTGGTGTTCAACAGCTATATCGGAAACGGCGGCGGAGACAGTTGCTGGAACGGAAAGAAAATCCCCGACATCGCCGCCGAGGTGACGGGATTCGACATCGGTTCCCTGCCCAAGATCGACACGGGGCTGATCTATCGCAACGAGATCATCGCCGACATTCGCACCCAGGGCGGCATCGACGCTGCGAAAGGCGCCGCTTTGGACGGTAGGGTCACGCTGGTTCCGTAACCATGCGGTGCTTGCGGCAACATCGGTGACCCGCACACGCGCCCGGGGTTTCCGCGACAAAACGCCTACGCGTTTCTCTCTGAAAAATCATCGGAATTCCACGGGGAAAGCCGCTGCAGCGGCTTTCCCCGTGGCGCATCGCCGCCTGGTCCGCTGTCATGCTGCTCCGTACCCGTTCCGTTTGTTCCGTCACTGCCGCATTCTCGGATAACATGACGCTACCCGAAGGGCGGTTCCTCTCTTGACAGATCACCCTCCGTTCGGTAGGCTGAAAAACAAAAATATGGGACAATGTGTCCCATTTTTGAGAGGGGTTCCGGGAGAAATGACGCAGGGGAGGATGGAGCAGCGGCAAAGTGCCGTGGAAAAGATCGTCGCCGTCATGGAACTTCTTTGCCTCTCCGGAAGAACCTTCAGCCTGCGGGAGATCGAGAGTCGAGTGGGAATTCCCCGGAGTACTCTCCACCGGCTGCTTCTCTCTCTGGAAAAGGCGGGATGGGTCACCCGGGATGCCTCGTCGGAGCGCTTCCGTCCGGGGGTGCACTTCTTTCTTCTTCATCGGGGTGACCTGTTTCATGGCGAGCTGATCCGGATCGCCGGGCCGGAAATGGAGCGGCTCGTCCGCGAGACGGGCAAGACCGCAGTGATGAGTGTACTGGAAGGAATGACAGGGCTCTGCATTCACCACGTGGAGCCGAAAGGAACCGCGGTAAAGTACGTGGCGCACAGGGGCATGGGCGTTCCCGTCCACGTGGGAGCCACGGGCAAAGTGCTGCTCGCCTTCTGCCGCGAAGACCTCCGGGAGCGCATTTTCGCCTCGGGACTTCCCGAGGGCGTGGACAAGGTTGTGCTGCAGAGGGAGCTTGCGGAGATCCGAAGGCGGGGTTACGCCTATAGCAGGGAAGAATGGATGGAGCACGCCGGGGACATCAGCGTTCCCCTCTTCGACGGCAGGGGGGAATTCGTGGCGCAGTTCGGGCTCGCCGGGCTGGTGACCAGCTTCGAGGGGCAGGAGGAGGCGCTTGTCGCAAAGCTCAAGGATGTAGCGACCCGGGTGAGCGGGGCGTTGCAGTCCGTTTTTTCGGGATAAAGCGAAGCGAGGAGGCTGGAAGCCATCCGGAGGGGGCGCGTGTGTGCTTCCGTGTGTGGGCGTCTCCGGAACGCCCCTCCGGAAGCCGTTGCGGTTGTCGGAGAGGTTGCTGAAAAAAGGGAAACATGCTGTCGCGGAACAGAAAACGACGGGGCGATAGTGGTCGTGTTTTTTGAAAAGATGCCCCAATTCCGTACCGAAGGAGGTCTTCAGGATGCATGAGGTGAACGAATTGAACGAGCGAGCCATGAGCATCAAGCTCGACGCCGAGCTGCCCAGCGACCCCGAATTTCTTCCCGGAATCCGGCGGGCGCCGGACCGGGGCTGGACACTGAACCAAAAGGAGACGGAGCTTGCTCTCCGCAATGCCCTCCGCTACGTTCCGGAGGAGTTGCACGAGACACTGGCCCCCGAGTTTCTCGAGGAACTCCGCACCAGAGGACGCATTTATGCCTACCGCTACCGACCGGCTGGCCGGCTTCGTGGCAAACCCGTCGACGAGTACGAGGGGAAATGCCTGGCGGGCAAGGCGTTCCAGGTCATGATCGATAACAACCTGGATTTCGAGGTCGCCCTCTATCCCTACGAGCTGGTCACCTACGGCGAGACTGGGCAGGTCTGCCAGAACTGGCTTCAGTACCGTCTCATCAAAAAATATCTGGAACAGCTCACCGAGGACACAACCCTTGTTCTGGAGAGCGGACATCCCCTCGGCCTCTTCAAATCCCACCCCGAGGCGCCCCGGGTGATCCTCACCAACGGACTTCTGGTCGGGCTCTTCGACAATCAGGCTGAATGGCACCGGGCCATGCAGCTCGGCGTGAGCAACTACGGCCAGATGACCGCCGGTGGCTGGATGTACATTGGCCCTCAGGGCATCGTGCACGGAACCTACAACACGCTGCTCAACGCTGCACGGCAGCGGTTCGGCGTCGGTCCCAAGGAAAACCTCGCGGGAATTCTCTTTGTCTCCTCCGGCTTGGGTGGCATGAGCGGCGCCCAGCCCAAGGCCATCGAGATCGCCGGAGGCGTGGGCATCGTGGCCGAAGTGGACGCCTCCCGCATTGAGACCCGCCGCAGCCAGGGGTGGGTCAGCCGGGTCGCCGAGAGCTGCGAGGATGCCTTTGCCCTGGCCGACGAAGCCTTGGCCAAACGTGCGCCTCTCTCCATCGCCTATCACGGAAACATTGTGGACCTTCTTCAATACGCAGTGAACCATTCCATAGCGATTCCGCTTCTCTCCGACCAGACCTCCTGCCACGCCCCCTACGACGGCGGCTACTGCCCTGTTGGGCTTTCTTTCGAGGAGCGCACCGAGATGCTCCACAAAGACCCCAAGGAGTTTCGACGTCGGGTGGACGAGACACTTCGCCGACATTATGAACTTATCAAGGTGCTCACCGGTCGGGGAACCTATTTCTTCGACTACGGCAACTCCTTCATGCGGGCTGTCTTCGACGCGGGGGTGAAGGAGATCTGCCGGAACGGCGAGAACACCTACGAGGGATTCATCTGGCCCTCCTACGTGGAGGACATTATGGGGCCGGTTCTCTTTGACTACGGCTACGGCCCCTTCCGCTGGGTCTGCCTGAGTGGAAGCCCCGAGGATCTCCGCAAGACCGACCGTGCCGCCATGGAGTGCATCGATCCGGACCGGCGAGCCCAGGACTACGACAACTGGGTGTGGATCCGCGATGCCGAGAAGAACCGTCTCGTCGTGGGAACCCAGGCCCGTATTCTCTACCAGGATGCGGAGGGGCGGACGAGGATTGCCCTGAAGTTCAACGAGATGGTCCGCAACGGAGAAATCGGTCCCGTCATGATGGGGCGGGACCATCACGACGTCTCCGGCACGGACTCTCCCTACCGCGAGACCTCCAACATCAAGGATGGCAGCAACATCTGCGCCGATATGGCCGTGCAGTGCTTCGCCGGCAACGCCGCCAGGGGTATGACGCTCTGCGCGCTCCACAATGGGGGTGGTGTGGGCATTGGAAAGGCCATCAACGGAGGCTTCGGCATGCTCCTTGACGGCTCGGAACGAACCGACCGGATCCTGCGCTCCGCCATGATGTGGGACGTGTTGGGCGGTGTCGCCCGCAGGGCCTGGGCCCGCTGCGAGCATGCGGAAGAGGTGAGTCGCGAGGTGAACACCAAGTACGAGGGAAGCTACCACATCACGTTGCCCTTCAGGGTGGCCGACGATCTGGTGCGCCGCACCGTGGCCGGATCTTCGGAAAAGAAGTAACATCCGGCAAGCTGCACTCGACACGGACAGGTGTCGGCACCCGGAGTATCCGCAGGCTGGCACCTGTTTGAAGGAGTCGCGAAAAATGTCCTTCGATCTGCATCCTCCGAAACCAGAGTTGTTTTTCACACGAAACGATCCCAACGATCCCAGGCTCGGCGACCTCGTTCGGCCGGTCGACGGCGGACTCGAGAAGATGCCCGGCGAGATCCGCATCGCCCTCGTGGGCTTTCCAGAGGACAGGGGTATCGCCGCCAACGGGGGAAAGAAAGGAGCCGCCGGAGGACCCGAGGCCATCCGGCGGTCCTTCTATAGACTGACGCCAGGTTTCGGTCGCGATTTCTACGGACTTCCCATGGCCGACCTTGGCGACGTGCCTCCCGGCAAGACCCTCGAGGAAAGTCACGACCGCCTCACCCAGACGATCAGGCGGATTCTGGAGCGGGACATCTTCCCCATCGTCCTCGGCGGCGGACACGACCTGACCTTTCCCGGCCTAGTGGGGATGGTTGAAGCGCTGGCGCTCGGCGAGGGAGAACTGGGGCTCATCAATGTGGACAGTCATCTGGATGTGCGCGACCTCAGCCGGGGCATCACCAGCGGAACCCCTTTCCGGAGGGCGCTGGAGGGGTTGCCGCGACGGGCGCTTTTGGGGCGTTCCTTCGTCGAGTTCGGCATACAGGAACCCTTCAACTCACCCCACTACTATCGGTGGGTCAGGGAACAGGGTGCCACCGTCATGACCCTCACGTCCGTCGGAAACCGCCCGATGGAGTATTTTCTCGAGGCAAGCCGCATCGCTGGGGACGGGACCCGGGTGGTGGCTCTCTCCATCGACATTGATGCCGTCCGAAGCCAGGAAGCCCCCGGCGCCTCCGCGAGCAATCCAAGAGGCTTCAAGGCTCCGGAGCTGGAGAAGATCGCCTATCTCGCTGGACGGACCGATCGCATCCGGTATCTGGACCTGGTGGAGATGTGTCCTCCCTTGGACGAGAACGGCAGAACAGCCGCCCTCTGTGCGGGGATTCTCTTCTGGTTCTGCAAGGGGTTCAGCGAGAGAGGACGGCGGTGAGGGCGGTGTGCCGGAGAACCCGGTGCGCCGGCGGGAGACCACAGAAGTCACGAGAACGCCGGAGTCCGTTTTTTCGGGCTCCGGCGTTCTCTGTCGATCCGGAAAGGGTTTGCTCTCCCGGGAGGAATGTCGCTTCATCTCTGCTCTGCTTTTCCGCCCCGCCGTTTTGTCCGTTCCGTTTCTCGCCGCATTGTGCGGTTTTCGGGAAGAGTTTCGGAAGCTCTGAATAAAGGCCTTTCGCTTTCCCTTGACTCGGGTCGCATCAGGCTCTGCGAGGCACCCTGCGGGGTTGACGCAGCCTTATTCAGAGATTCCTTTCCTTTTTTTTATGGAAGAACCTCGATGATTCCCGAGACCATGCCCATCCAACAACTGAACTTGTAGCGCCCCGGCTTTTCCGGGGTGAACTCCGCCACCGCCGTGCCTCCCCGGACGAGGGGGAGCGTTCCGTTGAAGAGCCCCCTGGCCATGACGGCGTTGGTGCAGCCGCTGAATCCTCCGTCCGTGATCTCCCAGCGCACGGGGACGCCCGCCTTCACCTGGAAGACGTTCGGCGTGTAACTCCGGGCTCCGGCGGCCATGATGATGCGCTGTGCCGCCTGGGGTGGTGGCGTCTCGGAACGAAGTGGCGCACCCGTCGGTGCGGGCTGACCGGTGATGGGGCTTCCGTCCGGCGCCGCACCGGCGGTGCAGCATGAACTGTCCTGGGAGGCTGCGCCGGGTTCCGCGACGGAACAGCAGGCGCCGCCGAACCCCGCATCGCTCGGAAAGCGTCCGCTCGGGGGAGATGGCGCAGGAGCTTCGGGCTCCACGGTGCAGCAGGTACTTCCCGTGATGCCCGCGTCGTTCGGGAAACGCGATGCGGGAGTTGCCTGGGATGTCGCCGGAGCCTCCGGAGCGAGGGGCACGGCGGAGGCCTGCTCCGGTGCGGTGCGGAAGAAGGGCAGATCGCTTAAGGAGGGCATGCTCAGGACATTGAGCTGGGCGTTCACGTTGTAGAGCGCCGCCATGAGGACGAGCGCTCCCGCGATGCGCCCCGCGAGTCGGGAGAAGCGCGGATGCGACAGAAAGCGTGTTCCGGCGATGCCGATGGCCAGCAGGGAGGGCGCTGTTCCGAGGGCGAAGGCGAGCATGACCAGGGCTCCCCGGAACGGGTCGCCCGACAAAAGCGCCACGCCCTGGACGGTGATGGAGAAGCCGCAGGGAAGGAACACCGTGGAGGCGCCGAGGAGAAAGGGTGTCCGGGTGCCCTTTCCCTTTCGGGACGTTCCCTCTCCCGAAAAGGGGAGGCGGAGTCGCTCCGCGCCGGGAACGCCGAGCATCTGGAGCCCCAGAGCCGCCATGACGAAGGAGACGGCGAAGACCAGAAGCGCCGCGGCGGGAGCGGAGATCCGGAAGGCACTTCCCAGCGATCCGAGAAGTGCCCCCGCCGCGCCGTAGGCGACGAGGCGGCCGAGGTTGAAGGACAGACACGATTTCCCGTTTCCGTCGGTCCCCCAGGAGCGGGAGACGGAGAGCACCAGCCCTCCCACGAGAGCGGCACAGCTCGAAATGCCCGCGAGCAGGCCGAAGAGGACGAAGGCGGGAAGCGCCGACGACGTGTCCACGAGGACGAGATGAAGGATGCCGCTGTGCTCCAGAAAAAGAAAGAACGCCGCCGCGAGGAGGACCGCACCTCCGGCGAGGGCGAACTCCCGGAGACGTCCCCCCGCGTCGTCAAAGGGGGTTTCGGCGAAGAGATACCCCTGGTCGGCGAAGAGTTCCCCGAGTTTCTCCGGGGAGAGGGCCTGCGATGCTCTCGTTTCCGGCGGATCCTGCGGCGCCGCCCCGCCGTTTTCGTGCGTTCCGGAAGCCGCCGAGTGCTCCGGCTTCGCGAGGGTGACCGTCACCGTTCCCTCCGCCAGGGAGGCGCGCACATGCCGCACACCGGGCAGTTCACCGATCCGTTCCGCCACGAGGGCTTCGCAGGCGGGGCAGTGCATGCCCCGGACGAAGAGACGCACCTGGGGCTCCGGCTCGTTCTTCCGCGGCGCAGGCGCTGGAGTTTTCGCCTCCGTTGCGGCATCCGGGGTTTCTTGTGCCCTTGCCGAGCCCTTCTTCGGAGGCGTCGCCTCTTCCGGGCTTTTCGATTCTGTTCGTTTTTCGTCTTTTCCTGCCATGATCGTCTCCATCCCTCCTCAAACGCAGGCTCCTCTTGCTACCCCAAGGAAGCCCGCGATTTCTCCCGAACAGCATCGACCATCGGATTTCGCCATCCATCAAGGAAAGAAATCCTCGGCGGTCATGACGCATTCTTTTTCCGTGCCTTGCTCACATGTCACCATGCATTCCCTGTCTGACGCGTTTTGTCTCTACGTTCCCCGCCGGGAAGCGCAACGCGTTTTTTCAGCGCCGCGCCGAGTTTTTCCGCCCCCGGTCCACGGTCCGGAATCAGAGCCGGAGCTTGCGGAGGCGCAGAGAGTTGGTCACCACGTTGATGGAACTCAGTGCCATGGCTGCCTCGGCGAGAAGGGGATGGAGAAGTCCCACGAAGGCCAGGGGGATGGCCACCACGTTGTAGAAGAAGGCCCAGAAGAGGTTCTGCCGGATCTTCCGGAACATGGCGTCGGCGATGAGGAAGGCCTCCACGAGGGATTCCAGATTGCCCCGGACGAGCACCACGTCCCCGGCCTCCCGGGCGATGTCCGTTCCCGTGCCCATGGCGATTCCGACGTTCGCCTTCTTGAGGGCCGGGGCGTCGTTGATGCCGTCTCCCACCATGGCCACGGTGTGTCCCGCGGCCTGGAAGCGTTCCACCACGCTCATCTTGTCCTGGGGGAGAACTTCCGCCACGATCTCGTCCATGCCGAGCATGGCGCCGATGCGTTCCGCGGAGCGCCGCACGTCTCCGGTGACGAGCACCACTTTCTTGCCCATGTGCCGAAGGCGCTCCACCGAGGCGACGCTCTCGGGCTTGATCTCGTCGGCGAGAAGGAAGAGGCCGAGCACGCGCTCCTCGTCCCAGAGCAACACCGGTGTGGCGGCGGCGGCGGTGCCCTCTTCGAGTACCCGGGTGAGTTCGTCGGAAAGAATGCTTTTTCCGGGGGACGCGTCGGAGTTCGTCTCGGAGAGCCACGCGAGATTTCCCGCGTAGACCGTCCTTCCGTCCACCACGCCGCTCACGCCTCGCCCGGGTGTCACCTGAAAGCGCTCCACCGGCTCGGCGGTCATGCCCGCCGTTGCGGCGTGTTCCACGATGGCCCGGCTCAGGGGATGCTCCGAGGGAGTCTCCAGCGCCAGGGCGAGACGGAGGAGATCCGCCTCGGTCATTCCCGGGGCAGGAGCAATGCGCTCGACCTTGGGGCGCCCGAGGGTGACCGTTCCGGTCTTGTCAAGGAGCACCACGTCCACGGCCTTCATGGTCTGCACGGCTTCGCCGTTCCGGAAGAGAACGCCCCGTTTGGCGGACATGCCCGTGCCCACCATGAGCGCCGTGGGTGTGGCGAGCCCGAGCGCGCAGGGGCAGGCGATGACCAGCGTGGCGATGGCCGCCGAGAGTGCCCTGGAGAAGACGGGCATGTCCGGCGGAATCCAGGGAAGAAGCCGGGAGGCCGCGGCGATGAAGGGTGCGAACACGTTGGGGAAGAAGAAGAGCAGTGCGAAGGAGAGCGCCGACAGAACGGTGACGACGGGCACGAACACCGAGGTGATGCGGTCCGCGAAGGCCTGGATGGGCACCTTCGTCCCCTGGGCCTCCTGGACGAGGGAGATGATCTGGGAGAGGAAGGACTCCGCGCCGATGCGGGTGACCCGGATGCGCAAGAAGCCGTCGAGATTGATGGTCGCCCCCGTGACGGCCTCTCCGGCCTTGCGGACCACCGGCAGCGGCTCGCCGGAGATCATGGACTCGTCGATGCTGCTCGTTCCCTCCACGATCTCGCCGTCCTGGGGGATCTTCTCTCCGGGGCGGACGCGCATCACGTCGCCGGGGACGAGTTCCTCCACGTCCACCTCGACGACGGAACCGTTCCGCTCCACCGTGGCGCGTTTGGCGCCCATCTCGAGCAGTTTGGCGATCTCCTTCGTCGCCCGGGTGCGCGCTCCCGTCTCCAGGTAACGCCCGGTGAGGTGGAAGGCCATGATCATGCCACCCACCATGGCGTAGCTCACCACGGGCAGCCCGGCGATCTTCAGGAGTCCCGACGCGAAGGAAGCCAGCGTGCCGAGGGTGATGAGAGTGTCCATGCTCGTCTGCAGGCGAAGGATCTGCTTGAACGCCCGGGAGATGGTGTCCCAGCCCGCCCAGAAGATGATGGCTCCGCTCAGGAGCTGCTCCAGCAGGAGATGCTGGGTGAGGTCCGGCGGAATCTTGATCCCCATCTCGTGGAGGATCATGAGGATCGCCGAGGGAATGCCCAGGCTCCAGGCAAAGATCATGCGACGTTTCGCCTCGGCGAGTTCCTTGCCCGCCAGATCCTCCGCCTCGGTGGATTTCGCCAGGGGTTTCAGCGCAAAGCCGACCTTGCCCGCCGCCTCTTCGAGCGCCCCGGCGGAGATCCCTTCCGGGTCGGCTTCCACGAAGGCCCGCTTCTGGGGAAAGTTCACCGATGCGGCGCGGACCCCCGTCACCTTGGTCAGCTCCCGCTCCAGCGTGCGTGCGCAGGCGGCGCAGTGCATCCCCTCCACGGAAAAGCTCAGGCGCCGTGCACCTCCGGAGAGGGGATTCTCCTTCACCAGTGCGGTAAAGCCGAGTTTTTCCACCGCTGTGACGAACAGGGTCGGATCGAGGCCCGCATCGGCCTCGACAACGGCGAGATGCAGGGGAAAGTTCACCGATGCCTCCCGCACACCGTCGAGTTTCCGCAAGGCCCTTTCCACCGAAGCGGCGCAGGCGGTGCAGTGCATGCCTCCCACGTCGAGGGTGACCTTCTTCGTCGTCTCCGTCACGGAAATTCCTCCTTGGTTATGGCTTTTGCAGCGTTGTCGTGAAGAGAGATAGACTAATTCTACCAGAATAGTAGGAAATATATAGCGTAGAGTCTATCAGAGAGAGCAGATACCCTACATCGGTAGTTTTCGGTATCGTAAAGACTCACGGAGCATGCTCTCCGGAGGATATCCCATGTAAGGAAAGAAGGGGCGCTCTTTTGTTTTGCCCCATGACCTTTCTTGATCTGGAGCATTTTAAGAAGATTAACGAAACCTACGGACATCCCGCCGGTGACGCGGTGCTTCGGGGGCTCGTGGAGCTGTTCGAGGTGCATCTGGGGCCGGAGGATGTGGTGGGGCGTTTCGGGGGCGAAGCATTCATTCTGGAAATCTCTGAATAAGGCTGCGTCAGCCCCGCAGGGCGCTTCGCAGAGCCTGATGCGACCCGAGTCAAGGGAAAGCGAAAGGTCTTTATTCAGGGCTTCCTCTGTTTTTTCCCGGAAGAGGACTTCGGGCTTCCGTATATCGTACGTTGGTCTGCTGGCCCGCACGCGCCACATTCCTTTTCCGCGGGGAAACGAATCCCTCAGTGTGTCCTTCAGAGTCGGGATTGCCTCCGTCCTCCGTCGAGGAAGAGAGCCTTCGCGGTGCGCTCTCGAAAGATCTCCTGATTGCCCTGGCGGACCGCCGTCTCTACGAAGCGAAGCGGCGGGGGCGCTGCTGCGTCGTGGCGGGGTGATGCTCCCGGAGACTCTCTTCAGGAGGAAATGAGGCGAGCGTTCCCTCCCGGAGCAGAAACCCCTCGGGGGCGACGGCGGTGAGGAATGCCTCGTCGTGGGAGGCCACGAGCAGCGCCGCGGAATTTCGGGAAAGCTCTTCCACAAGCACGTTCCAGGCCCTTTCATCCAAGCCTCCGGTTGGTTCGTCCAGGAGGAGGATCTTCGGCTCCATGGAGAGGAGCGCCGCCAGGGCGCCGAGGCGTTTCTCCCCCCCCGAAAGCGCGTAGGGAGGGCGGGAGGCGAGATGCGTCAGGCCGAGCCGTTCCAGAACCTCGAGGGATCTCCTGCGGGCTTCTTCCCTGGAAACGCCGAGGTTGAGCGGGCCGAAGGCCACGTCCTCCAGAAGGGACGGGCAGAAGAGCATGTCGTCCGGATCCTGGAAGAGCAGCCCCACGGAGGCGCGGAGACGGGCGAGGTTCTGTCTGTCCGTCACGGGCGCTCCGTCGAAGAGGATCTCCCCTTCCATCGGGCGGAGCAGTCCCACCAAAAGATGCAGAAGCGTGGTCTTGCCAGAGCCGTTGCTCCCTCGGAGACATCGCCGTTCTCCTGCACGCAGGGTGAGGGAGACGTTCCGGAGGATCTCCCTCTGGCGGGGATAGGCGAAGGAGAGCGTGCGTGCCTCGAGGAGCGGCGGCCCTGAGGAGACGGAGCCTGTACGAGAAGCGGTCATTGCGCCAGGAGAAGGATGCACAAAAGCGGTGCGGCCACCGCTCCGGCGGTCCAGAGGCGCTTGCCCCGGGGAAGCGGTTCCTCGATGGCCGGCAGCGTTCCCGTAAAACCACGAAGGCGCATGGCCGCCGCGACACGCTCCGCCCGGTCCAGGCTTCGCCCCAGAATGCTCCCCACCAGGTATCCCCATCCGCGAAGGCTCTCCCGCGACAGGCCCGCGGCAAAGCCGCGAAGGCGCATGGCCTTGAGGACACGCTCTGCCTCGTCCCGGAAGACGAAGGCGTAACGGTGGGTGAAGTGGAAGAGCAGGAGCAGCTTGGGGGGCACGCCGAAACGGCCCAGAGTGCGGAACAGCTCTTCCGGCGGCAGCGTTCCCAGTAGCGCGAGAAAGGCCAGGAGCGCCCCCGTCGCCTTGAGCGTCACCGCAAGGGCGAAAACGACCCCTTCCCGGAGGGAGGGCGCACCGAAGGGAAGGGTCACCCAGAGGAGGAGAAGCATGCCCCACAGGGGCAGGAGACGCTGCGCTGCATGGCCCGGAGAGACTCCGGAGAGGAGGAGCAGCGCGCCTCCGTAGACCAGAAGGAGCGCCTGGGCGGAAAGGGACGTAGCCAGAGTGGTCGCGCAGGCGAAACACACCGCAAGAAGCACCCGGGAGGCGGGGGGCAGCTTTTCCAGAAGCGGCACGTTGTCGGTGCTGTCCGTTTTGCCTCCCCGCTTCGGGGCAAGGGAGGCGCAGCAAACCCCTTCGGTATCGGCCCATCCAAAGGTCGACAAGGAGCGGAAGTCGCCCGGATCGCGCCGTGCGCGTCCGGCGGCTCCTTCCGCTTTCCGGCATTCCGGGTGCGGGCTTTTTGCAGGCGGAATGTATCCGCTCATCTCTTTTCGCTCCCGCCTTTGCGCGAAAGCGCCCAGAGCGCGGCTCCGGTGATGCCGATGATGTACCCTATTCCGCCGAGGATTTCCGGTATGCGTGGTCCGGCGAGTTCCCGGCGAAGGACGAGAAGCTCTTCCTGGAGAGTCGCGAGTTTTCCCTCCAGAAGAGCCACGCGCCGAAGGGCGGCGTTTTCGTCGAGAGCCTTCTCCAGCGTCGCGGTGAAAAACGTTTCCAGTGCTTCCGGGGAGGGAAGCGCGCTGGAGGGAGCCTCGGGCGGCGAGGGCTGCGGGGTTTGCTCCGCCAGGACGGTACCGGAGGCTGTTCCCGCAGCCGGGGCGACGTTTCCCGGGGGAGAGCCGGCATCGGGCATGTCGAGGCGGAATGTTCCCTTGTGGCCGCCGCCGCCGTTCACGGAGACGAGGAGCGTCTTCGCCGGAAACCCCTCGGGAAGAACGAGGGCGAAGCGGCCTCCCTCGTCGGTGGTTCCCGAGACGGTTTCCCGCCCCTCGTCGTCGGTGACGGACACGGGGCATTGCTTTACCGGGGCGCCGTCGTTGAAGTAGGCCTCGCCCGAGAGGGTTCCGCCCTCCATGTAGGCGAAGACGAGGAGACGGTGGGCCTCGCCCGCACGGGGCGCGAGGGTGAGGCCGAGCAGGGCCAGGCCGAGAACAAGGAGCGCGGTCCCAAGCGACATGTCGGTGTGGAAATGCCGCCGTGCCGCGGAACGGTTTTTTCGGGATATTTCCAGGAGCGCGGGGAATGTGTTGTCGGATGTGTTCACGATGGAAAAGCCTCCCATGGGGGATTTTTCTTCACGAACCTATTGCCACAGATCGGGAAAGCGCCGGAGCAGCAGGGTACAGACGCCCCCTCCCACGGCGGCCTCCACCGCCGCGAGGGGGAGATGCGCCACCAGAAGCAGCCGGGCGCCGGCGCCGAAGGCTTCGCCGCTCGCGGCAAGTGCCGCGGCGGCGAGAAGCGCCGCGCCGAGAAGTCCTCCGCCTCCGGCGATGCAGCCCGCGACGAAGGCGGAGGTTCCCCGGCGGAGGAGAAACCGTGCCGCCATTCCCGCGGCGAAGCCCGAACAGGCCATGACCGCCGTGTTCACCCCCAGCACGAGCAGGCCGCCGAACTGGAAGAGCACGGCCTGCAGGAAGAGCGAGACGAGAAAGGCCGGGAAGACCGCGCTCCCCAGCAGGAGCCCCGCCACGCCGTTCAGGACCAGATGCAGGCTCGATGCGCCGAGGCGCACGTGAATGAGCGACGCCGCGAAGAGGGCGGCGGACACGACCCCCGCCCGGGGGATGGTGTCCGCGTCAAGATGTCGCAGCCCCACCGCGGTGCCCAGGGCAGCCACGGCGCCTCCCGTGACGAGCACGGGCAAAGAGAGTACTCCTTCCGCGATGTGCATGAATGAGATCCTTTCCCTGCCTTCGAAAATTTCTGCAGAGGCAGGCTTCTTTTTTGTGCGTCCGGTCTACGGGCGGTTTTCGGTCCGCACCCAGAGCACGGCGCCGAGCTCGATAGGTGCGTCGGTGCCGTCGGGGGCCTTTTTCGTCTCCGGGGCCTCCGCGAGGGCGGCGAACCCCCACCAGCCTCCCCAAGGCATGGTGTAGGAGAAGATTCCCCGATCGTCGGTCTTCACCACCTGGGTAACGAAGGGATCCGCCGGGGCTTTCACGGCGCCTTTGTCGTTGAGGAACTCCACTTCGACCTCCGCTCCCGCGAGCGGTTTCCCCTCCACGAGAACCTGCCCGGTGAAGGAATTGCCCGCCCAGAGGCCGTAGGGGCGGGTGAGGGGCAGGATCTCCGCCCGGAGGCCCGCCGGTTCATCCCATCCTTCCTCCATGCCGAAGGCGTTCACCACGGTTTTCGTGAGGTGCACGATGTATTTCCCCTCCGCAGGCTCCCAGTAGGGCTCGGGTTCCACGAAGAAAATGTGGTCCCCGGGGCGCGTGACGTCGAAGGCACCCTTCCAGGAAAGAAGCCCACCGGCGTGCTCCACCTTTGCGAGCGTGCCCAGAAGGTCCGTGGTCTCTCCCCGGGCGACGACGCCGAAGCGCAGCGGTGAGGCCATGTTCATGAGCTGTCCTTCGAAGGGGTGGGTGAAACGGAGGTCCAGGGTGATCGTCCGCGACTCCCCTTGGGCGATGATGTTTCTGTCCGGAAGGATCACCTGAAAATGGGCGAAGGCGCTGGCGGCCCAAAGGAGAGAGAGGAGAAACGCCAGAACGAAGAGAGAACACCAACCCGCTTTTCCGAAGGAGTGGGTGAAAAGGGTCGTGCTGCGGAACGACGGAGCGGAGTGGAATCGGACATCATGCGTTTTGACCATAATTTCCAGCCTCCTCGGGCATACTTCGGAACGAGGTGAAAGGGGTGTCACTGATTTAAAAAATAGTGTCATCCTTGGCCTTCCCTTTGTCAAGCGGAACGCGGCGGTTCCGTCTGGTATGTTCGGAGGAACGTGTCTTTGGGAAGCGGAACATCCGGTTGCGGAGAAAGCGTACGGAACGAGCCCCGGAGAGGCGACCGGGGCTCGGGGCATTGTCGTGCGTTTTTCGCAAGTCTTCGGAGCGTGTTTGCCGGATCGGAGGATTTCGCGTTACCGTTCCGGCTTCGTTGGAAGGCGGTGTTTTTCAGGCAAAGGAAGTGCTCCGGCGGGATCTCCGGAATCCGTTCCTTCGGTGGTGAAGCGCTCCAGAAGACTTCGAAGCGTTGTCGCTCCCTCGGAAAGCGTCTCGGCTTCTTCCGCCACACGGCTTGCCGCATGGGTCGTCTCGTCCGTGGCAGTGCGAATGCCCTCCATGAGGCGCACCGTCTCCGCCGTGGCCTTGGTGATCTGGTCCACGCTCTGGGCCATCTCCGAACTTGCCGCGGCCTGTTGTTGCGCTGCGGCGGCGATGTTCTGCATGACGTCGTCGAGACGGGCAACCTCCGCGAGCGCCGTCGCAAGGCGTTTCCGTGCTTCTTCGGAGTCCGAGACCGCCTGAATTGTCAGCATTTCCACATCCTTCGACGAGCGAAGCGCTCCGTCGGTTTGTTGCGTCAGGGACGAGACCAGCGTTTCCACTTCCCTCGCCGCGGTGGCCGACTCTTCCGCCAGTTTACGGACTTCCTCCGCCACCACGGAGAACCCCCGTCCCGCCTCGCCCGCCCGCGCGGCTTCGATGGCGGCATTGAGCGCGAGCAGATTCGTCTGGTCCGCGATGTTGCGGATCGTGGCGATGAAGCTCGTGATGGACTCCACGGAACGCCCGACGGTCTCGACGACCGTCGCGGTCTCGCGGGATTTCTCTCCGGCGCCTCGGATTTTTCGCACCGTTTCCTCCACCTGGTGAGCCGCCTCGTCGCTCATCCGGGTCGCCGCTGCAGCGGCCTCGGCTCCCTCGGTGGCGCTGGAGGCGGTGGTGGACGCACTGGAGGCGACCTCCTCCACGCCGGCATTCGTTTCCTCCAGCGCGGCGGCGTTCGCCTCCGAAAGGGCGTTCGCCTTTTCGAGGGATTTCTTCACCTCTTCCATGGATGCCACGGATTGTTGCGAGAAGGCCGAAAGCGATTCTGCGGCGGCGGCGAAACGACGGGCTTCCCTCTGCACGTCCATGACCATGTCTCTCTGGCGGGAGATCATGGTCGCCAGGGCGTCCGCCATGAAACCCAGCTCATCCCGGCTGGAGACCCCGAAGTCCTCCCTGCCGAAGGAGAGATCCCCCTCCCCCGCTCGTTTCGCCAGATCCGCAACCCGGCGGAGGGGAATCACGATACGTCCCGAGAGAATCGTGAACACGCCGATGGCTCCGGCGAGGACGGCCGCCCCGAGAAGGAGCACCAGACGGAGCACGGAATTCCTGGTGTCGATAAGTGTCTCCAGCGCTTCTCCCGCGAAGAGGATGCCCAGCGGTTTTCCGTCGGGTCCGAGGAGAGGTTTATACGCGGTGATGTAGGGGGTGCCGAGGATTTCGGCTCTTTCGAAGTAGGACCTGCCTTCCTCGAGAACGATCTTGGCGATGGAGGGATCGAGTTTTGTCCCGACAAGGCGTTTGCCGTCCCTCTCGATGGTGGTGGTGAGGCGTTCGTCGCCGATGAAGATTGTCATCTCCGTGCCGTAGAGCCTTTTCCCCTCGTCCACGAGGGAAGGATTTTCCAGGGAGATACCCGCACTCACCACGCCCACGAGCCGTCCTTCCCCGTCCAGAAGAGGAACGCCGCACCGGGCGGAGAGCCGGACCACCGTGCCGGATTCCACCGCGGCGTAGGTGTGTCCTTTCAGAGCCTCTTGGACGTTCCTCTGGCCGAGGACACTGTCCCCCTTCTGTTCCGGACTGTGTGTCCTGGCCACCACGATGCCCTCGGCATTCGTGACGGTCACGAAATCGAGCCCCTGTTCCTTCGCCAGCGGTGTCAACCTTTCCAGCACGATTCGCGTGTCTCCCTCCCGGACGGCGTCGACCACGTTCCCGAAGCGTGCAAGATTCCGGGCGAGCAGTTCCGTCCTGTCCCGCTGCCGGAAGAGAAGTTGTTCCAGTCCGTTCACGGCGAGCTCCGCGTCCCCTCCGGCCTCTTTCTCCATGGTGGCGGAGAAGATGTAGACTGCGGTCCCCGTGGTGGCAAGCACGGCGAGCAGAACTACCAGAATTGTGGTTCCCAGGAGCTTCTGGCGCAACGAGATGCCTCGGATTTCTCTTCCTGTCGTCTCGGCGGATGGTTTCTGTGGGTCCTGCCGGGGCGAATGTCCTTTTCCCACAGGGAACGAACGAGCGGTTTCCGGTGGACGTCGCGAAAGCGATGGCATGACTCTTCCCCCTCTCTCTTCGGCTCTTTCCGGGCGGGTTTTTTCCGGCTCGGTTTCTCCCGGAAATGTACGGGTTTCCACTCTCAGTGTAGAAGAAGAACTGCAATCGTTCAAGCGTATGTCTGTTTGTGTTGTTAGAAAACAAAGATGGTCATAAAGCAGTATGACAGAACCGTGCAGAAACGTTTCCCGTTGCAGGCGACGTTTCCTGTCGCAGTCGCGGTGCTCGGGGGCGGAAACCTCGATTGGGCTGGAAATGAAGTGTGGCCGCTTCACTTTCTTAGACCGTTGTAATGATTGTCAAAAGCGAGGGAACGTTCCATAATGGAGCCGGGAAACTCCATCGAAAAATCGTGGGCGACGGATCATTTCGTCCTCCAGGGGAAGGAAGTCGGGAGATGCTCTTCTCAATGAGACGCTTCGATGACACGAGAACGCGCCTGATTTTCTCCGTGACCGCGCTGATGGTCGCCCTGGCGGCCTTGTTCGTGTTTCTGTACGTCGCTCAGTTGAAAAACCTGGAGCAGCAGCGTCGGAACGAGATCCGGCGCATTGTCCAGGTGGCCTCCCGTTCCATCGCGCCGATCCTTGCCCGGTACAACCAGGGTATGTTGCCGAAGGAGGAGGCGCTCCGTCAGGTGACGGACCTTATCCGACGCATGACCTACGACGATGTGTTCGGTCCCAATTACGTCTTCATGAGCGACTACGACGGTACCATGCTCGTGCAGCCCTACGAACGCGCCAAGGAGGGCACGAACCAGGCGGAACTCCGGGATTCCAGGGGCGTGTTCATCATCCGGGCCCTCGTCGAGAGAGCGAAGGCTGGCGGCGGTTATGTCTCCTACGAATATCCACCGCCGAATTCCGAGGAACCGCAGCGGAAAATTTCCTATGTGGTGGGGATTCCGGAACTTTCCTGCTATATCGGCACGGGTATGTACGTGACCGATCTGGAGAAGGATTTGCGTCTTTTCATGGGAAAAGTTCTCCTTCTTTCCCTCGTCCTTCTCGGCGGAGGACTCACCCTGGCGGCGCGCCTGCTGAAGCCGCTCTTCTCGAGCTATGCCGCTCTCACCGCCGCCATCGACGAGCTCAGAAACCACCCCGAAAAGGTGCCGGATCTTCCCGTGGCGCAGTATCGCCCCGGTTCCGAGGCGGAACGCCTGCTCGCGGGTTTCCTCTCCCTGCATGAGGACATGCGGAGCGCGACACGCCGTCTCCGGGAGCGGGAGGAACAGCTTCAGATCTTTTTCGAAGAGGCCGTGGACGGAATTGTTCGGGCGGATGAACACTTGGGCGTCCTGGAAGCGAACGCCCAGATTCTGGCATGGACGGGCTTCTCTCGGGAGGAGATGCTCGGACGTCCTGTGGAAAAACTTTTTCCCCCGGAGGAACTGCGCCGGAAGCCGTTGCAAAGGGAAGAGCTGCAACGAGGCGTCACCGTGACGAACGAACGGAAGCTTCTTCGCCGGGATGGAACGTCCTTCTGGGTGGAAATGCGGACGAAGCGCCTTTCCGATGGCACGATGCAGAGCATCGTCAGAGACATCTCGGATCGGCGCAACGCGGAGGAGCGGCTCCAGCAGCATCGTGCGCTCATGGAGGCGCTGGTGCGCAATCTTCCCGTCGAATTCTGGGTCCATGACATGGAGGGACGGATCATCCTCCAGAACGATCTTTCTCTCGCCAAGCGGGGGAACCTTTTCGGCAAGAGAGACGGGGAGGCGAATTGCGATCGGGGTTCCGGGGAGCTCTGGGAGGAAAAACTTCGCCAGGCGAGGGCCGGGACCGTGGTGGACTTCGAAGTGCAGGCGAAGGACCCCGGAAGCGGAACGATCCGGCATTATCGCAACATCCTCGCGCCGATCAGACAGGAAGGAAACGTCACGAGCGTCATGGGTTTTCTGTTCGACATCACGGAAGAACGGCTTCGGGACGAACAGATCCACCGCATGGCCTACTACGACGCCTTGACGGATCTGCCGAACCGACGCCTTTTGCTGGAACGTCTCGACGAGGTGCTCCGACGCGCTCGGAGCGGAGAAACCAGAGGTGCCCTGATTTTCCTCGACGTGGACGACTTCCGTATCGTGAACGACTCTCTGGGGCATGCCAGCGGAGATCGGGTTCTCCAGGATGCGGCAAGGCGTTTTCTCGCGGTTTCCACGGAAAAGGATTTGGTGACCCGCATGGGGGGCGACGAGTTCCTGGTGCTCCGCGAAGGAGAGGATTCCCGGGAGGAGATCGAGTCCTACGCACGGCGCCTGCTCGGAACCTTTGCCGATCCCTTTGCCGACGAGGGGACATCGCATTTTTATTCCCTCACCGCCGGCGTGGTGCTCTTTCCGGATGACGGGACGGACCCGGGGGAACTGCTCAAGAAGGCCGACATGGCCCTGCACAAGGCCAAGGCGGAATGCCGCGGGGACCTGGTCTTCTACGAGGAAAGCCTCAGCCAGGATCTCCTCCGGAGGATCGATCTGGAGCGCCGTCTCCGCAGCGCGGTTTCGCAGGGGCTGCTCTCGCTGCACTACCAGCCCCTCTTCTCCGCCGTCTCCAGGCGTGTGGTCGGATTCGAGGCACTGCTCCGGTGGAACGACCCGGAACTCGGATGGATCTCTCCCGGCGAGTTCGTTCCGGTGGCGGAGAGTTCCGGGCTCATCTTCCCCCTCGGTGAGTTCGCCCTGCGTCGGGCCTGTCGTTTCGCCAGGGAACTGCTTGACGGAGGCGAGGTGCACCACATGGCGGTAAACCTCTCCACCCGGCAGATCCAGCAGGAGGGATTCGCCTTGGAAGTGCTTCGTATCCTTGAGGAGACGGGACTGCCTCCGGAGGCGCTCGAGGTGGAGATTACCGAGACGGCCTTGCTCACGTCCTATGAGACAAGTCTTGAAAATCTCAGGGTGCTCAAGTCCCACGGAGTGCGGATTGCCCTGGATGATTTCGGAACGGGCTATTCCTCGCTCACCTATCTCCGGACGCTTCCCCTGGATACGCTGAAAATCGACCGCTCCTTCATCCAAAACCTGCACGAACAGAAGGAAAATGAACTCATCGTCTGGGCCATCATCCAGCTCGCCCGCGAGCTGGGCCTGCAGATCGTCGCCGAGGGAGTGGAGACGGAGGAGCAGGTGCGCTTCACCACCACCTCCTGCGATGTGATCCAGGGATTCTGGTTCAGCCGCCCCCTTCCGGAGGAAGACATTCGCCCCTTCCTGAATTCTCTCCGAAAAGACTGAGGCTTTTCCGCTCGAAGAAAGTCGCCTTCCGAGGATTTTTCGAAAGAAATCCCATCGCCGAACCGGCTTTTTTCAGGAGCCGGTTCGGCGTATTCGTCTTGACGCACATAACTGGATGGAGGAACATCATCATGGGATGCTGTTCCGTCGATAAGGGTGCTGCAGCCTATCTGGGGCTTCCCGAGAGCGGGGAGGGGTACGAGGAGTACGCCATCGAGGGGGACGGCGGGATGACCTGCCGCATTCACAAGGACGTGTTGGAAAATTGGAAAAAGATGGGTCCCATGCCGGAGGGGGACTCTCTTTTCACCGTGCAGACCGTGGGTCGCTTCCGGCTTGCCTTCTCAAAATCGCCCTTCGAAAGCATGCCCGAGACCGCCTGACCGTTCCCGTCGGGAACCGATGTATCCGCTGGAGAGCGCTCTTTCGTTTCACCGTGTCCCCGGTCTGCTCGCAGGCTGGGGACACGGTGCATTTCGAGGGAACACCTCGAACTGATTCTTCAGACCTGGCAGGAGAATTGACAAGTTAGTTCTTTAGTGGCAATATAACCACAAAAAAGGGGCATGCGGATGGCCCGCCGACGGAAGAAGGCTGGCATCTTCAAGGGACTCTCTCATCCGGTTCGTTTCGTCATCGTGGAGTTGCGCTCGGGGGAGAGCGATGCGTCTCCGATATCGCCGGCGCCTTTTCCTGCGAGCGGACCACCATCAGCAAGCGTTTGTCCATTCTTCGCATGCTGGACATCATCGAGGATCGCAGAGAAGGGCTCAACGTCTTCTGTCGCATGCGCATGTACTGCCTGACGTCGGTTCTTTCCTGCGGGGATGCACCGGCGGGCGGAAACGGGTCGGAGGACGCGGCATGTCCCCTGTTGGAGAGAAGAAATGCCTCCTCTGTGTTCGTGGGGACGCATGAAGAAACCGCTCGCGAAAGTGTTCCGCGGAAATTCTGCGAAGGAAAGAGCGGACGAAAAATGAGGGAGGATTTGCGCTCATGAGGATCCAGATTCTCGGTATCGGTTGCCCCAAATGTAAAAAACTCGCAGAAGTTGCCTCGGAAGCGGCGACGCAGTTGGGGTTGGATTTTGAGATCGAAAAAGTGACGGAGATCGACAAGATCATGGACTTCGGCGTGATGGCCACGCCGGGGCTCGCCGTGGACGGCAAGGTTCTTGCTGCAGGCAAGGTTCTTTCCGTCGAGGAGACCAAGGCACTCCTTTCAAAGATGACCTAGCGGGATCGGGGACAGGTCGGGCTGACGCTCGACGCGCCCTGTTTCGGAAGTGCTTCTTCGTGTTTTCGTTCGAAGGTCCCTTCGAACGGATCAAGTCCAAGGGGCCAAGGAAAGAAAAACTCCCCGGCGCATGTCGGGGAGTTTTTTCGGAAGATTATGTGCGATTTTCGCCACATAGACGAGGTTTCCTGCTCGAGGTGACGACCGATGAGTGATCGACAGAAATTCCTCTGGATTCTGGGGTTCTTCCTGGTGTTCTATTACCTCCCCGCCGAGAGCGGACGCATCGCCGGTTCGGTGGTCGAGTCCCTGGCCATGATGCACGAGTACGCCCGGGAACATGTCCTTCTCTGTCTGGTTCCGGCGTTCTTCATCGCCGGGGCCATCTCGGTCTTTGTGAGCCAGCAGGCGGTGATGAAGTACCTGGGAGCGGAGGCGAAAAAGGCCGTCGCCTATTCGGTGGCCGCCGTGTCGGGAACGATCCTCGCGGTCTGTTCCTGCACGGTGCTGCCCCTCTTCGCGGGGATCTACAAGCGTGGCGCCGGGCTTGGTCCCGCCGTGGCGTTTCTCTATTCCGGTCCGGCCATCAACGCCCTGGCGATCATCCTCACGGCCCGGGTACTGGGGGCGGAACTCGGCATTGCCCGAGCCGTTGGGGCCGTCCTCTTCAGCGTGGTGGTGGGACTTCTCATGGCCTTCTTTTTCCGCAACACCGAAGAGAGCCGCCAGAAGGGGTTTGCACAGCTCCCCGAGGAAGAGGGGCGTCCACTCTGGAAGACGAGTTTGCACATGGCGGGCATGGTGACGTTTCTCGTCTTCGCCAACTGGGCCGCGCCGAAGGTGCCGGAGAGTTTCTGGGCTTCCGTGTACGCCGTCAAGTGGCATGTAGCGGGGGCGGCGCTGGCTTTCACCGTTCTTGCCTCCGCTTTCTGGTTCAAGGCGGAGGAGCGGCAGGAGTGGTTCGCCTCCACGTGGGGCTATGCGCTCCAGGTCATGCCCCTGCTCTTCGGCGGTGTTCTCGTGGCGGGATTCCTCCTCGGGCGCCCAGGACATGAGGCGCTCATTCCGAGCGCCTGGGTGAGTGCTCTCGTGGGGGGAAACAGTCTTTTCGCGAACTTCTTCGCCGCTCTCTCCGGAGCGTTCATGTACTTTGCCACGCTTACGGAAGTGCCCATTCTCCAGGGGCTCCTCGGCGCAGGCATGGGCAAGGGGCCCGCTCTGGCGCTGCTCCTCGCGGGACCAGCGCTCTCTCTGCCGAACATGCTCGTCATCCGGAGCGTCATCGGCACGAAGATGACCGCCGCCTACGTGAGCATCGTGGTAGTGCTCTCCGCGATCGCCGGGTGGCTTTTCGGCGTTTTGTCCGCCTGAGTTCCGGCTGTTCAGTCCTCGCGGTACCCATGCACCGTATGGTCTGTCCTGTGCAGGCAAACAAAAGCGGCTCCCCTTTCCGCGCAGCGAAGAGGGGAATCTCTCGGGACGATTTCGAGGCGTGCCGCTCCTCACCGTCAGGGGGTGCCCGGTTCGACGAAACGAAGGCGGAGGCGCCCAGTACCCTCGACGAAAAAGAGGTGTTCTTCCTCCGGAGATGCGGCAAAGGCGGCGAGAACCTTTTCAGAGATCCAGCAGACCGTCTTCTCGGTGTTTTCCACGGCGAAAGGTTCGTATCCCTCGATGTTCTCCGGTTTTCCGAAAAGGCCCACCGGGCCTTTGAAGGCCATTCATCACCCCGAGATGAAGGTCTCCCATTCGAGACGGAAATCTCCTCCGTGGCGCTGAACGTTTTCGAGCCAGTACTCGGAGGTGATGCGGAGGCGTTTCATGGACGACCACCTGCCTTTCGTTTCCGGGAGCGACGGCTGTTTCTTTCGGATCGTTTCGGAAGTGGATTTTGACGGGCACTTCCGGAAAAGGAAGGGCGTCGATTTCTCCGAAGCGTCGGAAAAAACGGAAAAGCACCGGGGGTTCTCGGCATAAATACCGAAAGAGGAAGTGCTTTTTATGTGCTAAGATTACCACATAATCCCGCTTATTGTCTAGAAAGGATGGCTCCGGAAGATGAAACACGCCGGCGCCGTTTTTGCTGGAGGCAGGGTGACCTCTGGCGGCAAAAAACTGACTTCCGAGAAACGCAAACCCAAGAAACCTTTGGAAGCTCTGAATAAAGGCCTTTCGCTTTCCCTTGACTCGGGTCGCATCAGGCTCTGCGAGGCGCCCTGCGGGGCTGACGCAGCCTTTTCAGAGATTCCCTTTGCATAAGGCCACGTTGGTTTTGCGAAGGCCTCACAGAGCGCGACGCGAGTCGAGGCCGGTGTGGCGTTATGCAGAGGTTGCCTGGAGTGTTACCGCAATACGACGGAGGAATTCGACATTCATGAACACGACAAATGCGGCGGTGGATCACGAGAGTTTTGGTGCTCTTTCTCGCGGCAAGCCTGGCCTGGTGGGGGCTCGGAGGAGCGCGGCAGTCCGGGACGACGGAAGCGGGAAAGACGGAGACGGTGAAGGCGTCCGGAAGGGGCGCGAAAGGAACGACCATCATGGTCTACTCTTACTTCCATGGTGCCGCCCGGTGCGTTTCGTGCACGCTCCTCGAGGAGTACGCCAAAGAGGCGGTGGAGCAGGCTTTTTTCCAAAAACTTGGCGCGGGAAAGATGCATTTTCTTTAGAGACCGTTCTTGTGCTGCTCGGGCTGTTCCTGTCTCTGCGGGATATTTTCGGCGTGACGCTTCTTCGGTGGTGAACAAAGAAGGGCGCCTCGCATCGGGGTGTGACGCAGAAAGGATGCAGCGCAAGGAAATAAAACACATGGAACACAATCGAGACGATGAGGGGGAAGAGCATATGGATTGGGAAAAAGCGTCGCAGCAGACCGTGGTGTGCGCGGCGACGGGAACGACCAAGCGTGACGTGGTGCGCGCCATCGCTCAGGGCGCCGAGACGGTGGCGGACGTCGCCGCCGCGACGGGGGCCTGCGGAGAGTGTTGCGCGGAGAACCTTCAAGGAATTCTTGACGTGTATCTGACAGCCCTCCGGGTCATGCGGAGCGGCTGCGGCTGAGGCAACTGCTGAAAAGGCGGCGGTGCGCCGCTTTTTGCCGGGAGGAAAACAACGCGAAGAGCACGAAGGGGGCGCTTTCAAAGCGCCCCCTTCGTCTTTGCGCGCTCTCGTTCCCCGACGGTGTGTGCCATAACCGTTCCTGGTGGTTGCCGGACACCATGACAATTTTTTGTACAACCCGACACACAGTCCGGTGGCGAAACGAGGTGCCGCCGGCGCCTGTCCGAAGCGTCAGTGCGCCTCTTTCTTCGCCGCCGTGAAATCAGCGGCGATTTTTTGTATCAGTTCCGGATTTTCCAGGAGATCACAGCATGTTCCGGCAAGGATCTTCGCGGCGAAAAGAACGGCTGCGTGGGCTTTTTCGCTTTTTCCGGCGCGGAGAAACTCCTGTGAGTGAGACGGCGTTCCTTCGGGAACGAAAGCGACGCGAATGACCGCTCCGGGAAGCACGGAGGTGACGTTGCCGAAGTCGGTGGAGCCGGTCTTTTCCCGGGGAGGGCGCCGCGTCGGAGCATCGACGAGTTCCGCGTTGTGCATCAGGAGTTCGTTGAGTGCGAGAACCGGGATCTTGCTCTCGAGCCGTTTCATTCTCTGGAGGGTGACGGTGGTCCCGCTCATGAGGGCCGCTCCTCTGGCGATGTCGTCGAAGCGTTCCAGAATCGCGTCGAGACGGGCGGAGCTGTACGACCGAAAGATGAATTCCCCCTGCGCCCGCGCGGGAACGACATTGGCAGGGCCGCCCGCGTCGAGGATCGTGTAGTGCATCCGCGTGTCCTCCGGAACGTGTTCCCGAAAAAATTCCACCCCCTGAAAACAGAGAAGAAGTCCGTCGAGAGCGCTGCGCCCCTCCTCCGGCTTCAATGCGGCGTGTGCGCTTTTTCCGTGGAACGTCACCGTGAGAGTGGCCAGGGCGAGACTTTTCACGTCCGTCTGTGTGGCGGGACCGCCGTGGGTCATCAGTGCAAGATCGATATCCCGAAAACAGCCGTTTTCAAGCATGTGTATCTTTCCGCCCCCTCCTTCTTCGCCGGGGGTTCCGTACACGACCAGGCGAAAGGGCAGTTCACCGTCGCCCATCACCGCCTTGATGCTCTCCGCGGCGCCGACGATGGCCGGACCCTGAATGTGATGGGCGCACCCATGTCCCATTCCGGGCAATGCGTCGTACTCGCAGAGCAATCCGATGGATGGCCCGCCGGATCCGTTTTCATACACGGCGCGAAAAGCGGTGGGAAGGGAGCCGACACCTTTTTCGACGGCAAAACCGCTTTTTTCGAGAGAGCTTGTGAGCAGATCGACGGCTTTATGCTCCTCGAAGGCCGTCTCCGGATTGTCGAAGAGAGAGTCGGCCATGGCGGTCAGAATTTCCCTTTTCTCATCCAGGAGCGCGAAAAGACGTTCTTTCCTCTGCACGAAAAACAACTCCATTCTCTTGCTTTTTGAAAAATATTTTACGTTGCGGTGTTGTCCGGTGTCGTGTCTAAAGCATGACCTCTGAAGAGCGAGGTGTGCCGGAAACAGGATTGATACCTTGCAAAAGTGAGAATCCAAACGACTGTGACGGCTGTGGCGGTGAAAAGCCTCGGCGTGTCCTTGCCGTTGCGTCTCCGTCGGTGGTGATCATGCCGGCCCAAGGTTGATGATCTGAGCGATCAGGGAGAGTACGGAGCCCAGAAGGACCCAGATGAGAAAGAGTCGCCACATGAAACGCATCCACCTGTCGTAGGGGATGTTCGTCGCACCGAGAATGCCCATGAGCGCCGTCGAGGTCGGCAGAATGTAGTTGCAGAAGCCGTCACCGAAGTTGAACGTCAGAATCGCCGTTTGCCTGGTGATGCCCACCATGTCGGCGATTGGAGCGAAGATGGGCATGATGACCGCCGCCTGGCCGCTGCCGGAAGTGATGAAGATATTCACCACGAGGTTTGCGATGTACATGCTTATGGCCTGAAGGAATGTGGGAACCACCAGCAGGGCGCGCCCAAGGCCGTTGACGACCGTGTCGAGAACGAGTCCGGCGGAGAGCACCCCGGAGACGGCGCGTGCCAGACCGATGATGAGTGCGGCGGCGACCATGCGTTTCGCTCCGGCGACGAAACACGAAGCGATCTTGCTGGGGGAGAATCCGGCGCATACTCCGGCGATGATCCCCAACCAGATGAAGGCGGCGCTGCTTTCATTGAGTCCCCAACTGAGCTTGACTCCGCCGTACACGATGACTCCGAGAGCTGCCACAAGGCTCGCCAGCACGAGGTTTTTTCGGAGTGTCACATCGCCGAAGGAATCGAGATCATTGTCCAAAACCGAGGTGTCGGCCACGTCGAGATCGTACATGGGACTCAGTTCGGGATGGAGCCGGATCTTTTTCGCATACCGGATCAGGTAGAGGTTTGTGACGAGAAGGAACACGAAGAAACAGATCCAACGATACCCGATTCCCGAATAGAGCGGAAGACCGACTATTTCCTGAGCGACGATGGTGGTGCTCGGATTCAGGGTGCCCGTGGAAAACCCCACGGCTCCGCCGAGGAGAATGACTGCGGCGCCGACGATGGAATCGAAACCCATCGCTCTTGCGATGAGGACCGTGACGGGTGCGAAGCCGATGAAGGTGTTCACGCCCTGGGTGGTTGCGATGAGTGCGAAGAGCAGTGTCAGGATCGGAATGAAGATGCTTTCTTTGGAAGCATATCTTTTCGCCACCTTGGCGACGCAGGATTGGAGGGCGCCGCTGCTGACGACCACGTCGAAGGCGCCGCCAGTGAAGAGCAGCAGAAAAAACAGGCTGGCACTCTTTGCGAAACCGTCCACGATAAAGTCTGGTATGCGAAAAAGGCTCACCGGCTTGCTTTGAATTATTCGGAAACTTGCGGGATCGATGACTTTGATTCCCGCCGCATTGGTGACTCTGTCGAATTCGCCTGCCGGAATCACCCACGTGAGAAATACCGCGAAAAGAATGAACAGGATGATGATAACCAGTGTATGCGGGACTTTGAACGATTATGCTCTAAAGAGTGTGCAAAAAGTGCTTGCGGAGGGGGATTCAAAAAAAGAAGGTCATGGTGTATGTAGGTTGTCTGCAGCGCACAAGCAACCCGAGCCCTTAGGAGGCGATACACCATGACCGGAAAGAAGCATAGCAGTCGTTTCGCTGGAATGAAAGCCCTTTTCGGGAACGAAACGGATGCCCTGAAGACCCTGATGAAGGAAGTGCTGCAAGAAATCCTTGACGGGGAAATGACGGAACTCCTTGGAGCCGAACGACATGAGCGCAACACAGAACGTACGGGTTATCGGTCAGGCTACTATACCCGAAGTCTGGTCACGCGAATCGGCAAGCTGGAACTGCGGATTCCCAGAGACCGCAACGGAGAATTCTCCACGGCACTGTTCGAGCGTTATCAGCGCAGTGAGAAGGCATTGGTGGCGGCTCTGGCGGAAATGTATGTGCAGGGCGTGTCCACGCGCAAAGTGACGGCGATCACCGAGGAATTGTGCGGACATCGTTTTTCCGCGAGCAGCATCAGCGCCATCAACAAAGGTCTCGATGAAGCCCTGTCTCGTTTTGCGAACCGTCCCCTTGACGAAGAGTACCCGTATTTGATTCTGGATGCTCGCTACGAGAAAGTTCGCGAGAACGGAGTTATCCGTTCCCAGGCGGTACAGATCGCCATCGGAATCAACCGGGAGGGGCAGCGGCAGATCTTGGCGGTGGAATTGGCTCCCCGTGAAACGGCAAGCAGTTGGAAAGAGTTTCTTCTCGGGCTCAAGCTACGGGGTTTGCGCGGTGTCGAATTCGTGGTATCCGACGACCACGCAGGACTTCGTTCGGCCATCGGAGAGACCCTGCTCGAGGCATCTTGGCAGCGTTGCTACGTCCATTTTCTGCGGAATGCTCTGGATCATCTGCCCCGTAAGGCCGATGACGATTGTCTCCAGGAACTCCGCTGGATCTACGACCGCCGGGACATTATGGAGGCCCACCGGGATCTGACGTCCTGGATCACCAAATGGCAGAGGAAATATCCGAAGCTTGTTGACTGGGTCGAGGAAAACATAGAGGAGACGCTGACCTTCTACCGGCTTCCCAGAGCACATCACAAGCATCTGAAGTCAACCAACATGCTGGAACGGCTCAACGAAGAGATCAAGAGAAGGACCCGGGTCGTCCGTATCTTCCCAAACACCGATGCATGTCAGCGCCTGATACGGGCACTGTGCGTCGAAACCCACGAGGCGTGGCTGGAGTCCAGTCGCTACCTCAACATGGACCTGTTGATTGAACACAAAAAGGCACTTTTGGAAAAGTGTGGCTAATCGCCGCAGACGGCCGCCAAACACCATGAAAACCTTTTTGCACAACTTGACGCACACAACTACTTTGAACTTTTTTGCTGCCGCTGCTTCCATATCTGACATGAATGACTCCTCCTCGATGAAATGTGCCGCTGTTCCTACGGAATGTTCTGCGGACGCCGTAAGGATACGAGGTGCATAAAATGCTGTAAAATACTAAAAAACGATGGAACGCATAGGATAAACCTATGGCTCGGGGAGAACGTCATGAACCTGAAGGAGCAGATGTATATCCTCACCGTTGCGGAATGTAAAAGCATCACCAGGGCGGCTGAAAAGCTTCATGTTTCACAACCGGCTCTCAGTTCGTTTGTGCGTAGTGTGGAAGAAGCGCTCGGGGTGAAATTGTTCGAGAGGTCTTCGAAGGGATTGATGCCTACCTACGCAGGGGAACTCTATCTCCGTGCGGCGAGAAGAATGTTTTTCCTCAAGTCGGAGTTCGACGAGAACCTTTCCGGCCTGAAGAACGACCGTCGCGGGCGCTTGCGCATCGGTATGCAGATGCGTAGGTCGCCCTACATCATCCCTGAGTTTTATAAGGAATTCGGCGAAAAATATCCCGAGGTGGAGATCTCTTTCGCCGAGGGTGTGATGGAAAAGCTGGAGAAAATGCTCCACGAGGATGAACTGGATTTGGTGTTGTGCGACAAAATCCGGGAACTGCCGGGTTTCACGTGCATCAAAATCACGGAGGAGTTTCTTCTGTTGGCGGTCTCCCCGAACCACGCTCTTGCAGGCAGTGGAAAATGGCTTCCCGTGTACGGCCGGAACTGGATCGATCTACGGCGGTTCGGTGATGAGACGTTCATCTTGCAAGGTCCATGGCAAAGTCAACGGATATTCAGCGATTGGCTGCTGCGCAGCATGAAGATCACTCCGTCTCGGATCATCGAGATTCAAAATATCGAGACCTCCACCCGGATGTCGGCGCTCGGCATTGGCGTCTCTTTTGTCAAGGACACCTACGCGAGACATTTCTCCTTTGCGCCGGAACCCTGTTATTTTCTGGTGGGAGAAACTCCCTTCACGATAGAGTTTGTGGCGATCCACAAGGAAGAGAGGTACATGCCGAGTTTTGTGGGAGATGCCATCGACATCATTCGAAAAGGAATGTGATGTGTAGTGGAGCAGTCTCCTCGGGGATTGGGCCGCAGCACGAAGGGGGCGCTTTGAAAGAGCCCCCTTCGTGCTGCGGAGAGAGGAGGGAGAAGAGGTGTCGGAGCTCTTCTCCAGAGATGTTGTCGCGACCCGGCCTTTTCCGGGTCGGTTACTCGGCGCTTCCCCCCAGATAGGCCCGCCCGAGGGCGTCGGCTCCCAGAATGGCCTGGAGAACCAGGTCGGCATCTACCTTGAATGGCGTGTTGTGGATGGTTTCTCCGGGGGCGCAGGCCGCTTCCGCCACGGGGCGAAGTTTTGCGGCAGTGACCTCCTTCACGCCGAGCTGACCCAGTGTGATGGGAAGTCCCACGTCGCAGCAGAAATCGAGAACTTCCTGGAGCTGTTCCCGATCCGCGTCCTCGAGGACGAGCTGCGTCAGGGTTCCGAAGGCGACTTTCTCGCCGTGGTAGTAGTGGTGAGTTTCCTCGAGAACGGTAAGGCCGTTGTGGATGGCGTGGGACGCGGCAAGGCCGCCGCTCTCGAAGCCGAGTCCGGAAAGAAGGGTGTTGGCCTCCACGATACGCTCCAGAGCGGGCGTGACCGCGTGCGCGTCGCAGGCGATCTTCGCCTCCAGGCCGTACTCGATGAGAAGGTCGTAGCAGAGTCGGGCGAGTTTCATCGCCGCCTCGGTGGCGGCCCCGCCGGGCATGTTGCCCGCCTTGGTGACGTAGCAGCTCTTCGCCTCGAACCAGGTGGCGAGAGCGTCACCCATGCCGGAGACGAGGAGGCGCGCCGGGGCGTGGGCAACCACGTCCGTGTCCATGACGACGAGGTTGGGGTTTTGGGGCAGAACGAGATAGCTCTCGAAGACCCCTTCGGGGGTGTAGATCACCGAGAGAGCGCTGCAGGGGGCGTCCGTGGCGGCGATGGTGGGAATGATGGCCACGGGGAGGTGCAGCTCGTAGGCCACGGCCTTGGCCGTGTCGAGTGTCTTGCCTCCGCCGGTGCCGATGATGACGTCGGCCTTCTGTTCCTTGGCGATGCCCTTCATGCGCTCGATTTCCTGGCGGGAGCACTCGCCGCCGAAGGCTTCCTCGACGAAGGCGATGCCGTTGGCCTTGAGGCTCGCCTCGAGGTCCGCCTTCACGGCGCCCATGCCTCTTTTGCCACCCAAAATGAGGGCCTTTTTGCCGAGGAGCTTCACGTGCTCTCCGGCGCTCTTCACGGCGCCCGATCCCTGAACGTATCTGCCCGGTGCGATCATGATCTTCATTTTGCTGGACATGTTTTCACACTCCTTCTGTTTCGTACCCGGTGATTTCCCCAAGGTTCCCGTCCGTTCGGATTTCCTTCCCGGAACGGAAAGCCACAGTCACTTCCGCACTCGATGCTCCTGATCGTTGTACCAAAGAGGCAGTCTGCCTCCGTTTCTCGCCTGTTTCCTACACGACGAAGGGTGGCAGGTCCCTGTGGGGCTTGGCGATGACCACCACGTCCACAAGGAGTCCCTTTTCGGCGGCGACCCGCTCCGCGGCCTTTGCGGAGGTACGCACCTCCGAGACGTCTCCGGTGAAGCTGAAGAACGCCTTGGCGCCCATACCGCGTCCCAGGCGGATCTCCAGGAGTTTCACCTGGGCGGCCTTTGCCGCGGCATCGGCGGCCTCGACCGCAACGGGGGCGCTCATGGTCTCCACGACTCCCAGGGAGGCGATCTCCTTCACCTCCGTGGCGCTCGACAGCGCGGGAAAAATGTCCGGATGGGCGTTGGGCAGGAGCATGCTGTCGCTCACCGCTTCGCCTCCCGCTTCGAGCCCGCGGGCCAGGGCGGTCTTGACGGCGCCCACCTGGCCTCCCACGACGATGAGATATTTGCCCGGGCAGATGCTGCACGCCGAATAGAGGGAGATGTCACCTCCCTTGAGCATGGCATCCGCGGTCGCCACGCCCCGGGCCACGCTGAGCAGTTCTACGATGGCAACGGCTTTTTCCATGGTCTCTTCCGTCCTTTCCCGAGAAGCTTGTCAGGGTGTCTTGCGCTTTGCCCTTTCCGAGCTGCGTTGCAGCGAAGGGAATGCCGCTCGTGCCGAGGTCAGCGCTCAGGCTGAATCGTCACGGCCTCGGGCGACACCGCAAGGACCGTTCCGGAAAGCGAGGCGTGGATGGTCGCGCCGAGAGCTCCCTCGGGAGGCGCGCCGAGGATCTGTCCCTCTTGAACGGCCTCTCCCGGAGTAACGCAGGGTACGGCTGGAACGCCCGTGTGCTGCTTGGTGGGGATGGCAAGGGGTGTGTTCCCCACAGGAAGATCCCCCATGTAGGGAGTTTCCCTGTCGTAGGAGGCCAGTCCCAGGCGCTGTACCAGCCGCTTGCTGGGAACGAGTCGGAATGCCCGCTGGGGATGAGGCGTGATGTCCCGTTTCGGAAAGTCCGGTTTGATGCCCTGGGCCCGGAGGCTTCCTTTGAGAACCTGGTTGACCCGCCGAGGCGAAAGCCCCATGGGGCAGGCCACGAGACCGCTGCAGAGGTTGCACTCCGAACAGAGGAACGCCTGTTTCACGATCTCCGGAAGTGCCTGGGACGCGAAGGCGATGGCCCGCATGATCCGATGGGGTTCGAGACCGTGCCCGACGAGGTTCCGGGAGCAGGTGACAGTACACTGGACACAGCTGCAGCAGGCCACCTTCGCCTGTTTGAGCATCTGCTCCACGGGCATTGTCTCGTAATGGACGAGGGCGGAGGTGCGGGGTACCACGAGAAGGCCCTTGGTGGTCTTCGTGACGTTGAAATTCGTGTCGAAACGGTACTTCCCCGTCATGGGGCCGCCCTCGATGAAGACCGGATCCTTCACGATGGAGCCTCCCGCGGCGTCGAGAAGAAGCGATGCGGGAGCGCCGATCGGTACCCGCCACACGCCGGGACGCGGCACGGCACCGCCTACGGTGACGAAGGTATGGGTCACGGGAAGGCCGTCCATGGCTCCGGCGATGTTGTAGAGCGTCTCCGGATTGTTCACCACAACCCCCACCTGGAGAGGGAGTCCCGCCTCGGGGACGTGCCGTCCCAGGATCTCGTGGATCAGGATGACCTCGTCTCCAGCCGGATAGGAGTTGCCCACTTCGACGACCTCGGCACCGCAGGCCCGAAGGGCCGCGATCTGGGGAGCGTACTTCTTCTTCAGGCCGAAGACGAGCCGTGCTCCTCCGAGGGCCGCCGCCACGGCAAGCCCCGCCGCGACGAGGCGGGGTGCCTCTTCACACATGAGATGCTGGTCCACCGTGAGCAGCGGTTCGCATTCGGCGCCGTTGATGAGGTAGGTGTCGATGCCCTTCGCCTTGAGTTTCACGTGGGTGGGAAAACCGGCGCCACCGGCGCCGACGACCCCCGCCTCGTAGACCTGCTGCACGAGCCGCTCCGCTTCCATGATGAATGTCGCCTCCTAGATGATGCGGAATGCTCCGGCGAGGACACAACGCCGGGTCCGGCAGAAGGAGAGCGGCGTCGTGGGACCCTGGCCGGTGGTGGTGGCGATGGTGAACGCCGTGGGGCAGTCACCGCCGACGCCGATGGAGGCGAAGGAGGGAGCGTTTTTCGTGAAGATGGTGGTTTCCATGGCCCGGGCCATGCGGCTCATATGGGTGATGTTGGTGCTGTGGATCGCCGCGGAGTGACGGAATCCATGCTCCGCCCGGAGGGAGGCGCAGAGGGCTTCGTCGAAGTCCGCCACCCGGACCAGAGGAAGAATCGGCATGAGCAGTTCCTCCTGCACGAAGGGGTGGTCCTCGGTGGTCTCCACGAGAACGACGCGCACGTTCGCACCCACCTTGATGCCCAGTTTCTCGAGATAGTAGGGGGCTGATTTGCCCACCATGGAACGGTTCACCGAGTGATCCGGATTGAGAACGAGTTCCTGAAGCCGCTTCACGAGGTCCGGCTCCTTGACTTCGAAGGCGCCCTGGTCAAGCATGTGTTTTTTGAGTTCGTCCGCGACGCAGTTCACCACGAAGAGTTCCTTTTCGGCGATGCAGGGAAGATTGTTGTCGAAGGAGCACCCGAGGATGACATCTCGCGCGGCCTTGCGGATGTCCGCCGTCTCGTCCACCACAACGGGGGGGTTCCCCGGGCCGGCGCCGATGGCGGGTTTGCCCGACGAAAGAGCGGCCTTCACCACGCCGGGGCCGCCCGTGGCGGCGACGAGGCGCACGGTCCGGTGCGTCATGAGGGCTTTGAGGTTCTCCATGCTGGGCTGGGTGAGTGTGACCACGAGACCCTCCGGGGCTCCTCGCTTCGCCAGGGACCGTGTCACGAGTTCAACCGCCCGGAGCGAGCATTTCACCGCTCCGGGATGGGGAGCGAAGACCACGCCGTTGCCGCCGGCGATCATGCAGATGGTGTTGTTGTACACCGATGCCACGGGGTTCGTGGAGGGGGTGATGGAGGCGATGACCCCGAAGGGAGAGAGCTCCTCCAGCACAAGCCCATGGTCGCCGGAGATAGCCCGGGTGGTGAAGTATTCGGGTCCCGGGGTTTTTTCCACGGCGAGACGTTTCTTGAGAATTTTGTCGTCCAGGCGCCCCATGCCGGTTTCTTCAAGTGCCAGACGGGAGACTTCCTCAAGGGAGTCCTCCTGGAGAAGGTCCTCCCGAAGACCGTTCACGATGCGAATGCGTTGCTCAAGAGAGAAATCCCACTGCCAACTCTTTTGGGCCTTCTCACAGGCTGCCACGGCGGCATCGACGCTGTCGAAGCCGAACTGCGAGGCGCCTTCGCCGTTCGCTTCTTCCGTTCCGAGACGGGCGAGGACCTGGCGAATCACTTCCTGCATGAGTCGTTCCTTGTCTTCCACGGAAATCACCTCCGGGTCTTCCCCGTTGTCATTCGTTCTCATTCCAGGCGGCAAGAGCCGCCTCGGCGATGGCAATGTCCTGTTCGACCGAACCTCCGGAGACGCCCACGCCGCCGCAGACCTCGTCTCCCCGGCGGAGTGGGATTCCTCCACCGAAGGCGACGATGTCCGGATCACCCGTGAGGCCGTAGAGCATCGCGCCGGGTTGCACGAGAGAGGTCAACTGGGCGGTGGTCATGCGGAGTCGTACCGCTGTGCGAGCTTTTTTCGGAGCCAGGGTAAGGCTGACGGGAAGCGCTCCGTCCATGCGGAGAAAGGCCACGGGGTCTCCCGCACCGTCGCAGACGGCGAGGACCATGGGGACTCCCATCTGTTCCGCCGCGAGTTCCATGGCGGCGAGAAGCCGCTTGGCATTTTCCCGGGAGAGGGAGCTGCGGGAGCCGTTTTCCCGGGAAACCGTCTTCAGCACGTTTTTCGTGATTCGTTCCACCATTGCCTCCCTGTCCGCCGCCACGGCAAGAACGAAGAGCATGTCCGAAAGCCGGTTGAGGTAACGCATGGCATCGGGTGCGAGAATGCCCTCTCTGGCGAGAGGAAGGGCATCCCGCTCCGCCCGTCTGGAGAGCGCGCGCGCCAGATGGAGCGCTCCACCCACGGCAGTGTCCCCGGGAAAGAGAAATTCGTCGGGAACGGGATAGGCCGCGAGAAGGCGCTCGATCCACGATTCCAGCCCTGCCGCGTCGGGAACGGCCGCGTCCTTTTTGCCCCGCGCCACATAGGCCATGAGGCCGGAAATTTCACGCTGGAGGCGTTCCAAATCTTCTTTCAGGGACAGTGGAGCCAGTCCTCTCGCGAGGCCGAGGGCGGAGGTCGTCTCGTCCAGGGCGCCGTTCAAACGGATTCTCGGGTCGTCTTTGGGAACGGGAGTTCCGTCCCAGAGGCGAGTCGTGCCGCCGTCTCCGGTTCGTGTCGTGACCCGGCCCATGTCAGAGCACCTCTCGATGGTCCACGTCCACCGTGTCCACGATGCCCACGACGGCCATGTCGATGGGGGACGCGGGATCCCCAGAGGCGGTTCGGGCGGAGCTGCCCGTGCAGAGAAGCACCGTATCTCCCGTTCCGGATCCTACGAGATCGACGGCGACGGAAAAGCCGCCCTCGTCCTTGCCGGGGCGGTATCCTTCTCTTCCGGGCATGAGAAGCTGTACCACGAGGAGCTTGTGCCCCACGAGGCGGTCGTCCTTGCGGGTTGCAACGACGGATCCGACGATCTTCCCGAGTTTCATTTCACCAACCCCCCGCTCTGCAAAGCCTGGAGACAGGTGCGGATGTCCGCCACCGCTCCGATGAAAGCCACTGTGTTGATGTGCTGCGGACAGTTTCCCCAGACTTCCCGCGCCGTCACCGGGGCCGCTTTCGTGCCCAGATCGACGGCGGCAAATATTTCCGCCACTCCTCCCTGAACCAGGAGGACGGCACCCCAAGGGGAAGAGCCGTTCCGCAGCAGTTCTTTGCCCTCTTCCTCTCGAAAACCCATGCGGCGCAAAAGCATTTTTTTCGTTGTCTCGGAAGGGGAGAGGATGAGTTGATAGGTCATGACCATGGGATTATGCCTCCTCCCTGTACACTGCGATACGAAGGGCCGACAGGCGATCCGCCGCTTCCGCGGTGAGTCGCGCTCCCGGAGGAAGTGTCAGGAAGGTTTTGCCTTCCACGTGTCCGGCGAGTTCTTTCCAGGTGATCCAGAAGGGACCGTCCTTTCGCTGCCGGAGAAGGTCGTCCGGGCCGACGGAGGCCCTCGTTTCCACCGTCACCGCTGTTGCTGCCGTTTGTGAAAGCGCATTTGCCGGTGCTCCACGGAAGTCATCCGGAGAAGCGGCTTGAGTCTCCCGTCCGATCAGGGTCATGCCGAGGGATTCCAGTTCGTCGAAGGCGTTGCGGAGCCGCGCTCCCAAGGCTCCCTTCCAGGAGTGCCACGAGGCGAGGTGGTTCGTGTCGGCCACGACGGAAATCCCCTGGGCGAGACACCCTGCAACAAGGCGCGCCTCGGGTGACGCGGGAATGCCCGTGATCAGTTCCTGAAGCAGGCTCGGGCGGCATCTTGGAATGGCGAGGAGCGTGAGCGTCTTCGCCTCTTCCTCCGGGGCGTCGAGCATCGCCAGAGTGATGCAGGGACGGACCGACTCTCTGGGAAGGCATTTCGTCCCCAGATAGTGGATCCAGGTGATCTCCTCCTCGGGCATCCGGGCGGACGGAAGGGTTTCGTTCCACCAGAGAAGTCCCACCCGAGGACGGAGGAGTCGTTGCAGCACCAGTTCGACGAGGGTGTCCACGTCAACGGCCATGCTGTTCCCTCCAGAGGTTTCTGGCGATCCCCGCGGGGGTCACCAGCAGCGGATGTGGTGCCAGCGTCACCGGCTGCTCGATGATGCGCTCCATGATGGCCTCCGCGCCGGGAAAGGCCGCGCCTCCCCCCACGAGAAGAACGGGTACCTTTCCGTAGAAGCCGCTCACATCGAGATGATGGCGCACGATGGTGGCCATTTTTTCGAGGACGGGCTTGAGCATGGGCACGAGGCGGATCTGTTCGGTCTTGTTCCGCTTGAGCGTCTCCGCGGCGTCGAAGTCGAGCCCCAGCGCGCCGGACAGGACCAGCGTCATGTGCGTGCCCCCGGTGGGCTCGTCTGCGGTGTAGACCACTTTGCCCTCCCGAAGGACCGAGATGCCCGTGGTGCCGCCGCCGATATCGACGATGGCCCCCTCGGAAGTCCCCAACGCGGCAGCCGCGGCGGTGGGCTCCTCGTAAAGCCCCTTGCAGTCGAAGCCGAGGGATTCCACGATGTTGGCGCAGACCTTCGCGGTCCGCTCCGAGATTCCCGGAGGATAGGCCGCGGCACCGATGCCGGTGACGGCCCTGCCAAGTCGGTGCTGAAGACGTTCGAGGCAGGAGCGCATGCCCGTCATGGCCGCCATGTAATCCACCACCACGCCGTCGCGGATGGACGAGCGGGAGGATTCGAGGACCGCCGAGACGGGCTGTCCCTCCTCGTTGAGGGCCACAAGGACCAGGTTTGTCGTGCCCAGATCGAAGCCGAGATACAGTTTGTTCCAGGATGTCAGGGGTTCTTCCCGGAACAGTGCCTCGTCGAGGGGTGCCAGCAGGTGTTTCACAAACTGTTCGTCGTAGGGGAGGGGTACAGTCTCCGGGCAGGTTCCAAACACCGCCTCCGCCTCGGCGACCTGTGCGCTGCCTGTTGCGGCGGAAGGATTTTCGTTTCCGCCGGAGCGGCCGCAAAAAATCAGACCCCTTCCTGCCGGTTCCGGAGAGGGGGCGACGCGCCTGCCGTCTCCGAAGGAGGGGAGCATTCGCTCGAGATCCTCGCCGGGGCGGGCGATGACGGAAGAAGAGATGAAGCCGCCGACGGATCGGTTCACAGACATAGCCGCACCAGATCCCCTGTCTTGAGGCCGCAGGCATTGGCCTCGTCCACGTCCACGTGAAACTCGCTCAGGAAGCTCTCGTGCACCCGAACCCAAACCTTTCGGAACACGATGCCCCGTTCGCCTTCTACTTCCACGTCTGTTTCATCGCCGTCCTTCAGACCCAAGACCTGTGCTTCCGGCAGGGAAAGATGGACATGTCTCCAGGCGAGACCGATGCCCGAGTCGAGTACCACGCTTCCCCTGGGGCCGACGAGCAGAACCGAAGGACACGCGGCCTTGCTCCCGCTTTTGGCGAGAGGCGGGTCGATGCGGAGTTTTCTGGCATCCGAGAGGGAGAGTTCGAATTGACTGCTCTTCCTCTCGGGGCCGAGAATGCGTACGTTTTCGAGAACGCCTCCCCAGGTGACCACGTGGAGCGTCTCCTTGCAGGCGTACTGTCCTGGTTGGCGGAGGTCCCGCAGAACGGTGAGCCGGTATCCCTTTCCGAAAAGAATCTCCACGTGCTCCGGCGAGAGGTGGACATGACGATTGCTCACGCCCGCCACGACATACCCCGGACAGGAGGACGCCGTCTCAAGGGACGTTGCCGGATTCCCGTCAAGGGCTTCGATGACCTTCCGGGTCACGCGTTCGACGAGGGATCGTTCCAGCTCCATGATGGCGTCCTAATCCTTGCAGATTTCGATCTGTTCGGTCTGCGTTCCCTCGGGGGAGGGGAGAATTCCCTCGATCTCCCCGTGGGGACGGGCGATCACGTGGGTGGAGACCACTTCGCCGACGCGGGATGCCGCGGCGGTCCCGGCGTCCACGGCGGCCTTCACGGCGCCCACATCACCGCGGACCATGACGGTGACCAGTCCGCCACCGGTGAGCCGCTGTCCCACGAGGGTCACGTTGGCCGCCTTGACCATGGCGTCCGCTGCCTCCACGGAGCCCACCAGTCCGCGTGTTTCGATCATTCCGAGCGCTTCCTGGGTCATTTTCGCGCCTCCTTAGGTGTTTACCGCGTTGTCGCCTCTTCCGACGCACTTCGAAGAGGCCGATGGATGTCCCTGTCTTTCTTGCTGCGCATTGTTCACGAGAAAGGAGTGCCCTGAAGAGGGCAATTTCTATCGGTTGCGTTTGCTCTCTCGTTTCTTGCTCCGCCGCGCCGTCTCCCGCGTGCTCTCGGGCTGGGGGGATTTTACCGGTGCCTCGGAAATCTCAACCGTGTCTTCCCCATGTGGGAGAGCGGAAGAGTCCGGTTCCTCGCGCGCGTCGTCCTGTCCGTCCCCACCCGCGCCTTCCTCCGGCGTCTCCGAAGGGGCGGAAGGTTGCTGTTCCGGCTCCACGATCGACGTCCGTTCCGGAAGTCCTTTCCCGTCTCCCTGTGGAGCCGGAACGGCCTCTTCGGTCTCTGCGACGGAGGGCCGTTCTTCGGACGGAGACGGGGGAACGAAAGGGCTTTTTTTTTCTTCTTTCTCCGGCGCGGTGGAGAACGTCTCCCGGGGGCCGTGTGCCGCAACCCACTCGGAGGCGCCCTGGGTTTCCCTGTTGAAGGTGAGCACGGGACCGATGGCGGAGGCGGGACGAGGGATCACGTCCACGGACCAGACCTTGCTCACCTTTTCCGACACGGCCTTCGCCGCGGCGAGAGCGGCTTTCACGGCGCCCACGTCGCCGGCGATCTTCACCGTCACATAGCCGTATCCTTTGGAGATCTCGCGCCCCACAAGACTTACGTTCGCCGCCTTGAGAGCCGCGTCGGCAGCCGCCACCGCGGCAGCGAGACCGACGACCTCAATGAAGCCGAGGGCTGTTCGTATGTGCAGTTCACTCATGCCTGCTCACTCCTCCTCTCCTGCCTCCTGCGGACGAAGACCTCTAGGGTGCCTTGTTCAGGGTCTCGAGCACCAGTGCGACCAAGCGCCGGACCATCTCGTCCTCGGAGGGAGCGGATGTTTCCCGTTGTCCGGCGTCGTCGCCGGCAGCATTCCGGCGGAGGAGGTCCTGTGGAAAAGGATTGCCCTGGGGCGGTTTTTCCCGTTCGATTGTCGCTGTCGTTTTTCGGGTCTCTGTCTCCGCGGAATGTGGAAGGCTCTCTTCCTTTCGTTCGTCCGGAAGAGGCTGCCCTTTCGCGAGGCAAGCCGCCGCGCCTCCCAGCCAGCGGAGTGTTTTTTTCAAGGCCTTTTTCTCCGAAGCGCCGAAGGAGCCCGGACCCTGCCGGAGGATGTACGGTCCTTGTGTGTGTTTCACCAGCGTGATCGCGCATGCGTCGGAGGTGATGCCCACCCCGACTTCGAGGCGGGAGCGGAGAGCGGCTTGTCTGGAAATAACCTCCGCTGTTCCTTTCATGGTATCCCACACGAGAGGAACGCCCTCCTCTTCGCTGCCCGCTCCGACCATGATGGCAATGTCGGGGTCGAGCGAAGGGGAGAAGAGAAGCACCACCGCGGGGCGTTCACTAGGGCTTTCGCCGATGTGTCCGCACCAGGATGCCATGATTCTATGCCCCCGTCGCGGAGAGCACGAGCCCCGTGGCCACGGCGTTTCTCGGGCCTTCCTTGCCGCGGATGTTGCCCTTTCCCGCCACGACGCCCCACCGAGAGAGCCGTTCGGTGATCATGGTGGGGACCTCGAAGTCCACGGCGGAGCCGCCGACGAGAACCACGTAGTCGATGAGCCGCACGTTGTGGGCGGGCGCCACCTGTTCCAGGGCGCGCACCGCGTTGGTGACGAAGACTTCCTGTTTCGCCTTACGGCGGATGTTGCGGACCTGTTCGAGCGTGACGTTCAGACGAATGGGCTGGAGCATGTCGTTCTCGTGGATGAGCGCCACCCGGCCGAACACCTCGGGATCCAGCGGTTTGTCGAAGAAACGCACCGTTCCGTCCTCCTGGCGGATGTGAAAGACGCTCTCCACCTTGCAGAGGGGATAGCGCTTGATGGATTCCGCCAGGTCGAAGTCGTCGATGCCCAGTTCGCTCATGATGATGGTGTTCACCATGTTCCCGGCTCCGGCGAGATGGATGAGTTCCACCGTCCCGTCCTGACGCATGAAGGATGCGTCGCTGCTTCCCGCGCCGAGATCGAGAATCGCCACGGGACATTTTGTCCCCGGCGTGGTGAGGGCACCCCGGATGGCCATATCGGCCTCGACGCCGCCGATCTCCACGGTGACGCCGAGATCGGCCTCAATGGCCTTGGCGAGTTTCTGCATGGGCAGTTCCTCGGTCTTCACCATCACCGCCAGGGCGACGCCGGATTCCAGGGAGAATTCTCCCGCCACGCCCCCCACGACCTTCTGGGGAACGAGGGTGTCCACGGCGAGAAGATCCCGGATGTAGATGTCGCTCAGGGGAATGTCCGTGAGATTGGACATGGTCTTGCGGACCCGTTCCATCATGCCTCCCACGTTTGTTCCGGGCTGACCGAAGATGTTTTCCACGGGCTGGCAGGCCTTCACCATGTTCATGATGGCCTCGGCGCCCTCCTCGACGTTGACGATGCGTTTCCCCGAGGGACCGATAATGTAGAGTTCCCCCGCGGGAATGCGGCGCTCCCTCACTTCTCCGAGGGGGGTTCTGATCACCACGGCGGAGCGGTTTCCCACGAGGGCGCGGGCCACGGGAACGATCTGGCGCGTCTCCTCCGGGGAGAGGTCGAAAATCGTGGCGATGTCGTAGGGGTTGGCGAGCAGTTCCACCACTCGTCCCGGAGGAGCCACCTCGACGCAGCAGCGCATGCCCAGAGGCACGCGGTCCACCGAACTTACCTCGTCCACGATGGGAACGGGACGGGGAAGCCGGTTGGCGATGAGAACGCCGTCGTCGGCCTGGCAAATGATGGCGGCCACGTTGACGCCGCGGTTCATGGCGTCCGCTACTCCTGCGGCGGCGTGTTCGTAATCCACCGAAGCGGGAATGACGGGGACCACCACGTCACCGGAATGAACCTCTTTGAGGCGTTCAAAGGCGGTGGTGACCCCCACGCCCACGCCGACACCGCCCGGCGTGGAGGGGTTGTGGCCGATCATGGTGGATTCGGTGATGATCGTCTCCGTCACGGTCTCCATGGCCACGTCCCCGATGACGGGTGCGGCCTTGTTGAGACGGATTCGGTCGACCTTGCGAAAGTCGTCCCGTGCGAATCCCGCACGCTCCAACGCGAGACCGAGGGCTCGCCGCAATCCGGCCACGTTCTGCAGCGTTCCCTTGATGCCCGAAGTGGGCGCCAGGGCGGAGGAAAGGAAGGAGACATCCCTTCCTTCCACCCTGGCAAGGGCGACTTCCGTTGTGGCGTTTCCGATGTCGATACCGGCAATGAGCGGCACGGAAGCGAGCCCCTTCCCTGTTGTCAGTCGGAGGAGGGCAGATCGCCCCGGAGGAGCTTGCGGCGGGCGTAGACTTCCGCGGATTCCCGGACGAAGGCGGCGCAAACCTTGGCGCCGTACTTGGTCTCCAGTTCCTCCGCGATGCCCTCGAGTTCTTCCTTCGTGGAGCGGTGCGGCCGGAGAAGGTTATAGATCTCCAGAATCCGCTCGTCGGGAACCTTGGTCAGTTCCGCGGCGCGGCGCAGGTTCTGGGCGATCTGGCGTCTTCCCGCGGATTCGGCGATCTGAGCCTGCATTTCCAGTGCTTCGGGAGTGATGCGGAAATCCTCGAAGGTGGCCTTGCCGTTCTCCACGGCCTCAAGGGTAAGTTCGTTGAAAGGCGTTCCCTTGGGGCTCTTCAGGATTTCGGGCCGCTTGGAAGAAAGGGGATAGTCGGCGGCGGTGAGTTTGCCGCCCTTCGGGGCCGGCGCGGCCTTGCCGTTCATGTTCTGCAGTACCTGGCGGACGACCTCCGCCACGAGCTGTTCGTTCATCTGAGCCATATCGCCACCTCCTACCCTTCGAACGTGACCGAGAGCTCCATGGGGGCCTTGTTTCGGTCGATGAAGCGGGCCTCCTTGTTGTGCAGAAGCGCCGCGAGCCCCTGATAGCGCGGACGCGCCATGGGATCGTTCTTCGTCGGCACCGGCGTGGGCTGTTCACCCTTGGCGTACTTGGCCGCATTCTTGCCGATGGCTCGGAAGGTGAGCGGATCGAGAAGCGGCGACTGCGGGAAGAGTTCCAGGTTCGAAAGCGGGTTCAGGTCTTTCTGGTGGATGATCGACGTTCCTCTGGAGAGGACGCCGATGCCGATGCCCGAACCGGAGAGCTTCGCCGCCTGGTGCGCCATGAAGGCCACGTCGACGGTGTGGTAGACGCGGATGACCCGCACCCGAAGTCCCTCTTCCTCGATGCCCGCAAAGATCTGGCGGAGGACTTCCGCGTGCGGTACGTCGACGATGGTCTTCGTGAACGTCGTTCCGAAGGCGGGTGTCACGGCTACGACGACTTCTCTCGGATCGGTTCCCCGTGCGGCCTTGCCCTTCTCGGCGAACACGATTCCGGAAACTTCGGCCTCGGGAGCGGAGGACGGAGCAGGGGCGCCGTTCATGACCTCGGCGAGCACTTCAGCGATGACCTTCTGGATCAGTTCCTGGCTGAGCTGCATGGATGAGTTCCCCCCTTCTCCCTAGATGTCCTCGGGATTGACGGCCCAAGGAATGGCCTTGATCTCGTTCCAGCGTTCCTCGGACATTTGGTATCCCGTGCCGGGGCCCTGGTAGGTGTTCGGATCGTTTACGGCGCTGTAGACGGTGCCGTCCGAGGCGATCCATGCGGAAGTCTGGAGGTAGTCGCCGGAGACACGCTGTTTCATCATCATGACGAGAGAGGCGGCGATGTCCCGGAAACCTCTCTTGGCGAGGGCCTTGGCGACGTCGATGCCGGTGATCCCTTCCTTCATGAGGCGTTCGGCGGCCTTCAGATCCTCAGGAACGTTGCGGGTTCCCACGTCCTTGCTGCCGTTGGCGTAGGTGGCGAGTTCGACTTCCTCGTCGGTGATGGGCGGGAAGCCGAATTCCTCGAAGACGGCCTGCATGGCCCGGGCGGCCTTGTTGCGGGCGGCGATGACCTCATCCTCCGAGACGGGCTTCAGGCCGCCGTCCACGCGGAAGTCGCGCTGCAGGGCGAGGTAATCGTCCACGTCCTCGATGTCCCAGTTGGAGCCTGCGAACATGTTGTCGTAGTTGGGCACGGCGGAGTAGCCGGAGAAGATGAGGTCCGTGCCCGGGAAGAACTGGGGAATGGTACGAGCCACACGGCGCAGATCGGAGTGGGAGAAGGTCTGGTCGTTGCCGGAGGCGACTTCCAGGTCGAGCGCCATGGTGATGAGGTTTTCCGCGGCGATGGCCCGGATGCCCGAGGGAACTGCGCCGGGAACGCCGATGCAGGAGATGGAGCCGTTCTGGAGTCCCTGGACGCCGGCGCCCTTGGTGATCATGACGCACCGCGCTTCGAGATAGAGCATGCTCCGCCCCTCGGCGGCGCCCATCTGCACTTCGCTTCCCGTACCGCTGGTGAACCGCATCTTCAAGCCGCGGCTCGCGTAGGCGGAGGCGAGGAAGGACTTGGACCAGGGTGTGTCGTCTCCGTCCACGAAGACGCTCTCCGTTCCGTAGACCGACACGGTTTCCGCATAGGCGGTGAGACCCCGCATACCGATCTGAAGCTCGAAAGCCTCTTCCAGGGCGTCCTGAGAAAGGGTTCCGGGGCGTCCCACCTGGCCTCCGATGAGGAGTGCCAGTGCGTTGAAGGGCGCGTAGCGAACCACGCCGACGGTGGTCTCGATCTCGACGAAGCCCCGAAGAGCGGCTTCCGCGGCGTCCGCGGCGAGAAGCACGGGATGGTCCTTCGCACTCGTCACGTGAGCCTGGTTGGCGGGAGTCTGACGGCAGCGCATCTTCTGCATGGCCATCATGATCTCCACGATGTTCATCTCCGCCATGACGCCCGCGAGCTTCGCCGGGGTCAGGGCGCCGAAGAGCCGGCGCACCTCGTCGCGCGGCACGTTGATGTCCACGAGCATTCTTGCCAGTTCGAGGCAGCTCTTGGACATGGCCTCCTCGGCCACGGACGCATCAATGGCGTAATCCGCGACGAACTGTTCGATCATGTCGAAGTTCGCCCGGGTCTTTCCGTCCATCTCGACGACCTTGCCGTTCTGGACCTTGATGGACGGCTTGGGATCGTTGGGGCTCCCCATTGCGATGAGTCCCACATCGATCCATTCGCCGATGAATCCGTCCTTGTGGACGGGACGATTCTCAAGCACTTCGAAACGTTTACTTCTTTTCTGCTGAGCCACCCGCGTCACCCCCTCGTTGGATTCGTCCTCAGCCTAGATGTACGGAACGGTGAGGGACTTGGGCTTGGTTCCGAGGGAGTGAAGGAGCTTGACTCCCACTTCGCGGGCGGAGATGATGGACTGCCGCACCGCACCGGAATCACCCGTGACCATGATGAACGCTTCGTTCGTGAGGCTCGTGCCCTTGCTGGGGGAACAGTAGGCGAAGGGATCGATCTCGGCTGCCTTCAGGGCGGTGTCGGAGATGACCACGCCGATACCGGCGGGAGCGCCGAGGATGAGCCCGAAGGCCTTGCCCAGAGGAGCACCCAGGGCCTTGTTGAGGCAGTAGCTCGCCCGGGCGGTGTACTGCAGTTCCAGGTATCCCACGTCGTTGGCCCACACGTCGCCGAAATAGGTGTCCAGGTTGCCCAGGGTCACTTCGACGGCGCGACGGGCGTCGGAGACATCCTCGGCGCCGAAGACGATGAGGCAGCCGTGGCCGCAGCCGCCCTCGGTGTCACGGGGCAGTTCCACGGAGACGATCTCCGTGTTGGTGGCCTTCACGGCCTCGTCGGCGGCCATGAGCTGGGGGCCTGCACCGACGCGGTCGGAGATGATCCCGATGGAGCGATACTTCTTGTCGATGCCCATCTTTTCGTGGAGGCGGGGCTCCACGTTGGCGATGACGAGCCCGAGGGTGTGCCCCATGCCGGTCCCGATGAACTCGGTGACCGCGGCGGGCACGCAGACGGCGTCGTTCGCAGGCGCCTCCTTGGGGATCTCGGGAGCGAGGCGCTTCATGACTTCGTCCATGACCTTCTTCATGACGTCCTGTTCTGCCATTGTCTACACCTCCTCGGGCTACCCGATTTTGGGCAGGATCTTTTCCGTGTCCGCATGCGGCCTGGGGATGACGTGAATGGAAACGATCTCACCCACGCGCTTGGCCGCCGCCGCGCCCGCATCCACTGCGGCCTTGACGGCGCCCACATCGCCCCGAACCATAACGGTCACGTAGCCCGATCCGATCTTCTCGTAGCCGATGAGGTGCACATTGGCGGCCTTCACCATGGCGTCGGCGGCCTCGATGGCTCCCACAAGTCCTCGTGTTTCAATCAATCCCAGCGCTTCTCCGTTCATGCACGGAACACCTCCCTAGACATGCGTTCAATGGAAGACTTCAGGCGATCCATTCCCTCTCCGGTCACTGGCGAGCAGTCGACCACCTCCCTCGCTCCCGCGCTTCGCAGGCGTTCCTTCGCTCTCTCCCGTTCCTCGGGAGTGCTCACGTCCACTTTCGTCACCACTCCCAGGACCGGAGCCCGGAACGCCTGGGCCATCCTGGAAGGAAACCGCACGTTTCCCGTCGGGTCCGCTACGAAAAGCACCAACGCCGCCTTGGGGGCATTCATCAGAAGGACGGAATAATAGCGCGGATTCTCGAGCATCTCCCCGGGCGTATCAATGGACCGGGACGTGTAGGAGACCATCTCGGTCTTGCCGCCGTGCTTCTGTTCCATCAGGCCGAGAGCGGTCAAAAGCGTCGTCTTTCCCGCGCCGCTGGGGCCGACGACCATGATGCGCCGCGGTTCTCCGCGTTTTTCTCCCTGGGACACGGCGCACGAAAAAAGCCGTTATGTTCTGGTGATCGGCGCGGGGACGAATCCAAGCACCGATTCCAGCGTCATAACGGCTCCCTTGAGAGCGGTCTCCACCGCGGTCACTTCTCCGGTGAACATGAGACATCCGGTGAAACGATCCACGAACTCCACATGAATGTTGGCGGCTTTTGTGGCGGCATCGCCGGCGATGATGGCGCCCTCTCCCGGCGTAATGGTCATGATGCCCACCGCACCGGGCTGATCCACGCCAAGGCGCTCGCAGAAATCCCGTCTTGGATTCCGGATGATGTGGGCCAGCGTGATCTGTTTTCCGGGCACGTACTCCTGGACGATGCGCTGCTTCGTCTCCGTCACGGACATGTCCCCCTCACCCTTCGCGCTCTCCACCGCTGAAGATTGCGAGTCGTTCCGGAGTTCCCTCCGGATACTGGTGCCTCTCTTTTCTATCCAATCGAGGGGGAAGGCGCATCCACCTCATGGTCGGTCTTTTTGAGCGGATTGCCGATGCGAAAAGACGAAGCAAAAGTGAAAAGAGTGAGTCATGATTGGCGGATTTCGTTTTTTTGCTCCGAAGGGGGGAAGTGGGACGTGTCCGCGGGTGTGGAACAACGCATTCCGGGGCGCGTCGTCGTGGTGTTCGGAAACCGGAAAAACGGAAACGACAAAGATGGAGCGCATGCCGTCGTCGCGCTCCGAAGGGGGGAAGTATTTTCGTTTTTTTGCGGCACGTCCTGTTCGTGGGGCTCTTGCGCCATCCGCCGGGGAGGCGGTCTTTCTCGGCGGTGTGTGGAGTCGCCTCAGCCGTTGCGCACGGAGACGATGTTCGGAATCTCCCTGGTTACGTGGAGGCCGATCTCGTAATCCACGTCGAAGATCTGGTAGGAGGGGGCGGAAAGCCAATGCCGGAGGCGGTCGTAGAGAAGGTCCGCCTCCTCGGGTGTTCCCTCGAAGATCACCATGTCGGGGTGGCGCTTGAGGAGCCACTCCTTGTTCACTCTCCGCAGAAAATCATAGAACCAGAAGGTGTTGAGGAGAGGAATCTGAACGACCCCCTCGTTGATCCACCCCACGATGCGGGCAACGACGCTGCCGTCCTTGAGCACCTTGTCGAGGCGTTCCACGTTCTGTACGTCCACCATGATGGAGCCGCGTTTGATCCAGGCCATGCCGTCTCCCTCCCGACCGTATGTCGGCGACAATGATACCACGCTTTTTTCGGGCCGAACGCGATCTGTTCGCGACGCATTTTCGGAAAAATGACGAGATGGACCCCGAGAGTGATCTCGCGTTCCGAGAACCGGATTCGCCTCCGGAAGGGTCGATGCGGCGGCGGCCTCCGTCGTGTTTGTCCCTGTTGCGGAGGTGTTTGCAACACGGGTGTTGCGAGGTGTTGAAGGGAGTTGGAAAGGGTGAATGAAGAAGTGGAGACGCTTTAATTGTATGCATTGATCTTGACAGAACAGTTCTTCATCGTCTATTCTTAATATCTGAAGAAGCGAGACTTTGTACACGTCATAATCGTTCTGTGCCTCATTTTGGATTTTTGTTTCATTTCCTCTGGAGCTGTTCTTAAAAAACAGCACAACGTCGCTGTCTCCAGGCCGTTCGCCTCGTTCCGGTATCGTCGGTTTTTTTGCGGACATATGTGGCCCGATCGCCTTCGCGAAAGGAAAAAAGACCCCTATTTTTCGGAAAAAACACGAGCCGTTCCCCATCCGGGCAGTTTCCGCCTCCGGAGACGTGTCGCGTCTCCTCGGAGGACGGTATTCGCACCAGGAAAAGGAGTGTGACGTGCGTGAAGAAGACAGTGCTGTGGTTTCTCTTTGCGGCGGTTTTGGCCGTCGCTCCCGTCGCTGCGGCGGAATCGGTGATTTTCGTCGATTTCAGCTGGGACAGTGTGCAGGTGCACAACCGCATCGCCGGTTTCATCCTGGAACATGGATTCGGCTACGCGCCGGAATACGTCTTTGCCGAGTCCATGCCGGGGCTGATGGCCATCGAGCGCGGAGACGCCCATCTCTCCATGGAAGGATGGGTGGACAACGTGGTGGAATGGTGGGAAAAGGCTCAGACCAGAAAGACTGTGGTGGATCTGGGGTCCACTTTTCCGGATGCTCCCCAGGGGTGGTACGTACCGACGTACATGATCAAGGGCGACGCGGCCCGGGGCATTGCTCCCGTCGCGCCGGACCTGAAGTCCGTGGCGGACTTGCCCAAGTACTGGGAACTCTTCAAGGATCCGGAGAACCCTAAGAAGGGGCGTTTCTACAATGGGCCCACGGGATGGATGGTGCATACCATCAACAACGTGAAGCTCAGGACCTACGGTCTGGAGGAAACCTTCGAATCCTTCGCGCCCGGCTCCGAGACGGCCCTTTCCACGGCCATCAAGACCGCCTATGACCGGGGACGTCCCATTCTGGCCTACTACTGGGAGCCTACGTGGGTTCTCGGCAAGTACGACATGACACTTCTGGAGGAACCGCCCTACGACGAATCCCGCTGGGGAGAGGGAAAGGACTACGGCTGTGCCTTTCCCAAGGCGAGAGTGCTCATTCTCATGAACGCGAAATTCGCCGAGGCCCATCCGGAGGTGCGGCGTTTTCTGGAGGTCTACGAGACCACGCTGGAGCAGAACAACAAGGTGCTGGCCTTCATGTTCGAGTCCGGTGCCACGGTGGAGCGGGCGGCGGAGTGGTTCCTGAAGGAGTACGAGGCGGTCTGGGCAGCGTGGCTGGCCCCGGAGATTGCGGGGAAGGTACGGGCCGCTCTGGAGGCGCTTCCCTAGTGGCTTTCCATTACGCACTCTCCGCCGATCTCGGTCCGGAACAGAGAGAGGCGGCGCACGCGCCGCCTCTCTCTTCCGCCGCCATCGAAGTTCGGGGGCTCTGGAAGATCTATTCCAGGCAGAAGGGCGACGTGCTGCCTCCGGGGATTGTGGAGAATCCCGAGGCGCTGGAGGCTTTGGAGAAGGAACGACGGGTCGTGGTGGCCGTTCGAGATGCGGCGTTCTCCGTGGAGCCGGGGGAGACCTTTATTGTCATGGGGCTCTCCGGCAGCGGAAAATCCACTCTCATCCGCTGTCTCATGCGCCTGGTGGAACCCACGGCGGGAAACATCTCCGTGAACGGGCGGAATGTGACGGCCATGACGCCCCAGGAGTTGGTGCATTTCCGCAGGACGGAGGTGGCCATGGTCTTTCAGCACTACGGTCTCCTGCCGCACCGGACGGTTCTGGAAAACGCCTCCTTCGGCCTGAAGCTCCGAGGAGAGGAGGCAACGGCCCGAACGGACAAAGCAAAGGAGATCCTCTCCCGAGTCGGGCTCGAAGGATGGGGAAGAGCCTATCCCGCCTCCCTGTCGGGGGGCATGCGCCAGCGCGTGGGCATCGCCAGGGCTCTCGTCATGGATTCTCCCATCCTTTTCATGGACGAACCTTTCAGCGGTCTTGATCCCCTCATTCGCAGAGAACTCCAGGACGAGCTGATCCGCCTCCAGAGGACGCTCCGGAAGACCATCTTCTTCGTCACCCACGACCTCTCCGAGGCGCTGCGCCTGGGGGACCGCATGGCGGTCATGCGCAAGGGGAGCATTGTCCAGATCGGCTCCCCCGACGACATCATCGCCGACCCCGCCGACGACTACGTGGCCCGCTTCGTTCAGGACGAGCGGGAGCAGGTTGCCCGGGCGGAGCGCCGCATGGCGGAACACCGCGCCGGATAGGAGGGACCCGTGTTTCCGAAAACTCTCGAATATCACATTGCGCCTGCGGTGAACTCCTTCATCGACTGGCTTGTGGTGGATCACGCGGCCTTCTTCGACGCCGTGTCGGCGGGCATCCTTTCCCTGCTGCTCAAGGTGAACCGTTTTCTCATCTGGCTTCCCTGGTGGTCGGTACTCCTTGCTGTGGCGCTTTTGGGCGTCTATGCCACCCGGCGTCCTCTCGCGGGGGCCTTCCTCGGTCTTCTTCTTTTTCCCATCGGTATGTTCGGTCTCTGGTCCATGGCCATGGAGACGCTCTCGGTGGTCATCACGGCGGTGTTCCTTGCCCTGATCCTGGGGGTCCCCGTGGGGGTGCTCATGGCGGAGCGCCGGGGGGCCTCGCTCGTCCTTCGGCCTCTTCTGGATGCCATGCAGACCATGCCTAGTTTCGTCTACCTCATTCCCGCCATGATGCTCTTCGGCCTCGGCAAGGTTCCGGCGGTGCTCGCAACGCTTATCTACTCTCTTCCTCCGGTGATCCGCCTCACCGAACTCGGGCTTCGTCAGGTTCCCAAGGCGGTTGAAGAGGCCGCCCTCGCCTACGGAGCCACCCGGTGGCAGCTTCTCCGGGAGGTGCGCATTCCCCTGGCCATGCCTTCCATTCTCGCCGGTGTGAACCAAACCACCATGATGGCCCTCGCCATGGTCGTGGTGGCCTCCATGATCGGCGCCCGCGGTCTCGGGCAGGAGGTGCTCCTCGCCATCAACCGCATTGACGTGGGGCGTGGTTTCGAGGCAGGGTCCAGCGTGGTGCTCCTCGCCATCGTCATCGACCGCATTACCCAGAGCCTCGCCAGGCGCTGGGAGCCTCCGACGCGCTAGCCGAAAGGAGGGCCGACAATGGAACGAAACGAAGAGGGGCATGGCATGCACGAGCCCGTGCTCGCGTCGCCGCGGAAGGAATGCGTGGAAGTCCCGGAGGGGATCTTTGCCTTTCAGGAAAAACTGCCCCGCCTTCCCGTTCCGGACCTGGGCGACACGTGCCGCCGCTATCTCGAATGGATACGCCCTCTTCTGGACGACCGGGCCTTCGCCATCACCACGGAGGCGACGGAGGCGTTCGCGGGGGCGACGGGTCCTGGCCGCGAGCTGCAGCGCCGCCTCGTGGAGAGGGCGTCCCGACCGGATGTCCCCAACTGGCTGGAACCCTTCTGGGAGGACATGTATCTCTCCTTTCGGGACTCCCTGGTGATTCACTCCTCGGTGTTCTACGCCCTGGAGGAACGGGAGAAGGAGTGGTCTTCCCGGGCGGCCTCCCTCGTCCTCGGTGCGCTCGCCTTTCGGAGAAAAATCCTGGAGGAATCGCTTCCTCCGGATATGGAGCGGGGAGAGCCGCTCTGCATGGCCCAGTTCCGGCGGGTCTTCGGGACCACCCGTGTTCCCTGTGCTTCAAGGGACGTGCTCCGTTTCGCCGCCGACGGGAACGGGAAAACGGCGGAACACGTGGTGGTGCTTCGCCGGGGGCGTCTTTTTCGGATGGATCTCCCATGCGCTTCGTCGCGCTCTTACTGTGGTTCGGACGAACTGGCGGCGACCTTCCGGGACATCGACGAACGGTGTCGTTCCACTCCGGCGACCTTCCCCGTCGGAGTGTTCACCGCTCTTCCCCGGGAACGATGGGCCGCCTTGCGGCGGCGTCTCGCGGCGATTCCGGGCAACGAGGAACTCCTCGAAAGCGTCGAGACGGCTCTCTTCGCGATCTGCTGCGACGAGGCGGTGCCGGAAGACTTTTCCGGCCTCGGCGCGGCTCTTCTCGCCGGGGAGACGGCGAACCGCTGGTACGACAAGTCCGTGCAGTTCGTGGTCTTTCCAGACGGCGGCGCGGGGATCGTCATGGAGCATGCCGGAACGGACGGATCCGTCATGGTCCGTCTCGCGGCACATCTCGCGACGGAGGCACCCCGCCGGGAAGGGGCTTCCGGCGGCATCCGTCCCGCATTGCGGGAACTCCGCTTCGCCTTTGACGAGGAGCTTCTCGGAGAAGTCCATCGTGCTCTCCGTGTCGTGGAGGAACATTCCCGAAGCGTGTGTGTCCGGGCCTGGTCCTTCGATGCCTTTGGCAAGGATCGGATCAAGCGGGCGGGAGTGAGTTCCGACGCCTTCGTGCAGCTGGCGCTCCAGCTCGCCCAGCGGCGGCTTTTCGGCGTCTGCCGCACCACCTATCAGGCAGTGATGACCCGTCGGTTTCTCCATGGCCGTACCGAGGCCATGCGCCCCGTAACGTCCGCGTCGGTTGCCTTCGTCAACGCCGCAGCGGTGCGAAACGCCCGGATCGCCGCAAAGAGCCAGGCGGGAACATGTGCCCTCCTTCTGCGAAAGGCCGCCGCGTGTCACGTGGAGCGGGTTGGGCTCTGCAAGGCCGGGTTTGGCGTGGACCGCCATCTCTGGGGTCTGCTTCGGATCGCCGCCGCCGAATCCCTGGAACGCCCCGCCCTTTACGACGACCTCGGGTGGCGTACCCTGAGCCGCAACACCTTCTCCACCAGCACCACCGCGGCGGATGGGCTCCGCCTCGCCGGATTCGGACCCGTCGTGGAGGACGGCTACGGTTTCCGCTATCTTTCCTATGCCGACCGCTTTCACCTTTTCCTCTCGGGGTGGCGGCACGACCGCACCTCTCTTCCGTCGCTTCAGGAGACGCTTCACGAGGCGCTGGAGGATCTGCTCGGCTTTCTCGAGGCGGAAAGCGGTCCCGGCGCGTGATCGTGCCGGGACCGCTCCCTTCCGCCGCCGTCATCCCCTCTTTCACTACCTTCTTGTCCGGAATCGACGTTTTTTCGCTTTCTTTTGCTTTCTTCAGGCTCAAGAAAACATCGCGCCTCATCATCCGTGGAGAATGACAACAAATGACATTTTTCCTGTCCCGTTTTAGGGAAGCCCTGATTAAAAGGTTTCTCTCTCTCGCGCGCACGATTTTGATCGCATCGCGTTTTTTTGAGGTCGGTGTGGCGTTTTTCAGAGGTTCCTTAGGGATGATGCTGCCCCTGTTTTGTCACAGATCCGCAAATTTTCGTTGCACTCCTCAAAAGAAGTCACTATACTTGCGTCGCTCTCACGAGGCGGCAACGGCGACGGTTGCCCCGGTGGCACATCTCTTTTTCAGGCGACGGCGCGTATTTCTGTCGCGGAGTGCGAGGAAAAATCCGAGAGCGGAATGTCTTCTGCGGAGGTGCGGAAATGGAACGGAGAAATCAAAGGGTTGGGCTTACGTTGCTTCTGACGGTGATGTTTCTCGTGTTGACGGCGACGTCTTGGGCGGCCACCTGAGGAGTCGTTGACCCGCGCGTGGCGTGGGAGACCTTCGAAAACAAGCAGTACGCCGAGGCGGCGAGCTTTTTCGCCCGGGCGGGATGCAGCCCGGAGGAAAAGGTCAAATATTCGTACTATGCCGGCGTGTCGTATCTTCTTGGCGGCAACTACGAGATGGGCAAGCGGCTGCTCATCGATCTCGTGGCGTTGCCGTCGGCGTCGGAGGAGATCGAGGAAGGGCTCGGCGTTTCCTACAGCACGGCCTCCTTCGCGGCGATTCTGGAGCACGGGTCGAAAAAAGGCGACGTGCTGTACGTGAAACACGCCGTGAACGCCCTTGGAAAGTCCTTCAAGACGCTCACTGTCGCATGGGTGGACGACGCGGGGCGCAAGAATCCCGAGAATCCTTTCCTTCGAACCTACGTGAAACGCGATGCCCAGGCGAGTGCCGAGGCCTATGCGCTCTTCTGTCTCGCCCGGGCCTATGCGGTGGCGAACGAGAAGGACAAGGCGAAGGATCTTCTCGAAAGACGTCTTCCCCTGATCCAGGGGACGTTCTGGGAGGACGGAAAGATCGGGGACCTGCACAAGGCCGCGGAGGAGCTTCTCAAGTCCCTCTCCTGAACCGTCTTTTGTGCCTCGTCAGGTGTTCGTTTGGAGCGTCGTGAAAGGAGCTTAAGCCGTCCTTTTGCGGCGCTCTTTTCGTAACGTGAGAACATCGGGCATACAGAAAGAACGCCTCATGATATGCTGTGTACGCAGAGTGCTCCTTTTCCGTGAAAGCGGCGGTGCCGGACCGTTTCCACCGTGTCCGTTTTCGGTATGTCTTCCGAGCGCTCTGTCGGGAGGAACGGAAACGAGAAGGAAGGTGAATGGAGTCATGCCCTGGGAATCCGATCCCGATGCACCAGCGACGTGCGAGGCGGGGTCCTCGTTTCGGTCCGTGACCTTCATCCATTGTGCAGATCTTCACCTGGGTAGCCCCGGAAATGGTCCTGCGATTTCCGAAAGGGGCCGGGAGCGCAATGCGTCGGAGCGACTGGCGGAACGCTTGCGGAACGCTCCTTCCGAGGCTCTTGCGAATCTGGTGACAATCGCGCTGGAGCGTCGGGTTGACTTCGTGCTCTTTGCCGGTGACGTGTTCGACAGCGAGGACCGGACCCTCGCGTCGCAGCTCGATTTCCGCAAGCAAGTGCAGCGCCTTTCTGCGGGAGGTATCGCCTCTTATCTGGTGCACGGCAACCACGATCCGCTTTCCGGGTGGGAGGCTCGGCTGGACCTCCCCCCCTCGGTGCACCGTTTCGGCCCGAAGGTCACGAGTCTTCCCATTCTCCGCGAGGGGCGCGTCGTGGCCCGGGTCTACGGCTTCAGCTATCCCCGGAGGGACGTGACGCGCAACGTGGTGGAGGAGTTCCGCGCAGCCGCCCAGGAACCGGAGAGCG